>DASRHG010000111.1:0-21812 GCA_035650655.1 Binatia bacterium | reverse complement strand
ACCGCGAACGCCCGGCCGCAAGCGACGGGCGCGGCGCGGAGCGCGCGCCAGGGGACGGCGATTTTCTGCCGCCCCCCGGCACGGGACATCGGGGCGAGCCGATTCGAACGGCCGACCACTCGCACCCCAAGCGAGTGCGCTACCTGGCTGCGCCACGCCCCGGCGCTTCTCGAGCCGCCGGACGCTCGGCGTCCGGCGCGGCCACCTTCTTAGGGAGGCCCCCGCCGCGAGTCAATCGGCAGTCGCGCCGCGCGGGACGCCGGCCGCCCCGAGGCGCGCGTCCCGCCCCCCGGCGTGGCGGACCGCCTGATAGCTTGCCAGCTTCTTGACACGTGCGTGACGCCATGCGGCTCGGGTGTCAAAATCGCCGCGCACCGTTTTGCACACGACACCCGCTCACCCTCACGCGCCGAGCACCGGCGGTCGATATCCCTCTGGCGCGGCGGTTGCATCTGCAGCCGCCCGGAGGAGAGCACGAGCATGGCGAACACCTTCGGAGAGACGGCCGCGAGACCGCTGCACGAGGCGCCGGCGATCCCCGCCGAGGCGCCCCGCGGGCCCCGCGATCCCGAGAGCCTCGCCGACCTCTTCGGCCCCGACGTCATGCTCCCGGAGCAGTTCTTCGAGGGCGCGCGCCGCGACAGCTACATCTCAGGCGAGAAAGCGCTCATGCTCGCCGTCCTCGAAGACGGCATCCGCTGCTTCCAGGAGCACCTCCGGAACCCGCGCTCGAACCCGCGCCTCCTCTCGCGCCAGGCCGAGGAATGGATCCGCGCGGTCGACTACGACTGGCCCTTCTCCTTCAACAACGTCTGCGAGACGCTCGGCATCGACCCCTCGGCGCTCCGCGCCGCGCTGCTCGCATGGAAGCGGCGGCGCCTCGCGGAGTGCGGCCTCGACGGCAGCGGGCCGACGCCGACCGCGAAGAAGGTCTACCGGCTCCACCTGCGGACGAAGCGGACGAGCGGCGTGCGGTAGCCGCTACCGCTCGCCGCCTTCGCCGATCGTGAGCCCGCCGGGCTCCCCGGCGTCGAGCAGGCGGTAGACGTCGAGGAGCTCGGCGCGGACGCGCGCGAGCGCCGCCGCCGCGTCCTCGGACGATGGGGCCGGCTCTGCCGGCCTTCCCGCCTCGCGGAGCCGCCGCTTCGCGCCCTCGATCGTGTACCGATCCGCGTAGAGGAGCCGCCGGATCTCGAGCAGCGTCTCGACGTCCTTGCGGCGGTAGAGACGGTGCTTGGAGCGGGTCTTGCCGGGACGGAGGATCGAGAACTCCGTCTCCCAGTAGCGGAGCACGTACGGCTTCACGCCGACCAGCTTCGCGACCTCGCCGATCTTGAAGTAGAGCTTGTCGGGGAGCGCCACCGGCGGGGACGCGCTCATGGGCCCTCGCTCCCGGTGGAGGCGGCGGGCGGGCCCCCATCGCTCATCGTCTTCTTGAGGACCTGGCTCGCCTTGAAGGTGAGCACGCGACGACCCGAGATGACGATCTCCTCGCCCGTCTGCGGGTTGCGGCCCTTCCGCGGCCGCTTCTCGTTCACGACGAAGTTCCCGAAGCCGGAGATCTTCACCTTCTCGCCGCGCTCGAGCCGCTTCTTCACGAGCTCGAAGATCGCCTCGACGACCTCCGTCGCTTCCTTCTTCGAGAAGCCGACCTTCTCGTAGATGCGCTCGACGATGTCGGCCTTGGTCATGGTCATCGTGCGTGCCTCACATGCGAAACTCGAGTCGGAACCGCTTCCGCAGGCGGTCGAGCACCGCCGCATGCAGCCGGTTCACCTCGTCGTCCGTCAACGTGCGCTCGAGGCTTCGGTAGGCGATCGAGTACGCGAGGCTCTTCTTGCCGGCCGGGATCGGTGCGCCGCGGTAGCAGTCGAACAATCGAATCGACTCGATCTGCGGCTCGGCCAACGCGCGGACCTCCTCGACGATGTCGCCTGCGTAGAACGGCTCCTCGACGATCACCGCGAGGTCGCGCGTGACCGACGGAAAGCGCGGCACGGGCTTCAGCGTGACGCGCGCCGGTACATAGTGAGCGAGCTTCTCCAAGTCAAGCTCGGCAACCCACACTTCCCCTGCAAGATCGCAGGCCTGAGCGACCTCGGGATGCAGCGCGCCGGCGCCGCCGAGCGCCTCGCCGTCGAGGGCCACGACGGCCGCCTTGCCGGGGTGCAGAAACGCCACCTCGCTCATCGGGCGCCACCCGACGCGCTCGGCCTCGAAGCCGAGGCCGGCGAGCACGTTTCCGAGGATGCCCTTCAGGTCGAGGAAGTCGACCGGCGCCCCGCTGCGCTCGACGCCCGCCGGCGGCCACGCGCCCGCGAGGAGCACGGCCAGCGCGCGGGGCTCCTGCCGCGCGCCGCTCGCGTCCGTGCCGTAGCCCTTCCCGAGCTCGAACGCGCCGACGAAGGCCGCCCCCTGGTCGAGGTTGTACCGAAGCGACCGGACGAGCCCCGCGAGCGGCGAGCGGCGGAGCTCCCCCGTCTCCGACGACAGCGGGTTCTTCACCGCGAGCGGCGCGAGCGTCCGGCCGACGAATCCCGACAGGCGTGCGTTCGTCGCCGCGTCCGTGAACGCGAGCGTCACCATCTCCGTGAGCCCCTCGGCGACGAGGAGGCGGCGGACGCGGCGCGTGAAGGCGCGGAGCGGGCCGAGCGTCCCGTCCGAGAGCGGCACCTCGGGCAGCGTGACGGGGACCGCGTCGTAGCCGCCGACGCGCGCGACTTCCTCGATCAGGTCCTCTTCGATGCGGAGGTCGCCGCGCCACGAGGGCGGCGTCACGAGCAGCGCGTCGCCCTGCGGGCGGGTCCGCGCGCCGAGGGCCCGCAGCCGGCGCGCGATCTCCCCGCGCGGGAAGCCGGTGCCGAGGAGCGCCGCCGTGCGGCGCGTGCGGATGCGGATCGGCCGCGGCTCGCGATCGAGCGTCCGGTCGTCGTCCTCGACGATCCCCGGTGCGGGGCGCCCGCCGGCGGCGCGCGCGATCAACACCGCCGCGCCGTCGACCGCCTCCCGCACCATCGCGGGGTCGACGCGCCGCTCGAAGCGGTAGGCCGCCTGCGACGCGATCCCCGTCCGCCGCGCCGTGCGCCGGACGCTCGACGGCGCGAACCACGCGCTCTCGAGCACCACGTGGCGCGTCGCCGCCGTCACCTCCGAGTCCTCCCCGCCCATGACGCCGGCGATCGCGACCGCGTGCACGGCGTCGGCGATGACGAGGTCGTCGCGCTCGAGCCGGCGCTCGACGCCGTCGAGGGTCGTGATGCGCTCGCCGGGCGCCGCGCGCCGGACGACGATCCGGCGCTCCGCCAGCCGGTCGAGGTCGAACGCGTGGAGCGGCTGGCCGCGCTCCAGCATCACGTAGTTGGTCACGTCGACGACCGCGTTGATCGCGCGCATGCCGGCGCGCCGGAGCCGGAGCCGCATCCAGAGCGGCGACGGCCGGATCGTGACGTTGCGCACGAGTCGGGCGCAGTACCGCGGGCAGAGGTCCTTCGCCTCGACCTCGACGCGCACGTCCTTCCCGGCGCGCGGCCCGCCCTCGCGCGGCCGCGGGCGGGGATGGCGGAGCCGCGTGCCGGTGACGGCCGCGATCTCGCGCGCGACGCCGAGGATCGAGAGCCAGTCGCCGCGGTTCGGCGTCACCTCGACGTCGAGGACGGTGTCGGCGACGCCGGGCCACTCGACGAGCGGCGTCCCGGGCGTCGCGTCGCCGGGGAGGACGAGCACCTGCGAGGCGTCGTCGCCGAGGTCGAGCTCGGTCTCCGAGCAGAGGACCCCGGCCGACTCGACGCCGCGGAGGGGGACGGCCGCGACGCGCTCGCCGTTCGGCAGGAGCGCGCCCGGGAGCGCGGCCGGCACGCGCTGCCCGACCGCGAGCCCCGGCGCGCCCGACACGACGACGATCGGCGCACCGTCCCCCACGTCGACGCGGCAGACCCGGAGCTTCTCCGCCGCCGGATGCGGCGCGACCTCGACGAGCCGCCCGACGCGGATGCGCGCGTCGAGCCGCCCGACCTCCTCGACCGACGCGACCTCGAGCCCGGCCAACGTGAGGCGGTCGACGAGCGCGGAGGTCGGGCCCCGCCAGGTGACGAACTCCGCGAGCCACGAGAGGGGGACCCGCATCAGCCGCCGAACTGCCCGAGGAAGCGGAGGTCGTTGTCGTAGAAGAGGCGGAGGTCGTCGGCGCCGTATCGGCGCATGGCGAGGCGGTCGACGCCCATGCCGAACGCGAAGCCCTGCACGCGCTCGGGGTCGTACCCGACGGCGCGGAACACGTTCGGGTGGACCATCCCGGCGCCCATCGTCTCGAGCCAGCCCCGCCCGCGGCAGACCCGGCACGTCGGATCGGGCGTGCCCGCCGCCGTCGTGCACGCGACGCAGCCGACGTCGATCTGAGCGCTCGGCTCGGTGAAGGGGAAGAAGGTCGGCTGGAAGCGCACGGCCGTCTCGGGGCCGAACAGCCGGCGGAGGAAATGGGTGAGGACCCCCTTCAGGTCGGCGAAGCTCACGCGCTCGTCGACCATGAGGCCCTCGACCTGCTGGAACATCGGCGAGTGCGTCGGGTCGAGGGGGTCGCGGCGGTAGACCGTCCCCGGCATCACGTAGCGGAGCGGCGGGCGCTCGGCGCGCATGACGCGGATCTGCACGGGCGAGGTGTGCGTGCGGAGGAGCACGTCGTCGCCCGCGTCGATGAAGAGCGTGTCCTGCATGTCGCGGGCGGGATGGTCCGGCTCGAAGTTGAGCGCGCCGAAGTTGTGGTAGTCGTCCTCGATCTCGGGGCCGTCCGCCACCTCGAACCCCATCGAGACGAAGACGTCGACGATCTCGTCCTCGAGCGCGCGGAGCGGGTGGACGCGGCCGCGCGGGCGGGCGCGCCCGGGGAGCGTCACGTCGATCCGCTCCTCGGCGAGGCTGCGCGCGAGCCGCTCGCGACGGAGCCGGTCGCCCGCGCCCGTGAGCGCGGCCTCGACGGCCTGCTTCGCGTCGTTCACGAGCGCGCCGACGGCCGGCCGCTCCTCGGCCGGCACGTCGCGGAGCCCGCGCACGATCGTCGTGAGCGAGCCCTTCTTGCCGAGGTACTCGAGGCGGACCGCCTCGAGCTCCGCCTCCGTGCGGCAGGCAGCGATCGCCGAGAGCGCCGCTTCGCGCAGAGCGGCGAGCTCCGCCCGCATCGGGCGACCTCCTAGCCCGCGGCGGCGACGCCGGTGCGGGCGAGCCCGGCGATCTCGGCGAATGCCGCCGGGTCGTCGACCGCGAGCGCCGCGAGGATCTTCCGGTCGACCTCGACGCCGGCCCGGCGGAGGCCGGCGATCAGCTGGCTGTAGGAGAGCCCGTTGGCGCGCGCGCCCGCGTTGATGCGGGTGATCCAGAGCGCGCGGAAGTCGCGCTTGCGGGCCTTGCGGTCGCGGTAGGCGTAGGTGAGGCCGCGCTCGACGGTCTCGCGCGCCTGGCGGTACGTCTTCCGCCGGCCGCCGACGAACCCCTTCGCCAGCTTCATCGTCTTCTTGTGTCGGCGGCGGGTCTTCGGCCCGCCCTTCGCGCGTGGCATCGCTCGGACTCCTCTAGAGGTACGGGAGAAGGCGCTTCAACGTCTTCTCGTTCGTCTTGTCGACGAGGGCGCTCTTGCCGAGGCGCCGCTTCTGCTTGCGGGTCTTCGTCGACAGGATGTGACGCAGATACGCGCGGCGGCGCTTCACCTTGCCCTTGGCCGTCCGTTTGAAACGCTTGGCGGCGGCGCGGTTCGTCTTGATCTTCGGCATCGGGTCTCCTACTTCGCCACCAGCATCATCGACATGCTGCGGCCTTCGAGGCGGGCGGGCTGCTCGACGGTCGCGACGTCGGCGACCTTCTCGGCGATCCGGTCGAGCATCGCCTTGCCGAGCTCGGGGTGCGTGATCGACCGACCGCGGAAGAAGACGGACACCTTCACCCGGTGGCCCTCGCTGATGAAGTCGCGGATGTGGCCGACCTTGAAGTCGACGTCGTGCGTGCTCGTCATGGCGCCGACCTTCACTTCCTTCAGCACGACGGCGCTCGACTTCTTCCGTGACTCCTGCTGCTTCTTCTTCTGCATGTACCGGTACTTGCCGTAGTCCATGATGCGGCAGACCGGCGGGTTCGCGGTGGGCGCGACCTCGACGAGGTCCAGCTCCTTCTGCTGCGCCAGGCGGAGCGCGTCCTGCGGCGGCATGACGCCGAGCTGCGCCCCGTCGTCGGCGATGACGCGCACCTCGCGCGCGCGGATCTGCGCGTTCACGCGGATCTTGTCTTCGACCTTGGCTATACGGCACCTCCGGGCATGCGGGCGGCCGCCGCGGTGCGAGCGACGTACGCATCGAGCGGCACCGGCTCGCCGGCGGGACCCTCGCCCCGCGGCGTGACCGTCCCCGCGTTCGCCTCGCGCTCCCCGAC
Organism: Binatia bacterium; assembly: GCA_035650655.1. Taxonomy (GTDB): domain Bacteria; phylum Desulfobacterota; class Binatia; order DP-6; family DP-6; genus DASRHG01. Next base: position 15,401 of record DASRHG010000111.1, on the reverse strand, counting down.
CACGACGATCGACGGGATCTTCTCGAGCTGCGCCTCGCGGACCTTGTAGCCGAGCTTCTCGTTGCGGACGTCCGCCTCCGCGCGGAGTCCGGCGGCGCGGCACGCCTCCGCGACGCGCGCCGCCCAGTCGGCCGCCTTCTCGCTCACCGGCAGCACGCGGACCTGCACCGGTGCGAGCCAGAGCGGCAGCTTCCCGGCCGTGTGCTCGAGGAGGATGGCGATGAAGCGCTCGATCGAGCCGAGGACGGCGCGGTGGATCATCGCCGGCGTCGCCTCGCTCCCCTCGGGCGTCACGTAGCGCAGCCCGAACCGCTCCGGCATCGCGCAGTCGATCTGGACCGTCGCGAGCGTCCAGACGCGCTCGAGCACGTCGCGGAAGTCGAACCCGATCTTCGGCCCGTAGAAGGCGCCCTCTCCCGGGAGCACGCGATAGGCGAACCCCGCCCGCTCGAGCGCGCCCTCGAGCGACGCCTCGGCCGCGTCCCAGAGCTCGATGCGTCCGAGGAACTTCTCCGGGCGCGTCTGCACCGTCACCTCGATGCGCTCGAAGCCGAAGGCACCGTAGACCTCGCGCGTCATCGCGATGAACTGCGCGAGCTCCGTGTCCACCTGCTCGGGGGTGCAGAAGATGTGGGCGTCGTCCTGCGTCATCGAGCGGACGCGCGTGAGCCCGGCGAGCGTCCCCGACGGCTCGAAGCGGTGGAGGCGGCTGAAGTCGGCGAAGCGGATCGGCAGGTCGCGGTAGGAGTGCTTCCCCGTGCCGTAGAGGTAGCAGTGGCCCGGGCAGTTCATCGGCTTCACGCCGTACTCCTCCTCGTCGATCGAGATGAGGAACATCTCGTCGCGGAAGGCGTCGTAGTGCCCCGAGGTCTTCCAGAGGTCGGTCTTGTAGACGAGCGGCGTGATGACCTCGGTGTACCCGTAGCGGGCGTAGAGCCCGCGGATGTACCGTACGAGCGTGTTGTAGACGACGGCGCCCTTCGGATGGAAGAAGGGCGAGCCGGGCGCGATCGGGTGGAGCGAGAAGAGGTCGAGCGCGAGTCCGAGCCGCCGGTGATCGCGCTGCTTCGCCTCCTCGAGCCGGGCGAGGTAGGCCTCGAGGTCGCGGGCGCTCGCCCACGCCGTCCCGTAGATGCGCTGGAGCTGCTCGTTGCGGGCGTCGCCGCGCCAGTACGCGCCGGCGACGCTCGTCAGGCGAAAGGCGGGGATGCGCCCGGTCGACGGGACGTGCGGGCCGCGGCAGAGGTCGACGAACTCGCCCTGCCGGTAGAGCGACACCGTGGGCTCGGGAATGCCCTCGATGATCTCCACCTTGTAGTGCTCGCCCATCTCCCGGAAGAGGCGGATCGCCTCGGCGCGGCTCATCTCCTCGCGGCGGACGGGCAGGTCCTCCTCGACGATGGCCCGCATCGTCTCTTCGATGCGGGCGAGATCCTCGGGCGTGAAACCCTCGGGCCGTTTGAAGTCGTAGTAGAAGCCGTTCTCGATCACCGGGCCGATCGTGATCTCGGTGGCCGGGAAGAGCCGCTTCACCGCCTGCGCCATGAGATGCGCGGTCGAGTGGCGGATCACCTCGAGGCCCTCGGCGGACTCCGGCGCGACGGGCGCGAGCCGGCAGTCCTCGAGGAGCGGCCGCGCGAGATCGACGATCGTCGCCGCGCCGCGCTCGACCCGCGCCGCGACCGCGCGCGCGACCGTCCTCCGCGCGGCGCCGTTCGCGTGCGCGCGCAGCGCCTCGCCCGCCGAGATCCCTCGCGGCAAGCGCTCGACGGCGCCGTCCTCGAACGTGACGTTGATCTCGGCCATCGAGGGCTATGGGGTACCGGAAGGATTCAGGGCGTGCGCCGATCCGGGCGGCACGAACATGGTAGGCACGGGCGGGATTGAACCGCCGGCCTCTTCCGTGTCAAGGAAGCGCTCTCCCACTGAGCTACGTGCCTAAGTCGTTCATCTGTAAAGGCAAACCGGGTACCAATCCCCTGCCGGCGTGTCAAGGCGATTTTGCAGCGACGCCACGAAGGCCGGCGCGCGCGCTCCCGTTTGAGATCGCCATCCGCGCCCGCTAGAGTGCGCGCGCGTGTCGCGGGAACAGCTCTTCGCGGCGTTCTTCTTCGTCGTGCTGCTCTTCCTGCTGCACGAGCTGTATCGCTTCGTGCTGCCGTTCGCCGGGCCGCTCGCGTGGGCCGCGATCCTGGCGCTCGTCTTCTTCCCGCTCGCGAACCGGCTGACGCGGACCTTCGGCGGCCGGCGCTCGATCGCGGCCGGGATGCTCGTCCTCGCGATCACCGTGCTCGCGATCCTCCCCTCCATCTACCTGGGATCGCTCCTCGTGCGGCAGGCGGCGGCGGCGTACGGCTGGCTCAAAGACGCGCTCGAGCCGGGCGCGACGCAGGCGCTCGTCGAGCGGCTCCGCGCCTCGCGCCTGGGCGGGCTCTGGCACACCGTCGCACCCATGGCCGGCTCGCTCTCGATCGACCTCTCCGACATCGCCCTCCGGGCGACGAGCTGGATCTCGGACCAGATCGTCGGCCAGGCGACGGCGATCGCGCGGAACGCGCTCGGCACGCTCGGGCGCTTCCTGCTGATGCTCGTCGCCCTCTTCTTCTTCCTCCGCGACGGCGACGGGATGGCGCGCGGGCTCCGCGACCTGATCCCGATGGAGCGCGGCTACAAGGACGCCATCTTCGCGCGCTTCACGACCACGCTCACCGCGGTCGTGCAGAGCATGGTCCTGACGGCGGTCCTCCAGGGGTGCCTCGCCGGTCTCGGGTACGCGCTCGCGGGCCTCTCCTTCGCGCTCTTCCTCGCCTTCCTGACCGGGCTCGCGTCGTTCCTCCCGCTCGCCGGCCCGGCGCTCATCTGGAGCAGCGCGGCCGTCTACCTCGCGCTCACCGGCCATACCGGCGCGGCGGTCTTCCTCGCCCTCTGGGGCGCCGGCATCGTCTCCTCGGTCGACAACCTGATCAAGCCGCTCTTCATCGGCGGGCAGGCGCGCCTCCCGACGTTTCCCCTCCTCCTGGCGATCCTCGGGGGGCTCGTGGTCTACGGCTTCCTCGGCGTCTTCGTCGGGCCCGTGATCCTCGCGATCCTCCTCTCGTTCCTCGACATCTACCGCGAGGAGTACCACGCGGAGCCCGCGGTCGTGACGCCGGCTCCCGCCCCCCGCGACCGCGCCGCGTCGGGCTGACGCTCAGCGCGCGGTGAAGGGGCGGCGCGCGAGCACCTGCTCGGCGTGCGCGACGATCTCGCGCAGCACCTCGCCGGCCGGCTTGATCTCGCGGAAGGAGCCGACGCCCTGCCCCGCCGGCATGCACGTCCGCGCGCGGTCGGCGTGCTCCTCCCAGTACGCCATCACGCGGCGCTGCGCGGAGAGGACGAGCTGCTCGGGGAAGCGCTTGATCGTCTCCGGATGCGCCTCGAACTCCGCGATGTAGGGGTTCTTGAGCGACCGGAGCGGCTTCCCGCTGTAGCAGCGCGTGCGGATCGTCTCGTCCTGCTGCGCGGCGACGAGCGCCGCCCGGTACTCGTGCGCGGCCGTCGCCTCCGGCGTGGCGATGAAGCGCGTGCCGACCACGACGCCCTCGGCACCGAGCGCGAGCGCCGCGACGAGGCCGCGCCCGTCGGTGATGCCGCCGGCCGCGACGACGGGGATCTGCACGGCGTCGACCACCTGCGGCACGAGCGCGAACGTGCCGATCTCGCCCGTGTGGCCGCCCGCCTCCGTCCCCTGCGCCGCCACCACGTCGGCGCCGGCCCGCTCGGCGCGCAGCGCGTGCGCGACCTTCCCGCACATCACCATGATCTTCATTCCGCGGCGCTTCATCTCCGCGACGTGCTTCTCGGGCACGGCGAGCCCCGCGACGAAGATGCGCACGTCCTCCTCGTAGAGCACGGGGAGGAACGGCTCGATCATCGCCTCGAGCGGCGCGAGGAGGTCGACCGCGAAGGGCTTGTCGGTGAGCGCCTTCGTCCGGCGGATCTCCTCCCGGAGGCCCTCGGGGGAGAGGTTCGCGGCGCCCATCACGCCGAGGCCGCCCGCGTTGGAGACGGCGGCGACGAGCGGCGCCATCGACACCCCGCCCATGCCGGCCAGAATGACCGGGTGCTCGGTGCCGAAGAGGTCGCAGATGGTCGTGCGGAGCATCGCGCCGGAAATCCTTGCGTCGTCCGGCGTACCACGCGAGGATGGCACATGCCAGTGGAACGGACCCGCCCGCTCCCCGTGGTCGTCGGCGGCGGCCAGACGACGGACCGGCCGGCCGACCCGCTCGCCGGCCGCGAGCCGCTCGCGCTCATGGTCGAGGCGGCCACGCGCGCCGCCGACGACGCCGGCGGCGGACGGGCGCTCCTCGCGGCCGTCGACACGGTCGCCGTCGTGAACGTCATCTGCTGGAGCTACGGCGACGCGGCCGGCCTCCTCGCCGACCGCCTGGGCTGCGGCCCGGGGCGTCGGATCAACACGCACATCGGCGGCAACACCCCGCAGTCGCTCGTGAACCGCCTCTGCGACGACATCGCGGCGGGGCGGAGCGAGGTGACGCTCGTGGCGGGCGCGGAGGCGTGGCACACGATGCGCGCGTTCGGCAAAGCCGGACGGACACCCGAATGGACGCCGCCGCGCGAGCGGACGGAGCCGCTCTGGGGCGACGGCCGGTTCGGCATGAGCGACCTCGAGATCCGCCACGGCGCCGCGCGCCCGATCGACACCTATCCGCTCTTCGAGAACGCGTGGCGGGCCGCGCGCGGGCTCTCGATCGCGGCGCACCGCGCCGAGCTCGCCCAGTTCGGCGCCCGCTGCGCGGCGATCGCGGCCGAGAACCCGTACGCGTGGTTCCGCGACGGGAAGAGCGCCGCCGAGATCGACACGGTGACCGCCGAGAACCGGATGATCGGCTTTCCGTACCCGAAGTTCATGAACGCGATCATCGAGGTGAACCAGGGCGCCGCGCTCCTCCTCGCGAGCGAGGCCGCCGCGCGCCGCCTCGGGCTCGCGCCCGCGCGCTGGATGTACCCCTGGGCCGGCGTCGACGTGACCGAGCTCTGGTACGTGCAGGACCGGGTCGACTACGTGAGCCTTCCCGGCATGCGGCGCGCGGCCGCGGAGCTCCTCGCGACGGCGGGCGTCGCGCTCGACGAGATCCGCCTCCTCGACCTCTACAGCTGCTTCCCGATCGCTCCGCGCCTCTCCGCGGCGATGCTCGGGCTCTCGCCGGACGACCCGCGGCCGCTCACCGTGACGGGGGCGCTCCCCTGGTTCGGCGGGCCGGGGAACGACTACACGACGCACGCGCTCGTCGTGCTTCTCGATCGGCTCCGCGCGGAGCGCGACGCCTTCGCGCTCGCGCACGCGCTCGGCTGGAACATGACGAAGCACGGGCTCGGCCTCTACGCCGGGACGCCGCCGCCCGCGGGCTGGCGCCGCGCCGGCGGCCCCGCGCTCCAGGCGTGGGTGGACGCGCTCCCGCATCCCGAGATCGCCGAGGCGCCGGAGGGGCCGGCCGTCCTCGAGACCTACACCGTCGCGCACGGCCGCGACGGGGCGCCCGAGCGCGGGATCGCGATCGGCCGGCTCGAGGACGGCCGGCGCTTCGTCGCCGTCACGCCGCGGGATCGGGCGCTCCTCGAGGCGATGGAGCGCGAGGAGCCGATCGGACGCCGCGGCCGCGTGCGGGCCGAGGGGCGGCTCAACGTCTTCGACCTCCGGGGCTGAGGGACCGCGGCGGCGCGCAGAGCGGATCGCGGCGGCCGCCGCCCGCGCAGGCCGCGCCGAACGCGACGCCGTCGCGCGCGAGGGCGCCCAAGTCGGCGGTCCGGCGCGCCTGCACGCGGCGGTGCGCCTCGGCGTCGGCGGCGTCGCGCATGCCGCGCGCGCCGGTGCCGCTCGCCGTCGCGGCGAGGAGACCGGCCCCGACGAGGACGGTCCGCCACATGCGCCCGCGATAGGCGCGCCGGCGGGACGACGGAAGCCGGGCGGGATCGCTGGCCGCGGAACGCGGAGCGGCTACACCCGTCCCCAGGCGAGCTGCGCCTGGGCCGGGATCCGGTACACGTCGCCGACGCGGTAGCGCGCGATCCCGTCCGCGACGTCGCGGGCGACGCGCGCGCGCTCCTCGGCCGAGAGCTTCGCGAGGAGCGGCGCCAGCGGCCCCTCGACGTCGCCCATCATCGTCCAGTACTCCGCCGGGTCGCGCGCGAAGAGCGAGAGCTGGACGCGCTCCTGCCCGACCGCCTGGAAGCCCGCCCCGACGAGCGCGCGTGCGAGGGCGCCGTCCTCGGAGAGGTGGAAGCCGCCGGGGGCCGCCGGGTCGACGGGCGGGAGCGGGCGGATGCGCGCGGTCGCGTCCATCGGCACCGTGATCCACGGGTTCACCGCCGGCGGCGCCCACGCCGCGAGCGCGATGCGCCCGCCGGGGACGAGCGCCGCGCGCAGCCGGGCGAGCGCCCCCGGCACGTCGGCGACGTAGTTGAGGCTCCAGCGGCCGAGGACCGCGTCGAACGACTCGGGCGCGAAGGGCTCGCTCAGCACGTCGGCCGCACGGAACTCGACGTGCGCGAGGCCGAGCGCCGCCGCGCGGTCGCGCGCGGTCGCGACCATGTCTTCCGCGACGTCGATCCCGACGACGCGCCCGTGCGGGCCGACGAGCACGGCGACCTGGAGCGTCGGGTCGCCGATGCCGCAGCCGACGTCGAGGACGCGCTGCCCGGCCGCGATGCCCGCCGCGCCCGCCATCCGGAGGGCGATCGGCCAGGTGAAGGACTGGAGGAGCGGCTCCCACCGCCGCCAGCCCGCGGCCACCGACTGCCATTCCCCGCGCACGCGGTCGTACTCGTTCATCGCTCAGGTCCCCGGGACGAGATCCGGAATGCCGGTCGCGGCGGTGAGGCCGCCGTCGACGACGAGGGTCGCCCCCGTCACGTACGAGGCGTCGTCGGAGGCGAGGAAGCAGATCGCCCGCGCGACCTCGTCGGCGCGCCCGAAGCGTCCGGCGGGCACGGCGGCGCGGACCGGCGCCTCGTCCGCGGGCAGGCGCGCGAGGGCCCGGCGAAGCGCCGGCGTGTCGACCAGGCCGGGGCAGACCGCGTTCACGCGGATGCCCGCGGCGGCGAGCTCGAGCGCGGCCGCGCGCGTCAGGTTCACGACGCCGGCCTTCGCCGCGTTGTACGCCGAGAGGCCCCGATCGCCCGCGAGCCCGGACACGGACGCGACGTTCACGACGGCGCCGTACCCGCGCTCGCGCATGAAGGGCACGGCGGCGCGGAGCGCCGTGAACACGCCCGTCAGCGTCACCGCGATCGTCCGGTCCCACTCGGCGCGCCCGAGGCTCTCGATCGACCCGAACGACGCCGCGAACGCGCTCGTGACGAGGACGTCGAGCCGCCCGTGCGCGCGGCCCACGTGCCCGATCGCGTGGGTCAGCTCCGGGCCGTCGGCGACGTCGACGCCGAGGCTCTCGCCGCCGATCTCGCGGGCCACCGCGGCGCCCCGCGCCTCGTCGACGTCGACGACGACGACGGCGGCGCCCTCGGCGGCGAGCGCCCGCGCCGTCGCGGCCCCGATGCCGGAGGCGCCGCCGGTCACGACGGCGACGCGGTTCGCGAAGCGCCACGGCATCGCGTCCTGCTTAGCACCGCCGACGCCGGCGCGAAACGGCGCGCGCGGGTGCCTCGGGCTCACCACCCGCGCCAGGCGAGCGCCAGCACCCCGAGGCCGAGGAGCACGACGGCCGTCGAGCTGCCCGCGAGCCCGCGCAGCACGCCGCGGTCTTTCGTGCCCCAGTACACGACGGGGAGGTTCGCGAACGCGCTCGCCACGGAGGTGAGCACGGCGGCGACGGCCGCCGTCTCGGGGGTGATCCGGCGCGCCACGACGAGGGCGGCCGCGGTCGCCGTCGTGCTCGCGCTGCTCACGACCCCACCGACCGCGCTGAGGAGCAGGAAGCCGAGGCCGCCGAAGTACCGCTGCACGAGCGTGCCGGCAGACGCGATCACGAGGAAGATCACGGCGAAGCCGAGCACGCGCCCGAGCGACACGGGCGAAGACAGGCCGAGCTGGAGGGTCCGCATCCGGGCGCGGTCCGCGCGCAGCCACACCCAGGCCGAGACGGCGAGCGCCATGGTCGCGAGCGGCGGCGCCGCCAGGCGGACGGCCGCGGGCGCGAAGATGGCGAGGATGAGGAGGTTGCGTGCGAACATGGCGACGACCGTGACGAGCAGCACCGGCACGGCGAGGCTCGCGGTCCCCGACTTCCCGTCGAAGGCGCGGGTGAGCTCGGCCGTCGCGGCGGTGCTGTTCACGAGGCCGCCGAGAAAGGCCGCGTAGTACGTCCCGCGCGGACCGTAGAGCCGGAGAAGCCAGTAGTTCCCGAACCCGATGCCCGCGATCACGACCACCATCACCCACGCCTCGCGCGGGTTGAGGAGCGCCCACGGATCGACGAACCGATCCGGCAGCAGCGGGTAGATGACGAAGCTCAGGAGGCCGAGGAGCACCGCGCTGCGGATCTCCTCCGGCTGGAGATCGCCGGCGAAGCGGGCGAGCTCGAGCTTCCACGCGAGGAGCATCGTCATCGCGATCGCGGACGTGACGGCCGTGAAGAAGTGGCCGAGGCCGGTGAGCGCGCCGAGGAGCAGCGTGACGAGGAGCGCGACGGACGTCGTCAGCTCGAGCGAACGGTCGCGCAGCAGGCTCTGCACGTTGACGAAGGCGACGAGGAGGAGCGCGCCGAGCAGCGCCGCGACGAGGAGCGACGGATCGAGCATGGTTGCGAGCGCCCCGAGGAGCGCCGTGATGGCGAACGTCCGGACGCCGATCTCCTTGTGCGCCCACTCGCGCTCGAGGCCGACGAGGAGCCCGACCCCGAGGCTCACCGCGATCCGCACGGCCACCTCCGTGTGCGGGAAGGGCTCGGAGAAGCTCACGCCCTCAGCATGGTCGCCGCTCGGCGCGGGTTCAAGCACGCCGCCGCGCGCTTGCCCGCTCCACGGCCGTGCGGTACGAGCGCGCGATGCCGTTCCTGTCCCACGCCGGCCTCTCGCTGCGCTACGACCGCGCGGGGAGCGGTCCGCCGGTCCTGTTGATCCACGGATGGATGTGCAACCGCACCTTCTGGGCGCGCCAGGTGCACGTGCTGCGCGACCGTTTCACGGTCGTCACGGTCGACCTCCGCGGCCACGGCGAGTCCTCGCGTCCCCGCACGGGCTACACGCCGGCGCAGCTCGCCGCCGACCTCGAGCACCTCGTCCGGACGCTCGGCACGGCGAAGATCGCCGTCGTCGGGTGGTCGCTCGGCGGCGTCGTCGCGATGGAGCTCGCGCGGCGGCTCGGCGAGCGCGCGAGCGCGCTCGGGCTCGTCGGGACGACGCCGGGCGCGCTCACCGACCCGAAGAACCCGCTCGCGAAGCCGGAGACGGCGGCCGCCGTGCTGGAGGCCATCGACGCGGACTTCCGCGGCTACGTCCGCGCCTTCGCCGCACGCTGCTTCAAGGACGGCGCCGCGTCGCTCCACGCGACGTGGGCGGCGACCGAGATGCAGAAGACGCCTCCCGCGGTCGCGCGCGCGGCCGCCGAGGGCCTGTTCGCGGCGGACCTGCGCCCGCACCTGAAGGCGCTGCGGGTTCCGGCCGCCGTCCTCCACGGGCGTCACGACGACCTCCTCCCGTTCGCCGGCGGCGAGTACCTCGCGACGCACATCCCGGGCGCGAAGCTCGTCGCGTTCGAGGGCAGCGGGCACACGCCGCACCTCGAAGAGCCGGACGCCTTCAACGCGGCGCTCGCGGAGCTCCTCGCGCGCGGGCGCTGAGCCCGCGACCAGGTCAGTAGACGAGCCGCCCGATGCGCTCCCAGCGCACCCACTGGTCGGGCCCGTCCCACGACCAGTAGATGATGAGTGCCTCCCCCTTGATGTCGGCGATCGGCACCGGCCCCCAGAAGCGGGAGTCGTAGCTCTGGTCGCGGTTGTCGCCCATCACGAACACGTGGTCGGGCGGGACGGTGAAGGGGCCGTAGCTGTCGGCCCCTGGGGCGCGCCGCTCGACGTGCGTCGCGTGCGGGTCGTCCCACGGCCGGCCGTCGATCAGCACCTGCCGGTTGCGGATCTCGATCGTCTGGCCTTCGACCGCGATCACGCGCTTGATGAAGTCCTTCGAGCGGTCCTTCGGCCAGATGAAGACGATCACGTCGCCCGGACGCGGCTTCCGCAGGCCGGGCAGCCGGCCGAGCGAGATCTGCGTCAGCGGGATCTCGAGACGCGCCCCGTAGACGAATTTGTTGACCAGGATGTGGTCGCCGATCTGGAGCGTCGGGAGCATCGAGCCGGACGGGATCTTGAACGCCTGCACGACGAACGTCCGGACGACGAGCGCGAGGAGCAGGGCGACGACGAGCGCTTCCGCATACTCGCGGACGGTCGACTTCCGCTTCCCCGCGGGGGCGCTCGGCAGGCCCCGCACGCGGGGATCCGGACTAGCCATGACGGCGCATGATAGACGACGCCGCGTTCACCCGCCACCCTTCAGCACCGCGAGGAACGCTTCCTGGGGGATCTCCACGCGGCCCACCTGCTTCATCCGCTTCTTCCCTTCCTTCTGCTTCTCGAGGAGCTTGCGCTTGCGCGTGATGTCGCCGCCGTAGCACTTCGCGGTGACGTTCTTCCGCATCGCCTTCACGGTCTCGCGGGCGATCACCTTCGCACCGATCGCCGCCTGGATGACGACCTCGAACATCTGCCGGGGGATCAGCTCGCGCAGGCGCTGCGTCAGGTCGCGGCCGCGGACGTACGCGTTGTCGCGGTGGACGATGACGGAGAGCGCGTCGACCGGGTCGCCGTTGATGAGGATGTCGAGCTTCACGAGGTCGGAGGCGCGGAAGTCGAGGTACTCGTAGTCCATCGAGGCGTAGCCGCGCGTCATCGACTTCAGGCGATCGTAGAAGTCGACGACGATCTCCGCGAGCGGCAGCTCGTAGACGAGCATGACGCGGGTCTCGCCGAGATAGCGGAGCTCGACCTGCTTCCCGCGCCGCTCCTCGCAGAGCGCCAGCACGTTCCCGACGAATTCGGTCGGGAGGTGGATCGTCGCCTTGATGAACGGCTCCTCGATGTGGTCGACCTGGAGGGGCGGCGGGAGCTTCGCGGGGCTGTCGATGACGAGCGCCTCGCCGCTCCGCGTGACCACCCGGTAGGCGACGGTCGGCGCGGTCGTGATGAGCGAGAGGCCGAACTCGCGCTCGAGCCGCTCCTGCACGATCTCGAGGTGCAGGAGCCCGAGGAAGCCGCAGCGGAAGCCGAAGCCGAGCGCGAGGGAGGTCTCCGGCTCGTACGTGAACGACGCGTCGTTCAGGCGCAGCTTCTCGACCGCGTCGCGGAGCGCGTCGTAGTCCGCGGACTCCGCCGGATAGAGGCCGCTGAACACCATCGGCTTCACGGGCCGGAAGCCCGGGAGGGGCGCCGCCGCCGGGCGCTCCGCGTCGGTCACCGTGTCGCCGATCTTCGTGTCGTGCACCTCCTTGATCCCGGCCGAGAGGATGCCGACCTCGCCCGGCCCGAGCGCGGGCACCTCGACTGCCCGGGGCGCGAGGACGGCGAGGCGGGTGACGAGGAACTCCTTCCCGGTCGCCATGAGGCGGATGCGCTGCCCCTTCCGGAGCGTGCCGTCGAAGACGCGGACGAGCACGATGGCGCCGTGATACGGGTCGAACCAGGAGTCGAAGACGAGCGCCGTCGTCGGCCTCGCGGCGTCACCCCGCGGGGGCGGCACGTCGCGGACGATCGCCTCGAGGATCTCGTCGGTGCCGATCCCCTCCTTCGCGCTCGCGAGGATCGCGTGCGACGCGTCGAGGCCGATGATGTCTTCGATCTGGCGGCGCGCCTTCTCGGGCTCGGCGCTCGGCAGGTCGATCTTGTTCAGCACGGGGACGATCGCGAGGTCGTTGTCGAGCGCGAGGTAGACGTTCGCGACGGTCTGCGCCTCGACGCCCTGCGAGGCGTCGACGACGAGGATCGCCCCCTCGCAGGCCGCGAGGCTCCGCGACACCTCGTACGTGAAGTCGACGTGGCCGGGCGTGTCGATCAGGTTGAGGACGTAGCCCCGGCCGTCGCGCGCCCTGTAGTTCAGGCGGACCGCGCGCGCCTTGATCGTGATGCCGCGCTCGCGCTCGAGGTCCATGTCGTCCAGGAACTGCTCGGCCATCTCGCGCTTCGAGACGGTGCCCGTCGCCTCGAGCAGCCGGTCGGCGAGCGTCGACTTGCCGTGGTCGATGTGGGCGATGATCGAGAAGTTGCGGATGCGCGCGGGGTCCAAATTCCCATGAATCTACGGGGCGGCCGCGAACGGAGCAAGCGAGGCACGACGAATCGAACGACCGGAGCGGCGTCGAGCCTACGGCCATCCGGGCAACACGCGCGCCGTTGCGTTGCGGGCGCCCGGCGGCGGCCCCGCCCTACTTCGCCCCGCGCGCGCGGAACCAGTCGACCGTGCGCCGGAGCCCGTCGGCGAGCGGCACCTCCGGCCGCCACCCGAGCTCGCGCTCGGCCCGCCCGTGGTCGACGACGCTGCGGCGCTGCTCGCCGGGCTTCGCCGGGCCGTGGCGCACCTCGGAGCGGCTGCCGGCCGCGTCGAGCAGGAGGCGCGCGAGCTCGTTCACGTCGGTCTCCTTCCCGGTCCCGATGTTGAACGGCCCGGTCGCGCGGCTCTCGAGCGCCAGGAGGTTCGCGCGGACGACGTCGCCGACGAAGACGTAGTCGCGCGTCTGCCGGCCGTCGCCGTTGATCGTGACCGCCTCGCCCCGGAGCATCCTCCCGCTGAAGATCGCGACGACGCCCGCTTCGCCGTGCGGGTCCTGGCGCGGCCCGTACACGTTCGCGTAGCGGAGCGCGACGAACGGGATCTGGTACTCGGCCTGGTAGAAGGAGGCGTACAGCTCGCCCGCCCGCTTCGACACCCCGTAGGGGCTGAGCGGGTTCGTCGGGTGGTCCTCCGCGGCCGGGAACCGCTCCTGCTCGCCGTACACGGCGCCGCCCGAGGACACGAAGAGGATGCGGCGCACGTTCGCCTTCCGCGCCGCCTCGAAGAGGTTGATCGTCCCGAGGACGTTCACCCGCGCGTCGAACAGCGGGTCGGCGACGGAGCGGCGGACGTCCATCTGCGCGGCGTGGAGGTTGAGCGCCGCGGGCCGCTCGTCGCGGATCAGCTCGACCACCTTCGGGTCGGTGATGTCGAGCTGCACGAAGCGGGCCCTCGGGTTCAGGTTCTCCCGGTGCCCGGTCGACAGGTCGTCGACGACGATCACCTCGTGGCCGGCGTCGAGGTACGCGTCCACCACGTGCGATCCGATGAAGCCCGCGCCGCCGGTGACGAGGATCTTCATGCCTTCACCGGCACCTTCTCGCGGAAGTACTCGATCGTGCGCCGGAGGCCCTCGTCGAGCCCGACCTTCGGCTCCCAGCCGAGGAGCTTCCGCGCGCGCGCGATGTCGGGCTGGCGGACCTTCGGGTCGTCCTCCGGGAGCGGGCGGTAGACGATCTCGCTCTTCGAGCCGGTGAGCGCCTTGATGCGTTCGGCGAACTGGAGGATCGTCACCTCGGTCGGGTTGCCGCAGTTCACCGGCCCCGAGTGGTCCGAGCGGAGCAGCCGGACGATGCCCTCGACCAGGTCCGACACGTAGCAGAAGCTCCGCGTCTGGGAGCCGTCGCCGTAGACGGTGATCGGCTCGTTCCGGAGCGCCTGCGAGATGAAGTTCGGGACGACACGGCCGTCGTTGAGACGCATCCGCGGCCCGTGCGTGTTGAAGATGCGGACGATGCGCGTCGCGACCCGGTGCGTCCGATGGTACGCCATCGTGAGCGCCTCGGCGAAGCGCTTCGCCTCGTCGTACACGCCGCGCGGCCCGATCGGATTCACGTTGCCCCAGTAGTCCTCGTTCTGCGGGTGGACGAGCGGGTCGCCGTACACCTCGGAGGTCGACGCGAGGAGGAAGCGCGCGTTCTTCTCCTTGGCGAGGCCGAGCGCCTTGTGCGTGCCGAGCGACCCCACCTTGAGCGTCTGGATCGGCAGCTCGAGGTAGTCGACGGGGCTCGCCGGCGACGCGAAGTGGAGGATCGCGTCGACGGGCCCCTTCACGTAGATGTACGTCGTCACGTCCTGCTGGATGAACGTGAAGCGCTTCTCGGAGAAGAGGTGCGCGATGTTGTCCGCCGAGCCGGTGAGCAGGTTGTCCATGCAGATGACGTCGTCTCCCTCGGCGAGGAAGCGCTCGCAGAGGTGCGACCCGATGAAGCCGGCTCCGCCCGTGACGATGATCCGCGCCACGCCGCCTAGCTCCCCGCGCGCACGACGGCGCGCCCGATCGGGAAGTAGCTGAAGCCGTGCTCCCGCATGACGTCCGGCTCGTAGAGGTTCCGGCCGTCGAAGATGATCGGGCGCCGGAGCAGCGACTTCATCCGCGGGAAGTCCGGCCGCCGGAACTCGCTCCACTCCGTGACGATCAGGAGGGCGTCGGCGTCGCGGAGCGCGTCGTAGTTGAGGCGATGATACGTGACGCGCTCGCCGAAGTGCCGGCGCGCCTCGGTGAGCGCCTCGGGATCGTGCACGGCGACCTCGGCGTGACGGGCGAGCAGCCCCTCGACGATCGTGAGCGCGGGCGCCTCGCGCATGTCGTCCGTCCGCGGCTTGAACGCGAGCCCCCAGACGGCGAAGCGCAGCCCGCGGAGGTCCGCGCCGAACTCCGCGACGACCTTGTCGACGAGCCGTCGCTTCTGCGCCTCGTTCACGTCCTCGACGGCGGCGAGGAGCGGGAACCCCATGCCGTTCTGCCGCGCGGTGTGGATGACGGCCTGTACGTCCTTCGGGAAGCACGAGCCGCCGTATCCGACGCCGGGGAAGAGGAAGTGGTGCCCGATGCGCCGGTCGTAGCCGATGCCCCGCCGCACCTGGTCGACGTCGGCTCCGACGCGCTCGCAGAGGTTCGCGATCTCGTTCATGAACGAGATGCGCGCCGCGAGGAGCGCGTTCGCCGCGTACTTCGTCATCTCCGCGCTCGCGTTGTCCATCACGAGGATCGGGTTGCCGGTGCGGACGAAGGGCTCGTAGAGCTCCCGCATGACGTCGACGGCGCGAGCACTCGTCGCACCGATCACGACGCGATCGGGCTTCATGAAGTCCTCGATCGCCGCCCCCTCCTTCATGAACTCGGGGTTCGAGACGACGTCGAACGGGTGCGTCGTGCCCGCGGCCATCTCTTCCCGGATGCGCGCGGCGGTGCCGACGGGCACGGTGCTCTTCGTGACGACGATGCGGTACCCGTCCATCGTCCGGGCGATCTCGCGCGCGACGGCGAAGACCGCGGAGAGGTCGGCCCCGCCGTCGTTGCCTTCCGGCGTGCCGACGGCGACGAAGCAGACGAGGCT
>DASRHG010000110.1:0-11278 GCA_035650655.1 Binatia bacterium | reverse complement strand
CCTTCGGGACCATGATGACCTCGAGCCGGTTGCCGGCCTCGCCGACGAGGCGCGTGACGTCGTCCAGGAACCACGGGCTGTCGAGGCTGTTGACCCGCGTCCAGAGCGGCGTACCGCCGAGGTCGACCTCGCGCGCGATCTTGACGAGCCCCTCGCGCGCGGCGACCTTCCGGTCGGCGGGGATCGCGTCCTCGAGGTTGCCGAGCAGGATGTCCGTCTTCGAGGCGACCTCCGGGAGCTTCGCCGCCATCTTCGGGTTCGAAGGGTCGAAGAAGTGGATGCAGCGGGACGGCTTGACGGGGATCTCGCGCACCGGCTCCGGCGCGCCGAGGGCGAGCGGCTTGAAGAAATCGCGAGGGCTGCGCATCCGGTCCTTGTAGACGGACGGCTCGGGGCGCTGCAACCGACCGTGTTGCGCGGTAGTGGGTCAGCTTGCACGAGCACCGACCCGGGAGCACGGGGGAGTCCTCGCGGAGGCGAGCGCACCACCGACACGACGTCCATGCCGCATCGGAAGACGTGGTGGTGCACCTTGCGCGGGCGGGGGCGCAGGTGCGATGAGGGACCGTGGCGCCCTTCACGAACCGCGTCGTCGAGACGAACGGCCTCCGCCTGGCGCTGCGCGACGAGGGTCGCGGCCCGGCCGTCGTCCTCCTGCACGGCTTCCCCGAGCTCGCCTACTCGTGGCGCCACCAGGTGCCGGCCCTCGCCGCCGCCGGCTTCCGCGTCCTCGCGCCGGACCAGCGCGGGTACGGCGGCAGCGACCGCCCCGCGGACGTCACCGCGTACGACATCCATCACCTGACGGCGGACCTGGCCGGCCTCCTCGACGCCGTCGGCATCGAGCGCGCGGTCGTCGTCGGCCACGACTGGGGCGGCCTCGTCGGATGGATGATGCCGCTCCTCCACCCGGCGCGCGTCGCGGGCGTCGTCGGCGTGAACACGCCGTTCTTCCCGCGCGCGGCGGCGCCGCCCGTCCAGCTCCTGCGGCAGCTCTTCGGCGACAACCACTACATCGTGCACTTCCAGCAGCCCGGCGTCGCGGACGCGGCGCTCGCGCGCGACCCGCGCCGCGTGTTCACGCAGCTCATGCGGCGCGCCGTGTCGCCGAAGGCCGCGAGCGTGGCGCTCGCGGCGACGGGCATGCGGAACCTGGTCCAGCTCGTCGAGGCCGACGACGCGCTCGGGGAGCCGCTCCTCGCCGAGGACGAGCTCGCCGTCTACGTGGCGGCGTTCGAGCGCACCGGCTTCACCGGCGGCATCAACTGGTACCGCAACATGGACCGGAACTGGGCGACGACGCCCGAGCTCGCCGGCGCGACCGTCGGCGTCCCGGCGCTCATGGTGACGGCCGAGTGGGACCCGGTGCTCACGCCGCGGATGGCCGAGGGAATGGAGGCGTGGGTGCCCGACCTCGAGACGCGGATGATCCCGCGCTGCGGGCACTGGACGCAGCAGGAGAAGCCGGCCGAGCTGAACGCGATCCTGCTCGACTGGCTCGCCCGCCGCTTCGCGTAGCCCCAACGCCCGGGCCGGTGCGCTCGGCCGGCTCGCGCCGCTCAGCGCTCGTAGAGCTTCACGACCCGCACGCTGCCGCGGGGCGCCGCCTGCACGCAGAGGTCGCAGAGCGTGCACTCGTCGAGGTTCTCCTCGACGAGACGCAGCGTACCGTCGGCGTTCTGCGCGAAGATGTTGACCGGGCAGACCTCGACGAGCTTCTTGGCGAGCGCCGGGTCGGCGGCGACCTTCGGGTCGACGTCGACATCGATGAACATGGCAGCCATCGTCACCGTCCCGCCCGCGCCAGGCGCTCCTTCACGAGCTTCGGGATGTCCTCGATGCGCTCGGCGACCGAGATGCCGGCCGCCGTCATGCGCGCGATCTTGTCCGCCGTCGTGTCGGCCTTGCCCTCGACGATCGTGCCGGCGTGGCCGAACCGCATGCCGGGCATCTCGTCCATGAAGCGGCCGGCCATGAAGGCGACGATCGGCAGGCGCGAGCGGTGCTCGCGCACCCAGTCCGCCAGCTCCGCCTCCATCCGCCCGCCCGGCTCGGAGTAGATGGCGATCGCCTTCGTCTCCGGATCCGCCTCGAAGAGCGGCATCAGCTCCGCGTACGTCGACCCGATGATCGCGTCGCCGCCGATCGACACGCACGTGGACTGCCCGAGGCCGGCGGCCGTCAGCGTGTTCGCGATCTCCGTCGTCATGCCGCCCGAGCGCGACATGACGCCGATCGGCCCCTTCCGGAACGCGCGCCGCACGTTCACGGCGGGGCCGCCGAGCCCGCCCATCTTCGCCTCGTCGGGCGAGAGGATGCCGAGGCAGTTCGGCCCGATGATGCGCGCGCCGCGAAGCCGCGCGAGCTCGACCATCTGCGCGACCTCGCCGCGCGGGACGCGCTCCGTCACGACGACGACGAGCTTCACGCCGGCCTCGATCGCCTCGAACACGGCGTCGCGCGTGAAGCGCGGCGGCACGGTGACGATCGAGCCGTCGACGTGCGTCTTCGCCGTGATGTCGCGCACACAGTCGTAGACGGGCACGCCGTAGACGTCGCGGCCCGCCCGGCCCGGCGTCACGCCGCCCACGACCTTCGTGCCGTAGTCGAGCAGCTCGCGGGTCATGTTCACGGCCTCGCGGCCGGTGATGCCCTGGATGATGACGGTGGTGTCGGCGTTGATCAGGATCGACATGGGTCAGCGCATCTTGGCGACCGCCCGCCCGGCCGCCTCGTACATCGACACGGTGCGGTCGCAGTACTCGACGCCGTACTTGCGGAGGATCGCGAAGCCGTCGTCCTCCCAGGCGCCCGGGATGCGGAAGATCGCGATCGTCTCGCCGGGATCCCGCCCCGACTCGACGCAGCCCTTGATCACGCCCCGCGCGACGATGTCGACGCGCGTGTTCGAGACGACGTTCATCATCACGGCGATCTTCTCGACGCCCGGCTTGGCGAGGATGAGCTTCGTCAGCGCGCAGGTCTTCTTGACGCTCGGGTTGCCGCCGATCTCGCAGTAGTTCGCCGGCCGCCCGCCGTGCTTGCGGATCGCGTCGAAGAGCGTGAGCGAGCCGCCGCCCGCGCCGATCACGAGTCCCAGGTCGCCGTCGAACTCCTTCACGTTGCCCGCGACGCCGCGGTGATCCGAGGCATCGACTTCGGCGCCCTTGATCTCGAAGGGCGTCGGCGGGCGCGCCTCGCGCGTCTCCTCCTTGCCGATGCCGAGCTCCGCGAGGAGCTTTGCGTGCTTGTCGCGGGCGTCGCCTTCCAGGTCGACGTGGCCGTCGAGCACGAGGAACGTCCCGTCGGCCGTCTTGCCGAGCGGGTTGATCTCGGCGAGCGTCAGGTCGTAGCGGAGGAAGATCTCGACGAGCGTCGCGACGATGGGCGTGAGCCGGGTGAGATCGTCGCCCGTCACGCCGACGGCCGCGATCGCCTCCTTCGCCGTGTGGGGGAGGAAGGGGAGAAGCGTCGAGAGGTGCGTCCGGGAGACGTGCTCGGGATGCTTCTCCGCGACCTCCTCGATGTCGATCCCGCCCATGTCGCTGAAGACGAGGACGGGGAGCTTTCGCCGGCCGTCCCAGGTGACCGCCGCGAAGTACTCGTGCCGGACGGGCGCCTTCTGCTCGACGAGCACGCCGCGCGGCTTCTGACCCTTGATCTCGAGCCGGAGGATCGCGTCGGCGGCGGCCGCCGCCTGCTCCGGGTCCTCCGCGAACTTGACGCCCCCCGCCTTCATGCGGCCGCCGGTCAAGACCTGCGACTTCAGCACGACCGGGCCGCCGATCTCGGCGGCGATCGCCTTCGCCTCGGCGGGCGTGCGCGCCATCCGGCCGCGCAGGAGCGGCGTGCCGTGGCGCGCGAAGAGCGCCTTCGCCTCGTACTCGTAGAAGCGCATCGGAGGGGCGAGCTAACACGCCGCGTCGCGGAGGGTCAAGGCGCGTTCGGCGCCGCGCGCCTCTTCGCGCCGGGACGCGGCCGTGCCATGGTGGCCCGCATGGCGAAGGTGAACGGCGTCCTCGGCCCCATCGACACCGCCGACCTGGGCTTCACCCTCATGCACGAGCACCTCGTCGTCGCGAACTGGTCGATGCGGGTGGCGTTTCCCTCCTGGGTCGACGTGAAGGCGGAGGTTGCGCACGCCGTCGAGGAGGTCCGCGCGGCGAAGGCGCGGGGCGTGCGGACGATCGTCGACCTCACGCCGATCAACCTCGGGCGCGACGTGCACGTGCTGCGCGAGGTCGCGGAGCGCGCGGGGGTGAACGTCATCGCGGCGACCGGGCTCTACTGGACCGAGGAGCCCTGGATCGAGGGCTGGGAGCCGGATCGGCTCGTCGACACGCTGGTCCGCGACGTCACCGACGGCATCCAGGGCACGACGGCCAAGGCGGGCGTCGTCAAAGCGGCCACCGACAAGCTCGGCGTCACGGAGCTCAACCGGAAGCTCCTCACCGTCGCGGCCCGCCTCCACCGCGCGACCGGCGTCCCGCTCTCGACGCACACCGACGCGCACAACGGCTCGGGGCTCGCGCAGCAGGACGTCTTCGAGGGGGAGGGCGTCGACCTCTCGCGGGTCGTGATCGGGCACTGCGGCGACACCGAGGACATCGCGTACCTCGAGAAGATCCTCGCCCGGGGAAGCTTCATCGGGCTCGACCGCTTCGGCCTCGACTTCGTCCTCCCCATGGAGAAGCGCGTCGCGACGATCGTCGAGCTCTGCCGCCGCGGCCACACGGACCGTCTCGTCCTCTCGCACGACGCGTGCTGCCACATCGACTGGGTCCCGAAGGCGATGATCCCGGTCCTGGCGCCGCGCTGGAACTTTCGCCACATCCCGGACGACGTGCTGCCCGCGCTCCGCGCGGCGGGCGTCACGGAGGAGGAGATCCGGACGATGACGGTCGTGAACCCCCGCCGGGTGTTCGAGCGGCAGGGCGCGTACTGAGCGCCGCGCGCCCCCGCGGCTCAGCGGCGGGCGGCGAGCGCGTCGTTCGGGACGGGCGGGTTCGTGCGGTAGTCGTAGAAGCCGAGGCCGGTCTTCCGCCCGAGCCAGCCGGCCAGCACCAGCCGGCGGAGCAGGGGCGGCGGCGCGAAGCGCGACTCCTTGTACTCGTCCTGGAGGAGCGAGGCCATGTGGAAGACGATGTCGAGCCCGATGAAGTCCGCGAGCGCGAGCGGTCCCATCGGATGGTTCGCGCCGCACTGCATGGCCGTGTCGATGTCGGCGATCGAGCCGAGCCCCCGCTCGAGGCAGCCGATCGCGTCGACGATGAAGGGCACGAGGATCCGGTTCACGATGTAGCCGGTCGAGTCCGCGACCACGACGGGCGTCTTGCCGAGCTTCTTCGTGAACCCGACGCAGGTGTCGACCGTCTCCGGCGCCGTCCGGAGGCTCGGCGCCACCTCGACCAGCTTCATCGCGTGAACGGGATTGAAGAAGTGGAGGCCCAGGAACTTCTCCGGACGCCGCGTCGAGCACGCGAGGTCGCCGACCGTGAGCGTGGAGGTGTTCGTCGCGAAGATCGCCTCGCCCTGCACGATGTCGTCGAGGCGGGCGAAGTGGTCGCGCTTCACCGGGGCCTCCTCCACGATCGACTCGATCACCAGATCGACGTCGGCGAGGTCGTGGAGGTGCGTCGTCCAGCGCAGCCGCTCGAGGAGCGCGCCGTGGTCGGCGGCGGTGAGCCGCCCGCGCTCGACCTCCTTCCGGAGCTGCTTCTCGACCCGGCTCCGCTGGGCGTCGAGACCCCCCGGGGTCGCCTTCGCCATGATCGTCTCGAAGCCGGCGCGGGCGACGGCCTGCGCGATCCCGAGCCCCATCTGTCCGGCGCCGAGGACGCCGACCGTCCGGATTTCCATGGCGGGGGGAGGTACGATATTTCGTGCGGAGCCGTCAACGGAAGCGTGCGAGAACGGTGCACGGACCTCGGATGCCGAGGTTTCGTGCTCCGGCGACGCGACTGGCCTCCCCGGCGGCGCCGATGCTAGATGCTCGCCATGCCCGAGACGACGCAGAAGATCCTCGACGCCGCCCGCACCACGCTCGACGCCGCGCTCGCCGCCGGTCGCCGGACGACGGAGCAGGGCAGGGCGATCGACGAGCACCAGGTCCACGCGGAGCGGCTCGCCTACGCCGCGACCGAGGTCGCGGCGGCGGAGGCGCTCGCCGCGTACGCCCGCAGCCGGCGAGAGGCGGGCCAGGCCGACGCCACGACGGACACGATGGCCGCCGCCTTCGCCGCCGAGGTGGCGGACCGCCTGCGCGCGCGGGTCGAGGGTCACCGCGAGGACTTCGGCGTGCCCGACGGCGTGTTCGCGAAGAGCCTCGGCGACCCGACGGTGGCGGCGGCGATCCGTGCGGCGCAGCACGAGGCGCGCTTCCGCGACGTCGGCCGGGAGGTGATCCGCACGCGCGGTGTCAACAGCTCGTGGATCGACGCCGACGTGGCCGAGATGGCGCGCGACTCCGCGCGGCAGTTCGCGCGGAAGGAGGTGGCGCCGATCGCGGAGAAGCTCCATCGCCACGACGACCTCGTGCCCGAGTCGATCATCCGCGCCATGGCGGAGCTCGGCTACTTCGGCATGTCCGTGCCCGAGGAGTACGGCGGGCAGGGCATGGGGAACCTCGTGATGATCGTCATCACCGAGGAGCTCTCGGCCGCGTCGCTCGCCGGCGCCGGCAGCCTCATCACCAGGCCGGAGATCCTCACGAAGGCGCTCCTCAAGGGCGGGACCGAGGCGCAGAAGAAGAAGTGGCTGCCGCCGGTCGCGGCCGGCGAGCTGATGGTCGGCATCTCCGTCACCGAGCCCGACACGGGGTCCGACGTCGCGTCGGTGCGGTGCAAGGCGGAGCGCGGCGACGGCGGGTGGTACATCTCGGGCGCGAAGGCGTGGTGCACGTTCGCCGGACGCGCGAACGTACTGGCGCTCCTCGCGCGCACGAATCCGGACCCGAAGGCCGGCGCGCGCGGCCTCTCGCTCTTCATCGTGCCGAAGGACCCGTTCCCCGGGCACGAGTTCGAGATGAAGCAGCCGAAGGGCGGCGTGCTCCACGGCAAGGCGGACGCGACCCCCGGCTACCGCGGGATGCACTCCTTCACGCTCGGCTTCGACCGCTACTTCGTGCCGGCCGAGAACCTGATCGGCGAGGAGAGCGGCGAAGGGAAGGGCTTCTACCTCCAGATGCAGGGGTTCGCCGCCGGGCGGCTCCAGACGGGCGGCCGCGCGTCCGGCCTCGCGCAGGCGGCGCTCGAGGCGACGGCGACCTACGCCGCGGAGCGCCGGCAGTTCGGCCGCCCGATCGGCGACTTCCAGCTGACGCAGTACAAGCTCGGCCGCATGGCGACCCACCTCGCGGCGGGGCGCCAGCTCACGTACGCGGCCGCCCGCGCGATGGACGCGGAGGAAAGCGTGTCGCTCGAGCCCGCGATGGCGAAGCTCTTCGCCTCCGACGTCGCCGTCCAGGTGACGCAGGAGGGGCAGCTCGTCCACGGCGGCTGGGGCTACGCCGAGGAGTTCGCGATCTCGCGCCACACGGTGGACGCCCTCGTGCTCCCCATCTTCGAGGGCGTGAAGCCGATCCTGGAGCTCAAGGTGATCGCGCGCGGCCTCCTCGCGGGCTAGCCTCGTGGCGACAAGGAGGGTCCCGACATGGCAGGATCCGTCGTCATTCCCACCATGCGCTACCGCGATGCGGCGGCGGCGATCGAGTGGCTCTGCCGCGTCTTCGGCTTCGAGCGCCACCTCGTCGTCCCGGAGCCGGACGGACGGATCGCGCACGCCCAGCTCCGGCTCGGCACCGGCATGATCATGCTCGGGTCGGCGCGCGACGACGCGTACGGCGATCTCGTCGCGGCCCCCGAGAAGGGCCGGCCGGCGACGGCCGGGGCGTACGTCGTCGTGAAGGACGTCGACGCCCACTACGCGCGCGCCCGGGCGGGCGGCGCCGAAATCGTCAGGGACATCAAGGACGAGGACTACGGCGGGCGGGACTACACGGCGCGCGATCCGGAAGGGCACGTCTGGAGCTTCGGCAGCTACGATCCGTGGGCGTGATCGCTCACGCGTGGTTCCGGAGCATCAGCTCCTTCGGGTGCGGGTCGAGGTAGACCTGCTCCGCGAGCCACGCGATGCCGAGCCGGCGCACGTGGTGCTTCATCAACGTGAGCGGCACGAGGAGGGGGACGAGCCGGCGGCGGTGATCGGCGATGAGCGAGAGCATCTCCTCGCGCTCCGCCGCGTCGAGCGCCTTCGAGACCCAGCCGAGCATGTGCTCGAGGACGTTCGCGTGGCGGCCGGGCGTGGCCGGGACGCGGAGCGCCGCCATGAATCCCCTGCCGTAGGCGTCGAGGACGGCGCCGAGCGGCCGCGCCTTCGCCCCGGCGACGACGCGCCCGAGGGGCGCGACGGCGCCCGGCGCGTGCGCCTGGAGGAGGAGCTTGTGCACGGTGTGGAAGCGGACGAGCCCCGCGCGCGTCGGCCGATCCGCGCGAAACGCCTTCCAGCGGGCGTAGGCGAAGACGCGCTCGAGGAAGTTCTCGCGCCGCGCCGGATCCCGCAGCCGCCCCTCCTCCTCGACGGGAAGGAGCGGCATCGCGTCCATGAGCACGCGGGCGAAGAGGCCGACGCCGTCGCGGGACGGCGTGCCCGCGCGGCCGTGCACGCGCACGCGCTCCATGCCGCAGCTCGGCGAGTCCGTCTTGAGCACGTAGCCCGCGAGGTCGAGCCGGGCGAGCTCCGCGACGCGGCGGCGCGCCCACGCGTGCATCGCCCGCGTGTGGTCCGTCCCGCTCGTCGGGGCGACGAGGCGCGGCGCGCGCGCGTCGCCCTCGAGGCGGATCGGCTCGCGCGGGACGCCCAGCCCGAGCTCGAGCTCCGGACACACCGGGACCCACTCGACGTACGGGCCGAGGACGTCGGTCAGGTAGGCGTCGCGCTTGTGCCCGCCGTCCCAGCGCACCTCCCGGCCGAGGAGGCAGCTGCTGACGCCCACGCGGAGCCGCGGCGCACCGGGTCCCCGGGCCATGCGCTACGCTACCGCTCGTCGCCTCGCGCATGAAGAGCCGGGCCGCCGAAGGCCCCCTCCTCGCTCCGGCGGGAGGAGCGAGGTCCGCTTCGCCGTGGCGACGAGGTCGCCCGGCGAGCACGAAGCGCTCGACCGGCTCGACGGGGAACTGGCAGGGGTGCGCGGTCTTCTCGACGTGGTTCGCCGCCACGTTCGGGAAGATCCACACCGGGGTTCGTCCCGCGCACGTTCCCCGTGTACTGGCCCGCGCGCGGCCCCTTCCACGCGCGCTTGCCGGGATACTTCTGCGGCACGCGGATCGGGTCCAGGTCGAAGCGGTAGTCGTCGCCCTTCGTGGACCAGAGGATGACCTCGTAGCGGCCGGAGAACCGCTTCGTGTCGTGGAGCCCGTGCTCGAAGTGCCAGACGATGCGGTTGCGAGGCTGTGGCCGTCGTCCTCCCCGCCGCGTCCACGCCGCGTCTATACCGCCTCGGCGGCTCCGGTGCCACGGTCATTGCCCTCGGCGCGCCGGTCGCGCTAAGGATCCTCGTTCCACCCATTATCGAAGGGAGAGCATCACGATGCCGATCAAGCCAGGCGACACGCTGCCCGCGGATCTGAAGCTCAAGGAGATGGGCGACGGCGGCCCGAAGGACGTGACCGTCGGCGAGCTGTTCAAGGGAAAGAAGGTCGTGCTCTTTGCCGTCCCCGGGGCATTCACGCCGACGTGCTCGATGAAGCACCTGCCGGGCTTCGTCGAGAAGGCGGCGGAGCTCAGGAAGAAGGGCGCCGACGAGATCGTCTGCCTCGCCGTGAACGACGCGTTCGTCATGGGCGCGTGGGGCAGGGCGAACGGGGCCGAAGGCAAGGTCCGGATGCTCGCCGACGGCAACGGCGAGTTCACGCGCGCGGTCGGACTCGAGCTCGACGCGAGCGGGTTCGGAATGGGCAAGCGTTCGCAGCGCTACGCGATGATCGTGAAGGACGGGAAGGTGGAGCAGCTCTTCGTCGAGCCGGGCCCCGGGCTCAACGTGTCGAGCGCGGACTCGGTGCTCGCGAAGCTCTGAGCGGCGCCCTACGTCTCGTCCGCGCTCTTCGTGCCGACGAAGCGGTCCTCGGGCTCGGCGAAGAGCACGTTGAAGCTCGTGAGGGTGCCGTACGCCTTCGTGATGTACTCCTGGAGCTGGAGGCGGTCGGTGTCGTCGAGCTTCGGGTGGCTGTTGATGCGCTGCTCGAGGACGCGCAGCTTCTCGCGCACCGCGACGATCTTGCGGAAGAGGACGTCGATCGGAATCGTCTTCTCCTGCGTTCCGGCCTTGCCGGGCTTCAGCACGAGCTGACCGCCGCGCCACCGCTCGCCGATCGCACCCGTCACCGATTGCTCGGCGTTGAAGACGGCGCGAACGGCCTGGTGGATCTTCCGCAGATCCTCCTCGTCGAGCATCACGATCCTCGTTTTGCGGCCGCCGTCAGCGCGGCAGGTCCTTCAACCCCGGCCTCGGTGCCCCGACGAGACACGCCATGTTGCCGTGCGGGTGGCGGTTCTCGTACATCAGCTGGTGCACGTACGGAATCTGGTCGAACGCGAACGCCTCGGAGAGGCACGGGTCGACCTTCCCGGCGGCGACGAGGTCGTTCAGCGCCCGCGCATTCTCGTCGTTCGCGAAGTGGGAGCCCTGGAAGCGCTTCTGGCGCATCCAGAGGTAGCGGAGGTCCGCGACGGCGTTGTAGCCCGTCGTGCCCGCGCAGATGACGACCATGCCGCCCGTGTCGCAGACGAAGATCGACGTCGGCACGGTGTCCTCGCCTGGATGCTCGAAGACGATGCGCGGGCTCCGCCGCTCCCCGACGATGTCCCAGATGGCCGCGCCGAACGCACGCGCACCCTGGAGCCACTCGTTGTAGGCGGCGGCGTCCTTCCAATGCGGCATCATGCCCCAGTGCCCGAAGCGCTTGCGGTTGAGGCAGCCCTTCGCGCCGAGCTTCACGCAGAAGTCGATCTTGGCGTCGCTCGACACGACCGCGACCGGAATGCCGCCCGCCTGCTTCACGATCTGGATCGCCTGGCAGCCGAGACCGCCGGCACCGCCCCAGACGAGGACGACGTCGCCGGGCCGCACGGTGTGCGGCGTCCAGTGCATGAGCATCCGGTACGCCGTCGCGCCGACGAGCATGTACGCCGCGGCCGCCTCCCAGGTGAGGTGTCGCGGCTTCGGGAGGCACTGGTGCGCCTGCACGCGCGTGAACTGCGCGAAGCTGCCCCAGTTCGTCTC
>DASRHG010000109.1:0-10748 GCA_035650655.1 Binatia bacterium | reverse complement strand
TCGGGGCGATTCGTCTCCGAGATGCGGAAGCGACGCTGTGCGCGTACTTGATGCAGCCTCGGCCCGTTCTCCCCTGTGAAGTCGTGGGACTGGCCGGAAACGTTGCCGAAGGCGAGCTGATCAAGGCCATTGCTGTACCCTGGTTAGCGATTTGTCGAGAGATAGCCCGCGATCCAAACTTCCTCTACCAGTTCGCACACAGCCCCCGGAATTTCGAGGAGTTCATTGCCGCCTGCTATGACCGTGCCGGTTTCGATGAGGTCATCCTGACGGCGCGAAGCGGCGACCACGGGCGCGACGTAATTGCGGTGAAGGCCGGGCATCTATCTGTTCGGTTTCTCGATCAGTGCAAGGCATATTCAGCCAATCACGTCGTGCCGGCAAACGACGTGCGTGCGATGCTCGGCGTCCTCACAGGTGATCGAAACACCTCGAAAGGCTTCATTACTACGACAGCGACGTTTGCTCCAGGCATCAACACAGACCCGATAATCTCGCCCTACATTCCCTATCGCCTTGAATTGCGTGACGGTAGACGACTCCGCGAGTGGCTGCTGACGCTCGTGGCTAGTGGCGACGTTACCTTGTGAGCCCATTGACCATCGCTCACCTCCTCAGGAACTTCAGCGCCATGAGGCCGACCAGGCCGCTGCAGCCGACGCGGGCCGCGCAGCCGAACAGTCAACGGGAGCCGTCGGGGAGCGGCCCGCGCGGCTGAGCGCCGGCGTTAGCCAGGTGGAGATATGCCGTGTCCTAACGTTGTTCGCGAAGAAGCGTTGGTGAGGTCGGGCCGATCCTGTTGCGTCTGCCACCGGTTCGTCGGGCGATGCGCCGTTGTTCACCACATCGTCCAAGAGGCCCACGGTGGGCCGAACACGCTCGAGAATGCGATCGTTTTGTGTCCGCACTGCCACGCCGAAGCCGGCCACTACAATCCTCGGCATCCGTTGGGCACCAAGTACCATCCTCAGGAACTTCGAAGGCATCGCGACGACTGGTGGCGCTACAAGGAGCGCGAGTACCTCCCTCAAGCTCGCCCGCCAGACTACAAGGAACCGCCGGGTAGTGGCCGGGGCCTGCCCGTGCATCGTCGCACTGCCGGAGTCTTGTGGTCGAGGCGCGCAGACATCTCTGCCGCGCAAGAGATTGTTGAATTCGAAGCACGCCTACTCGCGAAAGGCCAACATGAGAACCAGGCTCGCGTGGCGTGGTACGAGCTCTACCAGCGAGGGGAAGGGGAGTTCTTCGTCTACCAGGAGTCCAACCACAGGGGAGATTGGGCTTCTGCGGTCGTGCACGGCGCTCCGTGCTTCGATCAACCTGGTCGGCCGCTCACGCTGGACGAGCTGCAGGATCAGTTTCCTCATTTGGCCGCCGCGGCCGGGCTCGCGAGGGTGCGGCGTGTGTAACAGGCTAACAAGCCGCCGCGGGCCTGCGGCCCGCGCGGCCTGACCGCCGGCGTTGGCCCGAGCCAGAACGAGAGGACCTTGGTGGCGACGAAGTCAACACTTCCCACGCAAGCCGCGTTTCATCACGCCGTTTTGCGTCATCTCGCTCAGCATCCCGAAGGCGATCGGCGGCGCAACATCCACGAGGCGATGCCCGACCTGATGGGTCTCAGTGAGGCGCAACGCACGGAGCGACTGGCGAACCTTCCTCACCTTCGATATCGGCATCGAAGCGGGTGGGCGCTGAGCATGCTCAAGGCAGCCGGTTACGTGGACAATCCCACACCGGGCATCTGGCGTAGCACGGATCGGGGTCGCGAGCTACTTGCGCGCTACCCGGACGGGTTCGACGAGGAGACCGGCCGGCGAGTCATC
This sequence comes from Binatia bacterium, assembly GCA_035650655.1. Taxonomy (GTDB): domain Bacteria; phylum Desulfobacterota; class Binatia; order DP-6; family DP-6; genus DASRHG01. Next base: position 8,925 of record DASRHG010000109.1, on the reverse strand, counting down.
CGCGAAGGTCGTCGGGAAACCCAAGGTGAGGATGTCGGCGGCGGTGACGAAGCGGCGGATCCTGGCGAGGCCGTGGTGCAACAGACGCCCGATGAGCGAATCGACAGCGCGCTGGAGGAGATTCGACGCGCGGTCGCCGGAGAACTCTTGGAGAAGATCGCGCAGGCCCCATCGGTGTTCTTCGAGGAACTGGTGCTCCACCTCCTGCATGCCCTGGGGTACGGCGCGAGCGATGATGATCTCGAGCGGGTGGGGCAGGCCGGCGATGGTGGGATCGACGGAGTTATCTCGCTCGACAAGCTCGGGTTCGAGAGGGTCTGCATTCAGGCGAAGCGCTGGCAAGGTTCGGTCGGCCGGCCCGAGGTGCAGGGGTTCTACGGAGCGCTCGCGGGCCGGCGTGCGAGGAAGGGTGTCTTCATCACCACGTCCACCTTCACCCGTGAGGCGCGAGAATTCGCCTCCCAGGTGGCGGATAGCATCGTTCTCATCGACGGCGTCCGGCTCACGTCGTTGATGATCGAGCACGGTGTCGGCGTGAGCCACTATCGCGTTGTCCGGCTGCCCAGGGTCGATGAGGATTACTTCGATGGAGACTGAACGCCGCTGAACCGGGGCGTTAGACCTTTTCTCGACGTACTGGACGGCGAAGGAAAGCGGAGGGGCGAACCGCTCCCAAAGCCGCGCGCGCCCTCATCGACCATGCCCCGAGCCCACGCCCGCCGCCGTTGACGCCGCCGCCTCCCGCCGGGCACAAGCGGGCGTGGACCTCTCCTTCACCCCCGCCGAGGAGTCCTTCCGCGCCGAGCTTCGCACCTGGCTCCGCGCCAACGCTCCCGCGCCCGCCCAGCACGCCGACCTCGCCGCCGAGGTCGCCCACCTCCGCGCGTGGCAGAAGCGTCTCGCCGCCGACCGCTGGGTCGGCCTCCACTGGCCCCGCGAGTACGGCGGGCGGGGCGCGTCGATCGTCGAGCACTACATCTTCCAGGAGGAGATGGCGGCGGCGCGCGCCCCGGAGATCGTGAACCGCATCGGCGTGAACCTCGTCGGCCCGACGCTCATCGCGCACGGCACCGAGGCGCAGAAGCGCCGCTTCCTGCCGCCGATCCTTCCCGCCGACGAGCTCTGGTGCCAGCTCTTCTCCGAGCCCGGCGCGGGCTCGGATCTCACGGCGCTCCGCACGCGCGCCGAGCGGCGCGGCGACGGCTGGGTCGTCACCGGGCAGAAGGTCTGGACGAGCTACGCGCAGTTCGCGCGCTGGGGGATCCTCCTCGCGCGCACCGACCCGGCGGCGCCGAAGGCGAAGGGGATCGGCTACTTCATCTGCGACATGGAAGCGCCGGGCGTGACCGTGCGACCCCTCCGTCAGATGACGGGCGGCGAGGAGTTCAACGAGGTCTTCCTGGAGGACGTCTTCATCCCCGCCGATCGTCTCGTCGGCGGCGAGACGCAGGGCTGGCAGATCGCGAGCACGACCCTCGCGCACGAGCGCGGCACCTCGCCGCGCCAGCTCGTCATCCATCGCATGCTGCTCGAGGACCTTCTCCGCCTGGCGCGCGAGGGCGCCGCCGGGACGCCACCGCGACACCAGGACCCCGTCCTCCGCCAGCGCCTCGCCCAGCACTGGATCGAGGTCGAGATCACGAAGCTCAACAACTGGCGGACGCTCACGCGCCTCGAGCGCAGGCAGCCGCTCGGCCCCGAGTCGAGCTTCGTGAAGCTCTTCTGGAGCGAGATGAGCCAGCGCATGCACGACACGCTGATGGAGCTCCTCGGGCCGTACGGGCTCTGCTGGCAGCCGGGGCCGCACGCCGTCGAGGGCGGGCGGCTCGCGCGCTCGTGGCTCTACTACCGGGCGGCGTCGCTCTTCGCCGGGACGTCCGAGATCCAGCGGAACATCCTCGCCGAGCGCGTGCTCGGGCTGCCGCGCGGGCGGTGAGCCGCCTACTGCATCCGGCTTCGCAGCCAGACCGCGTCGGCTTCGTCCTTCGGATGTCCGGTCGCTTCCTTGTTCTGCAGCAGCTCGGCGAGCCCGATGACGGGGACGACCTGCCCGCCGACCGTCGTCTCCATGCGGCCACGCCAAGCGGCGTCGAAGGTGACGCCGGTGATTCCCGTCATCAGGTCGATTCGGGCGGGCGGGACGCCGAGCTGGAAGACGGTGTCGTCGCGAAGCAGGTCGTCGACGCGGAGATCGAACAGCGGCGCTCCGAACGCCCGGAGCGCGGTCAGCACGCGTTCTGCATTCTCCGGGTCCGGGCGGACCCAGATGTCGAGGTCTCCCGTCGCACGCGGAAGCCCGTGGGCGGCGAGCGCGTACGCGCCGACGATCAGGAATTCAACGCGCGCGGCGCACAACGCGCACAGCATGTCGCTGAAGTCGCGGTTCACCCTCCGTCCCTTGCATGAACGACCATGCTTGCAGCGTGAGCGGCCACACGAGCTCCATTCGCTCGGCGGGGGTGAGGCCGTCGACGGAGGACTCGTCGGGCGGGTCGCCGAGCCTCGACAGCCGCGTCGGCATTCGCGAACGGTCCACGTTGCACGACAGTATACCGGCGCGGAGCCGCGCGCGCACGCGTGCACCTCGCCTTGACAGCCCGACGCGGCGTACGGATACGTCGCCCAGTATGGTGTCCCCGAGCGGCCCGCTCACCGGCGTCCGCCTCCTCGACCTCGGGACGCGCATCGGGGCGCCGTTCGCGGCCACGCTCCTCGCCGACCTCGGCGCCGACGTCATCAAGGTCGAGCTGCCGGGGCAGGGCGACTTCATGCGGACGATCGGGCCCTTCGTCGGCGACTACTCGCTCTTCTGGGCGGTCGAGGGGCGGAACAAGCGCTCGGTCACGTGCGACCTCCGGAGGCCCGCCGGGCAGGCGCTCGCCAAGCGGCTCGTCGCCGTGTCGGACGTCGTGGTCGAGAACTTCCAGCCGGGCACGCTCGAGCGGTGGGGGCTCGGCTACGACGCGCTTGCCGCCGTGAACCCGGGCGTCATCCTGACCCGCGTCTCGGTGTACGGGCAGACGGGGCCGTACCGGCATCGCCCCGGCCTCGACCGGAACGGCATCGCGATGGGCGGGCTCCTCTACATCACGGGCTACCCGGACCGCCCGCCCGTCCGCCCCGGCGTCATCGTCTCCGACTACCTGACCGGTGTCTTCAACGCGTTCGCGATCGTCTCCGCGCTCTGGGAGCGCGAGCGGCGCGCGCGGGAGACGGGCGCGCCGCCGCGCGGGCAGTGGGTGGACCTCTCGCTCTACGAATCGGTGCTCCGGATCATGGAGCACACGCTCGCCGCGTACGACCGCCTGGGCGTCGTCCGCGAGCGCGAGGGGAACCGGCTCGAGAACGCCGCCCCGCTCGACAACTGGGAGACGAAGGACGGCAAGTGGGTCTGCATCATCGCCGCCGGCGACGGCCTCTTCCCGCGGCTCTGCCGTGCGATCGGCCGCGAGGACCTCCTCGGCGACCCGCGCTTCGCGACGATGGCGCTCCGCGCCGAGCACGGCGAGGAGCTGAACGGGATCGTCGCGGCCTGGTGCCGCGCGCGCACGAGCCGCGAGATCCAGGACGTGCTGGAAGCGCACGAGGTGCCCTTCGGCGTCGCGTACTCGGTCGCCGACATCTTCGCCGACCCGCACGTCGCCGCGCGCGAGGACGTCGTCACGGTCGACGATCCCACCATCGGCCCCGTCCGCATGCAGGGCGTCTACCCGCGATTCTCGCGGACGCCGGGCGCGATCCGCCGCGGCGCCCCCCGCCTCGGCGAGCACAACGCGGAGGTGTACGGCGAGCTGCTCGGTCTCGGCGCCGACGAGCTCGCCGCCCTCGCGCGCGAGCGCGTCATCTGAGCGTCGTCGTCCGCGAGATCGCGAGCCCGCGCGACGTCGACGCGGCGATCGCGCTCGCGCGCCAGGCGGCGAGCGCGGCGCCCGGCGGCGTCGTGCCGGAGCTGGGCGGCCTCCGCCTCCTCCTGGCGCGGCGGAGCGTCTACTGCCGGCGCGCGAGCGTCCGGCCGCTCCTCGCGCTCGAGGACGGACGCCCGGTTGCGACCGTCGCCGCGTTCGCCGACGACCGCATCGGCGCGGACGTCGGGGAGCGCGTCGGCGCCCTCGGCTGCTTCGAGGCGCTGCCGAACGCGCACGCCGCGGTCGCGCGCCTCGTCGAGGACGCGCTCGCGGGCCTCCGCGCGTGGGGCGCGGCCGCCGTGCGCGCGCCGCAGAACGGCCACCCGAACTACGGCTTCGGGCTCCTGGTCGACCCGCCGGCGGCGCGCCCGCTCGACGGCCTCGCGTGCCAGCCCGCGTACTACGCCGAGTACCTGGCCGCGGCGGGATTCGAGCCCGTCCACCGCTACGCCGCGTTCACGGTCCCGCTCCGCGAGCCCGCCGTGGAGGCGCGGATCGCCGCCGCGCGCGCGGCGCGGCCGCACGACGTGCAGCTCGTCCCCGCGAGCCGCTGGCGCTTCCGCGACGCCGTCGCGCGCTTCGCCGACCTCCACTCCCGCGCCTTCGTCGGCGTGTGGGGCGACACGCCGTTCTTCGCCGACGAGGCGTGGGAGCTCCTCGGGCGGGCGCGCCTCGCGATCCCACGCGGGTTCTTCCGCTTCGCGGAAGTCGCCGGCCGGCCCGTCGGCTTCGTCCTCTGCCTCCCCGACTACAACCAGCTCTGGGAGCCGGGGTCCGGCGCGCCGACGCCGCTCGGGACGATCGTCCGCGCCGCCCTCTGGGGCCGCCGCATCACGCGCGGCGGCCTCTACTCGATCGGCCTTGTGCCCGGGGCGCGCCGGCGCGGCATCGGCGCGGCGCTCGTCGCCGAGTCGCTGGCCGCGATGCGCCGGCGCGGGCTCACCGAGGCGGTGTACGCGCTCGTCCTCGACGACAACGCGCCGTCGCGCGCGCTCGCGACCCGCTTCGGCGGCGTGCCGCACTGGGGCTGGGCGATGTACGAGCGGCGGCCGGCGTGAGGCGCCCGGTCGTCGCAGCGCGAAAGGAGTCCGCTCGGCGTCGATCTCCAGCGGCACCGCACGCGCGAGGACCTTTGGCCGCTCGCGGCACGGTCGTCGTCGTTCAGCGCGCCGGCCGGCTCCTGACGAGGCGCTCGCGCAGCGCGCGCTTCACGATCTTGCCGCTCGCGGTCCGCGGGAGATCGTCGACGGCGACCACGCGCTCCGGGAGCTTGCGGCGCGAGAGGCCGTGCGCGCCGAGGAACGCGGCGATGTCCGCGAGGGTCGGCGCGGCGGCGCCGGGCCGCACGCGGATCGCGGCGCACACGATCTCGCCCGCCACGGCGTCCGGCAGGCCCACGACCGCCACCTCGGCGACGGCCGGGTGCGCGGCGAGAAGGTCCTCCACCTCGCGCGCGCTCACGTTCTCGCCCTTGCGGATGATGATGTCCTTCTTCCGGCCCGTGATGCGGAGGTATCCCTCCGCGTCGAGCGTCCCGAGGTCGCCGGTCGCGAACCAGCCGTCGGCGTCGAAGGCGTCGGCGTCGAGGGCGGGATCGTGGTACCCGAGGAAGCACTCGGGGCCGCGCGCGAGAATCTCGCCCTCGACGCCGGGTGGGACGTCGCGGCCCGCCTCGTCGACGACGCGGATCTCGTTCGCGCCGATCGCGCGGCCCTCGCTGTCGACGCGGCGCGCGGGCGGGTCGTCGGGGCCGGTCGTTGCGATGGTCGGGAACTCGCTCGACCCGTAGACCCGCTTCACGACGCAGCCGAGCGCGGCCGTCGCCTCGGCGACGAGCGCCGGGTCGACGTCGGCGCCGCCGCAGGAGAAGAGGCGAACGCTCGAGACGTCGGTCGCGGCGAGGGTGGGGTGGCGGACGAGGTCGCGGAGGAAGGTCGGCGCGCCGACCATGTACGTGACGCGCTCGGCGGCGATCGCGGCGAGCGCCGCCCCCGGCTCCCAGCGGTCCATGAGCACCGCGGTCGAGCCGTGGACGGCGGGGACGAGAAGCGCGTGGACGAGCCCCGAGACGTGCGTCAGCGGCGAGGGCATGAGCACGGTGTCGGCGGCGGAGAGCCCGTGCACGGGGCCGAGGCTCCGCGCCTCGGCGAGGAGCGTGTCGTGCGAGTGGAGGACGCCCTTCGGGTCGGCCGTCGTCCCGGACGTGTAGAGGAGGAGCGCCAGCGCGGCGCCTTCCCTCGCGACCGGCGCGCCGGGCGGCCCGTCCGCGACGGCGGACCACGGGAGCATGCCCTCGCCGGGCTCGTCGCGCACGACGACGACGTGGGCGAGCGCCGGCAGCGCGGGGCGCAGGGCGGCGACGAGGTCGCGGTGGTCGGCGTCGCGGTAGCGGCCGGGAATGAAGAGGGCGCGCGCGCCGCCCGCGCCGAGGACGAAGCGGAGCTCGCGGCTCCGCTGGATGGGGAGGATCGGATTCGCGACCGCGCCGAGCCGCGCGCACGCGAGCAGCACGACGACCGTCTCCGTCCAGTTCGGAAGCTGGAACGCGACCACGTCGCCGCAACGGATGCCGAGCGCGTGGAGGCCGCCCGCGAGGCGTTCCCCCGAACGGGTGAGGGCGGCGAACGTCGTCCGCGCCGCGCCCTCGATCACGGCGGGCTTCTCCGCGTGCCGGCGCGCCGTCGCCGCGAACGCCGCCCAGACCGTCTCGCCCCGCCAGAGGCCGGCGCGGCGATACGCGTCGCCCGACGTTCGCGCGCGCGGCGGCATCGCGCCCGACCTATGGCGGCCCGCGGCTCGCCTCGTCAAGCACGGGCCACGGACGCGCAGCTGGTTGACGGCTCGACGGGAAAAATGGTGTGTACGCGGCGGTGCCAGGAGCCGTACAAGGGGCGCGGTGCCGGCCCAGAGCCCTCGGTTGGACGGTGCTCGCGGCGGCGTGCCTCCTTCCGGGCCTCGTCGGCGCCGCCCTCGTCCGCGACAACCTCTACGGTGTGAAGGCGCTCGGCGACACCGAGGCCTGGGCGGTCGGCAACTTCGGCACGATCGTCCACACGACCGACGGCGGGCGGACCTGGCAGCTCCGCGAGAGCGGGACGACGAACCCGCTCTTCTCCGTCGACTTCGCCGACGCGGCGCACGGCTGGGTCGTCGGTACGGAGGCCGTCATCTTCCACACCGCCGACGCCGGCCGGACGTGGATTCGGCAGCGGACGCCGATCGGTCGCGAGAAGCCCCTCTTCAAGGTGGCGGCGCTCGACCCCGCGACGGCGTGGGTCGTCGGCGACTGGGGGGCGATCGCCGTCACGCACGACGGCGGCGCCACCTGGGAGGACCGCTCGCTCCCCGACGACGTCGTGCTCTACGACGTCACCTTCCCCGACCGCCGGCACGGCTTCATCGCGGGCGAGTTCGGGACGCTCCTCGCGACGGCGGACGGCGGCGTCACGTGGGAGAAGCGGAACGTCGGGCTCGAGAAGACGCTCTTCGGGATCGGCTTCGCCGACGCCGAGCGCGGCTGGGCGGTCGGGATCGACGGCCTCATCGTCCGGACGGTCGACGGCGGGCGGACGTGGAGCGTGCAGCGCGGTGCCGCGGAGAGCGGCTCGGTCGAGGACATCGGCTTCATGGAGACGCTCAAGAACCCCGGCTTCTACGCGGTGCGCGTCCAGGGCCGGACGGGCGTCGTCGTCGGCGACACCGGCACGCTCCTCACGAGCGCCGACGGCGGCGAGACGTGGACCCGGCACGAGCTGCCGGAGAAGCAGCGCCTCGTCTGGATGCGCGACGTGAGCCTCGACGCCGGGTCGCACGGCTTCGTCGTCGGCGCGGGCGGCTTCGCCGCGGTGCTCGACGGCGACCGGATCGTGCTCCCGGCCGCGAAAGCGACCACCGTGTCGTCGCGCTGAGGAGCGGGGCGGCCGATGCTCTCGCGCCAGACGATCGAGGCGTACCTCTTCTTCCTCCTCCGCCACCGCGCGCTCGTCTCGCTGGTCGTCGGCGCCGTCACGTGCGTGCTCGCCTTCTTCATGGCGTTCCACATGCACGTGTTCCCGAACTTCTTCGACCTCTATCCGCCGAGCCATCCCTACATCAAGCTCTACCAGCAGTACCGCGGGATGTTCGGGACGGCGAACACGCTCCTCCTCGTCGTCGAGGTGCAGCACGGGACCATCTTCGACGACCCGAAGACGATCCAGAAGGTCGACGACATCACGCTCGCACTCCTCCACGACGTGCCGGGCGTGAACGGCGAGCAGGTCCTCTCGATCACGCATCCGAAGGTGAAGACGACGCTCACTGCGGGCTCGGGCATCAAGGTCGTCCCCCTCATGTACCCGCGGGTGCCGGAGACCAAGGAGGACTTGGACTTCCTGAAGCTCAAGGTCTACACGACCGAGGGCGTCAAGGGGCCGTTCGTCTCCGAGGACGACAAGGCGACGCTCATCGTCGCCGGGTTCTGGGAGGAGTACTTCGACCTCCAGACGATGTGGGCGAAGGTGCGGGAGATCGTCGCCCGCAACTCCGACGCGAACACGAAGATCTACGTGAGCGGGCCGCCCGTCCTGTTCGCGTACTTCCTCGAGATCATGCCGAAGATGGTCGCCGCGCTCGCCGCCTCGATCGTCATGATCCTCCTGATCCTGTGGGTCGAGTTCCGGAGCTGGCAGGGCGTGCTCATCCCGGCGTTCACGCTCGCGCTCTCGGCGGTGTGGGGGCTCGGCTTCGGCGGCTTCTGCAACTGGGCGCACCAGCGCGTCCCCTGGGTGCCGGCGCTCACCCTCGACCCGCTCGTGCTCGTGATCCCGCTCCTCATCTCGGCGCGCGCCCACTCGCATTCCGTCCAGTCGATGGAGCGCTACCACGAGGAGTACCATCGGCTGCGCGACAAGAGCCAGGCGATCGTCAAGTCGTACGCGGAGATCTACGCGCCCGCGATGGTGTCGATCCTGGCGGACGGCCTCGCGATCCTGACGCTCCTCGTCGCGCGCATCCCGATCATCCAGAAGCTCGCGATCCT
>DASRHG010000108.1:0-2864 GCA_035650655.1 Binatia bacterium | reverse complement strand
GAGCCCGAGCTGGGAGGACTCGATCCTCTTCCTCACCTACGACGAGCACGGCGGCTTCTACGACCACGTCGCGCCGCCGCCCGCGCCGCAGGGCGGCGCGTCGACGCCCGACGGCATCGCCCCCGGGCAGTGCGCCGACCTCTCGAACCCGCCCGCCAGCACGCGCCCGGGCGGCGGCGACAACTGCCGCATCAGTGCAACGCAGGCGAAGGGCCTCTGCTCCTTCTTCACGCCGACGGGGCCGTACCCCGGGAACTGCGCCACCTTCGACCAGCTCGGGTTCCGGCTGCCGCTCGTCGCCGTCTCCCCGTTCGCGAAGCCACACTGGGTCTCGCACACGGTCGCCTCGCACGCCTCGATCCTCGCGCTGATCGAGAAGCGGTTCGGCCTCCCGAGCCTCACCGCGCGCGACGCCCACGCGGACACGCTGGAGGACCTCTTCGACTTCGATGCCGCGCCGTCGCTGAACGCGCCGGTCGGCACGGCGCCGCTCCCCGCCCAGCCCGGGGACCCGGGCTGCCCGTTCCGCTGAGCGGCCGATTCCGGTTGCGCCCCGCGGGCGATCCGTGGGAAGCGGTGCCTGCTTCGCCGACCAAGGAGGATCGAAGATGTCCCGACGACGGATCGTCGCGCTCGCGCTCGGCGCGCTCGCCCCGCTGCCCGCCCGCGCCGCCCTCTCGCCGTGCTCGCTTGCCATCGGGTCGGCCGTCGAGAAGTACGTGAAGGCGAAGGCGAAGGCGATCGGTACCTGCGAGGACGAGCGCTCGAGCGGCAAGCTCGCCCCCGCCGTGAACTGCCGGCCCGCCGACGGCCCGGTCACCGACGCGGCGACCGCGTCGAAGCTCGCGAAGGCCGCCCAGGCGGCGGCCAAGACGATCGGCGCCAAGTGCACCGGACCGCTGCCGCCGCTCGGTCCCGCCTGCGACAGCGCGGCGGACGCGGCGGCGCTCGCGGCCTGCGTGACCGCTCCCGTGCAGGACGCGGACGTCGAGCCGATCAACGCCGACACGCTGATCGCGACGATCTACGACACGACGGCCCCGGTCACCGACGCGGGTCTCCGCAAGTGCCAGTCGGCGATCTCGAAGCGGGTGCAGGCGTACGTCGGGACGCGGATGAAGAACGCGCGGAAGTGCGCGACGCTCGCGGGCAGGGGGCGCGTCGCCGCCTGCCCCGACGCGAGCACCGCGGCGGCGACCGAGAAGGCGCGCGCCAAGCTCGAGAAGGGGATCCGCGCCGCGTGCAGCGAGACGCAGCTCGCCGCCGACGCCGCCCCGAAGCTCGACTTCGGCGTCCCGTGCGAGAAGTACAAGCTCACGACGTACCGGCGGAGCACGGACGTCGCCCACCCGAACGACAACACGATTCCCGTGCTCGACCGCTTCCTCGGCTGCATCACCGACGCCGCCGGCGGCGTCGCCGACCGGATGGCCGACATCGGCCTCCCCGGCCCCGCGCCGGCCGCCTTCCCGTTCGGCGTCGCGGCGGGTGACGCGACCGACGCGACCGCGATCTTCTGGACGCGCCCGGCGGACGGCGCGACACCGCTCGCCCTCGACGTGTCGGCCGACGCGACGTTCGCCACGGGCGTGCAGACGCTCGCAGGGCTCGTCCCCGACCCGGCGCGCGACGGGACGGTGAAGGCCGACGTGGGCCTTCTCCTCCCCGCGACGCGGTACTTCTACCGCTTCCGCCAGGGCGCGGCGACGAGCCCCGTCGGGAGCGTCAAGACGGCGCCGTCGCCGAGCGACGCGACGACCGTCGTCCGGCTCGGCTGGACCGGCGACGCGAACGCCTTCTTCCGGCCCTTCACGGTCCTCGATCCCCTCCGCCTCGCGGCACCAGACGCGTGGTTCTTCATCGGCGACACGATCTACGGCGACGACCCGCGCGCCGACGGCCTCGACGCGACGGCGCAGGCGGAGTACTTCGCGAAGTACCGCGAGAACCGCGAGGACGCTCCGCTCCGGAACCTGATCGGGTCCACGGGCACCTACGTGCAGTGGGACGACCACGAGGTGCGGAACGACTTCTCCGGCGCGGTTCCCGCGTTCGCGACCCGCATGCAGCGCGGAAACCTCGCCTTCCGCGCGTGGAACCCGATCCGCGAGGACGGCACCGACCCGATGCGGCTCTACCGGAGCTTCCGCTGGGGCAGTGCGGCGGAGTTCTTCCTGCTCGACCTCCGGCAGTACCGGTCCGCGAAGTACACGTGCTGCTCCGACGGCGTGTCGTCGGGCTTCGTCACGACGGACGACGACACGACCTGTCCCGGCGGCTCGTCGGGCGAGGCGGTGCTGCCGACGCCCGACTGCGTCACCGCGATGAGCGACCCGTCGCGGACGGTGCTCGGGGCGGAGCAGCTCCAGTGGCTGGAGCACGCGCTCCAGGACTCGACCGCGACCTTCAAGCTCATCATGAACGGGCCGCCGATCACCTCGCTCCTCTTCCAGCCGTACGATCGCTGGGACGCCTATCCCTCCGAGCGGGCGAAGCTCCTCGACTTCATCCAGACGAACGGCATCCGGAACGTCATCTGGCTCTCGACCGACCTTCACGGCATCGTCGTCTCGGGCGAGCGCGTCGACGCGACGCACACGACGCCCGAGGTCGTCGCGGGCGCGATCGGGATGGACCCGATCTTCCGCGAGCTGCCGCCGAGCGTCGCCGGCCTCCTCGGCGCGCTCCCGACCCTCCTCACGCAGATCACCGAGTACGACATCGACCGCTTCAACGCGGTCCTGCTGACGGTCGACCCGACCGCCGCCCCGGCGCCGACGGCCCGGCTCGACTTCTACGACCGGTCGGGCACGGTCATCCACAGCCTCGGGTTCACCGCGACGCCGTAGCGCCGGCGCCGTGCG
>DASRHG010000107.1:0-13767 GCA_035650655.1 Binatia bacterium | reverse complement strand
CGGCGGTCGCGGGGCTCGCGACCGTCACCCGCGACGACGTCGGCAGCTACGTCGAGATCGACGTGACGCCGCTCGTCGCGGCGTGGGTCCGCTCGCCGGCGGCGAACTTCGGCGTCGCGCTCACCGCCGCCTCCGACGCCGCGATCACCTTCGCGAGCCAGGAAGGCCTCTTCTCGCGGCCCGAGCTGTTCCTCACCTACACGTCGGAGACGGACAGCAACGACGGCGGATCGACCGCGGGTCCGACCGGCCCCACCGGCCCCGCGGGCCCGACCGGCCCCGCCGGCGTCACCGGGCCGACCGGTCCGGCCGGCGGCCCGACCGGGCCGACGGGGCCCACGGGGGCGACGGGTCCCGTGGGACCCACGGGCGCCACGGGCCCCGCGGGCGCGACCGGCCCCACGGGTCCCGCGGGCGCGACCGGCCCGACCGGTGCAACGGGCGCGACGGGGCCAACCGGCGCAACTGGCGCGACCGGTTCGATGGGCGCGACCGGTCCAACGGGGGTCGTCGGCGCGGTCTCCGAGGATGCGAGCCCGGTCGTTTCGAGCCCGACGGCGATCGACTTCACCGAGCCCGATGCGACGCTCGTGACGAACGCCGGCGGGACCGCGCAGCTCGCGATGAACGGCTACGCGCTCCTCGCCGGGCGGAGCGGCGGGCAGGTGATCCGCGGCGGGACGGCGAGCGGCGACAGCCTGGAGCTCCGGCCGTCCTCCGCGGCGACGTGGTCGGGGACCGTCCACGTCGGGAAGAACGGCGGCACGCCGGTGGACTACGGCGCGACGGTCGTCGCCCCTGCGATCACGGCCTTCGGGGACGGCGTGAAGGAAGCCGTCGGCCCCGTGAGCGTGCTCTTCGTCCCCTCGACGCTCACCCAGACCGCGAGCGGCACCTACGGCATGTTCTCCATCTACGACATCCACACCCACCGGGCCGATCAGGCGTACGCGCAGTACGGCCCCGATTACACCATCGTCAGCCAGCCGACGATCGACAACAACGTCGCCGGCGCGTCCCCGGGGAGCGCGACGTACATCGGCCTCTTCAGCCAGCCGGGGTGCAAGAGCACGGGGGGGACCCCCTACACGATCCCAACCATGTACGGGCATCTCGGCGCCGCGGGGACGATCGACACGAACTGCACCGTCACCGACCTCTACCTGGGCGGGCAGGCGGTCGACGCGAGCAGCGTGTACGGCACGGTCACGCGCGAGTGGGGCTGGCACGTCGGCGCGCTCTCCAAAGGCGCGGCGCGCTTCCAGTTCGGCGCGACGGAGCACACGATCACCGGCGCCGTGCCGGCCGGGGAGGGCGTGTGGGGCGTCGAGGCGGGGAGCCCGAACCGCTTCTACTTCGAGAACGAGAGCGGCCACGTCTGGCGCATGGGGTACGCGACCGTCCACGCGGCGGGTACGGACGGCGGCAACGGCGGCCTCAACTCGAGCACCAGCTCGACGAACTACCTGAAGATGGGGGCGTCCGGCGGCGCGTGCTCGGTCGAGTCGAACTGCACCGCCGTCACGCCTGGCAACGTGCACGTCTACGCGATGGCGTGCTCGGTCACGGTCGCCCCCGGAACGACGAGCAATCGCGTGTTCACCCTCCGGCAGAACGCGAGCGACACGACGCTCGTCTGCACGATCGGGTCGGCGGACAAGTCGTGCACCGCGCGCGACGAGAGCGGCGTCGCCGTCGGCGAAGGCGTGCACTGGAGCGTCAAGTCGACGGTCACGACCGCGAACGCGGCCAACGCGAGCGGCGGCTGCGTCCTCTACTACAACCTGGACGCGTTCTAGCGCGGCCCGTCGCCCCGCCCGGGCGGGGCGCCTTCGCAGCAGCCCTCGGCGATCCGCCGGCAGCGCTCGCACACGAGCTTCGCCTTGACCGCGACGAGCCGCCCGCCGCACGCGGGGCACGGCTCCGCCCTCATCCGTCCCCTCCCAGCGCGGCGCATCCGGAGGACGGGGTAGAGCTGCGTCCCGTACGAGCCGTCGACGCCGACGGTGCGTTCGAGGACGAAGTCCTCGTCACGCCGCGCTTCTGGACCTCCTCCGCGAGCACGCCGCCCCGCCCGCGCTTGCCGACGTTCGACTCGTGCACGATGTCGTTCTGCATCTCGACGCCGCCGACGCGCGGAGCGCAGGCGCGCTCAGCCGCCGAGCGCCTCCGCCGTCTCCCGGAGCGCGCGCTCGAGCGCGTCGGCGCTCGGCGCCTGCCGGAGCCCCGCGACGAGGTAGTCGAGGCCGGCGGCGCGATAGGCGGCCAGATCGCGCCGGATCGTCGCGTGGTCGCCGTAGAGCGGGCGTCCGGTGGCTCCGTCGCGCACGAGGACGCCCTTCCGGAGCGTCACCGCGACGGCCGCGGCCGGCCGGCCGGCCGCGGCGAGGCGCGCGCGGAGCGCCGCCACCCGCGGGGCGAGCTCGTCCGGGGCGAGGTCGATCGCGTGCCACCCGTCGCCCAGGCGCGCGGCGCGGTCGAGCGCCTGCGCCGAGTTGCCCGCGATCCAGATCGGCGGCCGCGGCCGCTGCACCGGCAGGGGGCCGGTGCGGACGGGCGGGAGCCGATGGTGGCGGCCGTCGAAGCGCGCCTCGCCGCCCCGCCAGAGCGCGCCCATGATCGCGAGCGACTCCTCCATGCGCGCGCCCCGCGCCGCGAACGGGGCGCCGACGGCCTCGAACTCCTCCCGGAGCCAGCCCGTCCCGACGGCAAGGACGAGGCGGCCGCCGGAGAGGTCGTCGAGCGTCGCCGCGACCTTCGCCGCGACGACGGGGTTCCGGTACGCCAGCACCCACGCGCTCACCCCGAGCCGCACCCGGCGGGTCCGCCCGGCGAGCCAGGCGAGCGTCGTCATCGGCTCGTAGAAGCGCTCGATGACGCCCATGTCGCCCGGCTTCGCGTCGGGGCGGCGGTCGTAGGGGTAGATCGTACGCGACCCGACCGGCGCGACCAGGTGGTCGCTCACCCAGACGGAGTCGATGCCCGCGTCCTCCGCCACCCGCGCGAGCCGCGCGAGCGTGTCCGCCGTCGCGAGCGGCCCGTAGCTCGGGAGCGCGATGCCGAAGCGCATCGCCGGTCCCTCGCACGGACGCGGCGGCCGCGGCAAGCCGTTTGACCGTCCCCCGGGGCCTTGGTAGCGGCCCGGTACGATGGCGAGCTGGCCGCCCGTCGCCGCCGACCTCGCGCGCCTCCGCGAGACGCTCGCCTGGGTGGCACGCCGCTCGTCATACTGGGCGCGGCGCTTCGAGTCGGCGGGCGTCGACCCCGCCCGGCTCGCGAGCTACGAGGAGTTCCGGACGCGCGTCCCGCGCCTCGACAAGGCCGAGCTGGTCGCGAACCAGCGCGCGCACCCGCCCTTCGGCGAGCTGCTCGCGGCGCCCCGGGAGGAGATCGCGTCGCTCCACACCTCGCCCGGGCCCATCTACGTCCCCCGCCTCGCCGAGGAGCGCGGCGGGACGGCCGTCCTCGCGGCCGCGATCCGGGCGATGGGCGTCGGGCGCGGCGAGGTGGCGCACGTGACGCTCTCCTACCACGTGATGCCCGGCGGCCTCCGGCTCCATCGCGCGTTCGAGGAGGCTGGCTGCCTCGTCATCAACGGCGGCACGGGAGCGAGCCGGCTCCAGGTGCAGGTGGCGCACGACTACGGCGCGACCGTGTGGGCCGGGACGCCGAGCTTCCTCGCGAACCTCCGCGACACGGCGCGCGAGATGGGCCTCCGGCTCCCGTACCGCGTCGGCTTCTCGACCGCGGAGGCCCTCACCCCCGCGCTCCGCCGCGACCTCGAGACGTCGCTCGGCATCGAGCTCTTCGACCACTGCGGCGAGGCGCAGATCGGCCCCCTCGCGGGCGAGTGCCGGATGCACGACGGCATGCACCTCCACACGGCGGATCTCCTCTGCGAGCTTCTCGACGTCGAGACGGGCGAGCCGGTCGGACCCGGCGGCACGGGCGAGCTCGTCGCGACGCAGCTCGGCCCGCACGCGCTGCCCCTCGTCCGCTACGCGCCGCGCGATGTGTTCCGCCTTCTCCCCGGCGCCTGCGCGTGCGGCGACCCGGCGCCGCGGCTCGTCTTCGTCGGGCAGGCGGGTGCGATCCGCAAGATCAAGGGCGTCCTCGTTCACCCCGCGCAGGTGCACGCCGTCGTGAGCGGGTTCCCGGAGCTCGGCCGCTTCCAGATCGTCGTCGACCACCCGCCGGGCGCCCGCTACGAGCGCGCCCTGCTCCGTGCCGGCACCGTCCGGCCGCCCGCCGATGCGGCGGCGCTCGCGCGCGAGCTCGGGGCGCGCCTGAAGGCGACCGTGCTCGTCGGGATGGACGTGGAGCTCGTGCCGGAGAGCGCCATCCCGGAGGCCGCCGGCGCGCCGCGCTTCGCCGAGGCGATGGTCGACCGGCGCGCGAAGGCATGACCGAGCGCCGCTACTGGGACGCGGCCGTGCAGACCATGCCGCTCGAGCGCCTTCGCGCGCTCCAGGCGGAGCGGCTCGCGCGGCAGCTCGACCGGGTGTGGTCCGTCCCCGTGCCGTTCTTTCGCCGGAAGCTCGAAGGGGCGGGCCTCCGGCGCGCCGACCTCCGCGGGCTCGACGATCTCCGCGCCGTCCCGACGACCCGGAAGGCCGAGCTGCGCGAGAGCGAGGACGAGCACCCGCCCTTCGGCGACTATCGCGGCGCGCCGGTGTCGGCCGCCGTCCGCCTCGGCGCGTCGACGGGCACGAGCGGGCGGCCGACGCTCATCCTCTGGACGCGGAAGGACCTCGCGGTGGACCACGCGGCCTCGGCGCGCGGCCGGTGGCGGTGGGGCCTCCGCCCCGGCATGGTGCTCGCGAACGCGCATCCGTTCGGGCAGAACGCGGGCGGCTGGCACTTCAGCCACGGCGTCGAGGCGCTCGGCGCGACGAACGTCCCGTCGGGCCCGCCCCTGGGCGCCGGGCACGTCGCCGACGTGCTCGAGGTGTGGCGCCGCGTCCGGCCGGACGTGTACCGGCTCTTCGGCAACGTCGCGACGACGTACGCCGAGGCGGCGCGCGCGCGCGGGCTCGACCCGGCGCGCGATCTCAACCTGACGATCGCCGGCGATCACCCCGCCGAGCAGTACCTCGTGGCGAGCGCCGGCCTCGAGGCGCTCCCGCTCCTCGGCAGCGCGTGCGAGGAGCGCGACGGCGCGCACCTCGCCGAGGACCTCGCCGTCGTCGAGGTGATCGACCCGGCGACGGGCCGAGCCTGCGGCGACGGCGAGCGGGGGAACCTCGTCGTCACGGTCCTCGAGAAGGACAACTTCCTCCTCCGCTACGACCTCGAGGACGTCGTGCGCTGGAACCTGCGGCCGTGCCCGTGCGGGGAGACGCACCGGCGGCTCTTCTACGAGGGCCGCGTCCGCGACGTCGTCCCCGTCGCGGGGCGGAAGGTCCTGCCGATCGACGTCGCGCTCGTCCTCTACGAGTTCCCCGAGCTGTCGACGCCCTCCGCGGAGTACCAGATCGTCCGCGGCGCCCCGCCGGCCGGCGTGCTGCACCTCCGCGTCGAGTACCCGCCCGAGGCGGCCCTGGCGCGGGACGCGCTCGCGCGCCGGGTTGCGGCACGGCTCCGCGACCGCCTGGGCGTCGTCGCGCATCTCGAGATGGTGGCGCGCGGGGGCGTCCCGCGCTTCGCGTACAAGGCGGCGCGCGTCGTCGACGCCGCTCAGCCGGGGTGAGGGTCGGCGCGGCCTCCTAGCTAGACGGTCGGCTCGGGCGCCCGCGCCGCCGCCCGCCCGCCGCGGTGCCGCCGCGCCTGCATCGCGACCAGGGCGAGCCCGACGAAGACGCCGACGATCGCGGCGACGAAGAGGACCCAGACGACGAGGTTCGTCGCCGGCCCCTCCGCCCGCAGGCCGCGGACGTTCCAGACCGCGGCGAGGATCGAGGCGACGACGTTCCCGTAGCCCGCGACGATGAGCGACCCGGCGAGGATCGCGCCGCGCCGCCGCCCGAACACGAGCCGGTCCGCGATCGCGCCGACGACGAGCAGGAGGAGCCCGTTCATGACGCCCTCCAAGTGTGCCATGCGCCACGCACGCTCGGAGCCGATCATCTGCCCGGTCAAGACGAAGGCATGTGGAAAGCCTGCCAGCAGTCCGAGGAGAAAGACGACTGCCCCATGGAATATCATCGTGTCGCGCAGCCGGTGCTCCATCCTTCCCTCCTCTCGCCCTTCCGTGAGAAGCGCCCGCGAGCGAGTCCGTCGGGGCGGCTCTACCACGAACGGAGGAGGGGACGTATGCGGCGTCTCGTCCGGTGGGTGGCCGGTACCGTCGTCCTGGGGAGCGTCGCCGCGCCGCCGCCGGCTGCCGCGTGCTTCCTCGACGGCGGCGACGCGAAGACGAGGTACCCGATCGTCCTCGCGCGCGGCGCCGGCGGCTTCGACTCGCTCTTCGGCGTCCTCGACTACTGGTTCGGGATCGCCGACACGCTCACCGATCAGGGGGCGCGCGTCTTCGTCACCGAGGTGAGCCGGCTCGACTCACGTCGCTCTTCTACCACGGAGCGAACGACGGGCGGGACGGCTCGTGCCGACGCGCGATGCACGCCGCTTCTTCGACCACTACCTCACCCGGCGGGCGAGGAGAGTCCCGAGCGGCTCCGCGCGCGCATCGTCGCCGCGATCGCGCGGCGCCTCGCGCCCGGCGCGGCCCGCAACGCTCGGAGACGCGGCCGGGCCCTTCTTCGCCGACGACGAGGCGCGCTGCGCCCGCGTTCGAGGCCGACCCGACGCTCGCGTCCGACGCGCGCGGCGGCGATCGACGCGCTCCGCGCCGCCCGCCTCACCGCGCCGGAGCGACTGCGCATCGAGGCGCTCGACCGGCTCGCCGTGTCCTCGCCGCTCGCGCCCTGGCGGCGGTCAGCGCCCCGTCCAGACCGGACGGCGCTTCTCGACGAACGCCCGTTGCGCCTCCCGCGCGTCCTCCGTGGCCCGCAGCGGCGCGCCGATCTCCTCCTGGCGGCGGTAGGCGTCGGCGAGCGAGAGGTGGAGGAGCTCGCGCACCCCGCGCCGCGTCTCGCGCACGGCGAGGGGCGCGTTCGCCGCGATCGCGTCGGCGGTCGCGAGCGCCGTCGGCAGGAGCGCCTCGGGCGCGACGACGTCGTTCACGAGCCCGATCGCGTGCGCGCGGCGGGCGTCGATCGGACGCGCCGTGAGGAGCAGCTCCTGGGCATGCACCCACGGGATCTGCCGCGGCAGCAGGACGGTCGCGTTGCCGGTCGGGTAGAGCCCGAGCGCCACCTCTTCGAGCGCGAAGGTCGCGTGCGGCACGGCGTAGCGGACGTCGGACGCGAGCAGGAGGTCGAAGCCGCCGGCGCGGGCGTGGCCGTTCACGGCGCAGACGAGCGGGGTGCCGAGGTCGAAGCCGGCGAGGAGCGCCGTCGCGACGCTCCGGAGGCCTTCGAAGGTCTCGTCGTCGACGCGCTCGCCGCGCGCGAGACGCTGCGCGGCGGGAATCGTCGTCGTCATGTCCATGCCGGCGCAGAACACGCGGTCGCCCGCACCCGTCAGCACGGCGCAGCGGATCTCGGCGTCGGCGGCGATGCGCCGCCACGCCGCGGCGAGCTCGCGGAGCGTCGGCGGGTCGAGGGCGTTCGCGCGTGCCGGGCGGTCGATGGTGACGACGGCGACGTGCGGATGGTCGGGGGGGAGGTCGAGGCGAGCGGGCATGCGATCGTTGTCTCGATCACCGGCCCGCTCGCCGTCAAGCCGGGGGACGACTAGGGAGCCGGTGCCGGGATCGGGCAGGTCGAGCAGACGCTGCCGCTCCCGACGGCCGTGCCGCTGCGGGCAGAGCAGGCGGCCGCGTCGCGGGCGAGGACGGGTCCCGTCGCCTGCGTGCAGTCCGCGTCGGTGTCGCACGCTGCGGTCGCGTCGTTGCTGCACGTGCCCGCCGCGATGGTGTCGCCCGGCGTCGGGTCGCTGCAGACGCCCGGTGTGTAGCGGCAGCAGAGCACCATGTCCGGGCGGCCGCACGTGGAGCGCGCCGCGCAGCGCGCCGTCTCCCGCTTCGCCTCGGGCGTAAGACAGCCGCCCTTCCGGAGCTGGTTGCGGAAGCGGACGACGCAGCTCACGTACCGCCCGTGATTCTTCCAGGGCGCCGTCCCGCCGTCGCACGGGCACGCTTCCGCGAGCGCCGCGGCGACGTCGGGCGGACACGGCGCCGGCTCTGGCTTCCCCTTCGCGACGGCGAGCCCCGACAGGAGCGCGACGCCGACTATGACCGATGAACGCAGCATTCGCATTGTCGCCTCCGACCCGAGCGGGGTCCGTCGGCGCACGTGCGGATCGCGTGCCAACCGGGATCCGTTGCGACCCCCCTGCGAGCGCCGCGCGCGAGCGTCGCGGGCGTGACGGTCCGCTATCGTCCCGTCACGGGACGCTCAGAACTTCTCCACGGCGGGCCGCACGTCGATCTCGAGCGTCCACGCGGTCGGATCCTGCACGTGCAGCTGCCAGTAGGTCTCGGCGAGCGCGTCGGGCGCGAGGAGCGTCGAGGTCGGACGGTCGGGGAGGAGGTGCCGGATGCGCGGCGTGTCGATCACGCCGTCGACGACCACGTGCGCGACGTGGACGCCGCGCGGGCCGACCTCGCGCGCGAGCGACTGCGCGAGGGCCCTCAGCCCGAACTTCCCGACGGCGAGGCACGCGAAGTTCGCGCTGCCGCGGAGCGACGCCGTCGCGCCCGTGAGCAGCACCGTCCCCCGCGCCGCCGCGACCATCGCCGGAACCGTCTCCTTCACCGCGAGGAAGGCGCCGAAGCAGCCCGTCTTCCAGCAGCGTTCGAAGTCGTCGGGCGCGATGTCGACGACGGGCGCCATGGCGAAGGCCCCGGCGTTGTAGACGAGGACCTCCGGCGTCCCGAGCGTCTCGCGGACCCGGGCGAAGGCGGCGCGGACCGCCGCGGGATCGGTCGCGTCCCCCGGCACGCCGAGCGCGCGTCCGCCGGCCGCCTCGATCGCCGCGGCGACGGGCGCGAACGACTCCTCGCGCCGGGCGAGGAGCGCGACGGCGTACCCCTCGCGCGCGAAGCGGCGCGCGACCGCGGCGCCGAGCCCCGGACCGACGCCCACGACGGCAGCGACGCGCGCGCTCATGCGGACCCTCTACGGGGGCCGTGGAGGTGGGGCAAGGGGGCCGCATGAGGTGCGATAACGCGACGCGTATTGTTCGACGCGAACCGCCGGCGCTACCGACATTAACGATGCGCACGCGCTTGAAAGGTGCCTTCCCAGCGGTCTTGCTCTGCACGATTGCCAGCCTGACGGCCTCTCGCATCCGCGCGGCTTCGCCCCTTCCGCGCTCCGTCCCGCTGACAAGCTCGATGGAGCTGCGCGAGCTGTCGGCGTCCGCGCCCCTCTCTCGCGTGCGGCTCGAGAAGCAGACTCTCACCGAGGCCACGCGCAAGATCGGCAGCGCATTGCGTGCAGTGGCCGACGCAAAGCGGCCCGCGGCAGGGCCGCTCGTCGCCCTCCCGCCGAGCCTTTCCTCGGACGGCCGGGTGCGCGTGTACCTCAGACTGAAGCATGTCGGCGCGGCGGAGCTCGAATCGTTGCGGCAGCTGGGCGCTCGGATCGAGACGAGCCGTGAAGCGCTGAACGTCGTCCAGGCTGCGATCGAGCCGAAGGACGTGAAGCGCCTGGCGGCGCTGTCCTTCGTCGAAGCGTTGAACCCGGCCGACGTTCCCGTCTTTCGCGTGGGTGCGGCGACGACCGAGGGCGACCAGGCGGCCCGTGCGGACCTCGCGCGGATGCTCGGCTTCGACGGCAGCGGCGTGACGGTCGGCGTGATCTCGGACGGCATCGACTCCCTCACCGTCTCGCAAGCAAGCGGGGACCTCGGCGAAGTGACCGTCCCGAACGACGTCCGGTGCCGCGCGGGGACCGGCGACGAAGGTACCGCGATCCTCGAGATCGTTCACGACATTGCACCCGGGGCGAAGCTCCTTTTCTCCGGACCCGGGACGAGCGTCGAGATGATCGAGGCGGTCGAGTGTCTCACCGCCGCGGGCGCCGACGTCATCGTCGACGACGTCGGATTCCTCGGCGAGCCCTTCTTTCAGGACGGGCCCGTCGCGACGGCAGTCCGGGCCGCTGTCCAGGCCGGCGTTTCGTATCATTCTGCCGCGGGGAACGACGGACAGGACTATCTGGAACAGGACTACCGAGCCTCGCCGTCGACGTCCTTTCATGACTTCTTCGGCGGTCCGGTCGACAACACCGACGGCATTCTCATCGACGGCTTCGGTCTCCTTCGCTGCGTGCTTCAATGGGCCGATCCGTTCGGCCACGCGGCCGACGACTACGATCTCTACGTTCTCGACGAGTTTCTCACCCCGGTCGCGTCGAGCACGGACGTTCAGACGGGAACGCAGGATCCGCGGGAGTTCGTGGCGGTCGTCAATGCATCGCCGTTTCCGGCGGTCGCGTTCATCGTGATCGACAAATTCAGCGGCGAGGCGCGACGCATGAAGCTCTTGTGCATCGGCGGGAGCATATGGGAGTATTCCTCGGCGGGAGGAATCTTCGGGCATCCTGCGGTGCCCGAAGTCGTAACCGTCGGGGCAATCGATGTGTCGGACCCCGGCGAAGATGACGTCGAGGACTTCAGCTCCCGCGGCCCGGTGACGATCACGGTTCCCGCGATCGAGAGCCGCGCGAAGCCGGATATCGCGGCATTCGACGGGGTGTCGATCTCGAACGCCGGCGGGTTTCCGCAATGCCCTCCGTTCTGTCGGTTCTTCGGGACGTCTGCCGCCGCGCCCCATTCCGCCGCCGTCGCCGCCCTGATGCGCAGCAAGAATCCGCGGCTGACGGCGCGATCGGTCCACACCATACTGCGGTCGACGGCGGTGGACATCGGGCCAGGCGGGACCGACTTCGCCGCCGGAGCCGGCCGCCTCGACGCCTTGGCGGCGGTGAACGCCGTTCCGCTCGCGCAATGTCTCGAGGACGCGGCCTGCGACGATGGTAACGTGTGCACGGTCGACGCCTGCGCCGACGACGGCGTCTGTCGACACGACGCCCTCGTGTGCCCCGACGACGGAAACGTGTGCGACGGCGTCGCAACCTGCGACCCCGGCGTGGGCTGCGTGAGGAGCTTTCCGCTCGTGTGCGACGACGGCGACGACTGCACGGTGGACGCGTGCGACCGAGTCCTCGGATGCGGGCACCTGCCGCTCCCCGCCGGGACCGGCCTCGCATGTCGGCTCGGACGGCTCACGTCCTCCGATGCGTGCCGCGCGGCGGGAAATCCGTGGATCGAGAAGTTGATCGACAAGCGGGTCCCGCAGATACAGAAGCGGCTCCGAGCGGCCGATCATGCGAGCAAGAGGCGAGGGCGAGCGCTCGTGAAGCAGGCACGCCGGATGGTGTTGAAGCTGCGCGCCGACGTGAAGAGGGGGAGCAAACGACACGGACTCGACGAGCCGTGCGTCTCGGAAGTCGTGGCGGCGCTGACGGAGCAGGCGGCGAGCATCCGGGAATTGCGGTTCTGACCGTTCCGCCGCTCACGAATCGAGCGCGGGCTCCTTCCGGGGCGAGACGGCGTGCGTCGGCACGCCGGCGAGCGGGAGGCGGACGGTGAACGTCGCCCCGCGATCCCGCCCGGGGCTCTCCGCGACGACCCGTCCCCCGTGGAGGACGATGACCTGCTGCACGATCGCGAGCCCGAGGCCGAGGCCCCCGCGCCCGGCGGCGGGGCGCGGCTCGGCCTGGCGAAAGGGCTCGAAGACGTGCGGCAGGAGATCGGGCTCGATCCCGACGCCCTCGTCGCGCACCGAGAGGACGAGGTCGAGCGCGTTCACCCGGAGGCCGACCGTGATCGACCCGCCGGGGTGGGAGAACTTGACGGCATTGGCGAGGAGATTCCACACGACCTGCTGGAGGCGTGCGGGATCGCCGTGGATCGTCGGCACCTCGGTCGATTCGTCGACGACGATGCGGAGGCCGCGGGCCTGCGCGTCCTCGTGGACGGCATCGTGCGCCGCCCGCACGACGGCACGCATGTCGACCGGCGCGACGTCGAGCGTCATCTTCCCGGCGACGATGCGCGACACGTCGAGCAGGTCCTGCACGAGGAGGTATTGCGTGAGCGTCGCCCGGTCGATGCCCGCGGCAGCGGCGTGGACGGCGCGCGGGTCGTGCGCCTGAGCGCGAAGCAGCTTCGTCCACATCTGGATCGCCCCGAGCGGCGAGCGGAGGTCGTGCGAGACGTTCGCGAGGAAGCGGTCCTTCGCGGCGTCGGCGGTGCGCAGGGCCTGCTCGGCGGCCTTCAGGCGGTCGACGTCCTCCGACACGTGCTGGAGCAGGTCGCGGATCGCCTCGTCCGCCTTGCGGTGCTCGGTGACGTCCTCGACCGTACCGACGTAGCCCATCACCGCGCCGTCCCTCGCGCGGACCGGGGCGGCGAGGGTCCGCACCCAGCGGACCTCGCGCGTGGCCGTCACGAGGCGATGCTCCTGCCCCCACGGCCGTCCCGAAGCCGCCGCCGCCACCCAGCTCTCGAGGATCGCGTCGCGTTCCTCGGGATGGATGACATCCACCCAGCCGAACCCGCGCAGGCTCGCCAGCAGCCGCCCCGTGAGCCCTTCCAACGCGGGGTTCGCATACGTGCACGCCCCGCCCGCGTCGCATTCGAAAATGCCGAGCGGCGTCGAGTCACAGAGGACCCGGAAGCGCTCCTCGCTCGCGCGCAGGGCGTCCTTTGCGCGGCCGCGGCGGCGCGCGATCGCGATCCCAGCCGGCGTTGCGAGCGCCACGAGCGCGAGGACCAACGCCGCGAGGAACGATCTGCCGGCCATGAGGCCCTCCGGCCTTGCGCCTCTTACCGATGTCTAGAGCCTGATCCCGCTACCCGTCAACGGGACGTTCGGGCCGCCGGGCGGGAACGCATTCGCCGAGAGTGCGGAGCTCCCGGACGACGATCGCGGTCCGCCGCCCGGCGGCGCGGCGGGCGGCGACCGCCATCAGGTGCCCCGACGTCGGCCGCACGAGCGCGAAGGACCAGCGGCCGGGACGGCCGGCGCCGGGGGCGAAGGCGGCGCGCACGCGCCCGGTGCGATCGATCCCGAAGCGGACGCGGCGCAGCCCGAGCGTGAGCCCCAGGCCTCGCACCTTCGCGTAGGCCTCCTTGAGCGTCCAGAGGGCGAGAAAGCGCGCCCGCCGGCGGGCGGACGGGAGCGCGCGGAGGGTGTGCGCCTCGGCCGGTGCGAACCAGCGCCCGGCGAGGGCCAGCGCGGGCGCCCGCCGCGCCCGGCGCTCGACGTCGACCCCGACGGCGCGCCGTCCGACGGCGCAGGCGACGAGTCCCCGGGTGTGCGACACGTTGAACGACAGTCGAGGGGCGCCGGGGGGGCCGGCGATGCGCGGACGGCCGTGGCGGCCCGCGCCGAAGACCCAGGCGCGCGGGTCGACGTCGGCGTAGCATGACAGGACCGTCCGGACGAGCGCGCGCGTCACGAGCGCCGCGTGGCGAGCCTCGCCGGCCCGCATGCGGGCGACCCGAGCGCGCTCGTCGGGCGCGAGGAGGGCGGCGCACGCCGCGATGCGCGCCCCCACGACGCGCTCCGGCCGCACCCACCAGACGTGGACCGCGCCGTCGGGTAGCCGGCTCGTCAAACGAGGCGGTAGAGCTCGGCGGCGTTGAGCGCGCACATGCGTCGGCGCTCGGCGGTGGGCACGTCGCGGAACATCTCGTCGACGACGCGGCGCGACTCCGGCCAGTCGCACCCGTGGTGCGGGTAGTCGGTCGACC
>DASRHG010000106.1:0-29758 GCA_035650655.1 Binatia bacterium | reverse complement strand
AAGGACGCGGTGGTGCACCTTGTCGTCTCCGCGAGGGCTCCCCCGTGCGCCCGCGCGATGCGGCACGACCCGCGCACCGACCCACTACGCGCGCGCGGGCACCCGGCCGAGTGCCGGCCGCGGCTCCGGACTCCACGCGATTGCGGCGCGCGGTGCGCGGCGGTACCGGGCGCGCATGAAGGCATTCGTCATGCGGCGGATCGGCGAGGTCGGCGTCATGGAGAAGCCGACGCCCGAGCCCGGCCCGACCGACGCGATCGTGAAGACGACGGCCGCGCTCGTCTGCACGTCGGACGTGCACACCGTCGCGGGGGCGATCGGCGAGCGGCGCGACCTGACGCTCGGGCACGAGGCGGTCGGGGTCGTGCACGCGGTCGGAAGCGCGGTGCGCGGGTTCGCGCCGGGGGACCGCGTGCTGGTCGGCGCGATCACGCCCGACTTCACCTGCGAGAACTGCCTGCGCGGCTTCCCGTCGCAGTGCACCGAGATGCTCGGCGGGTGGAAGTTCGCGAACGTGAAGGACGGCAGCCTCGCCGAGTACTTCCACGTGAACCAGGCGCAGGCGAACCTCACGCCCATCCCGCCGGGCGTCACCGACGAGCAGGCCGTCTACTGCGCCGACATGCTCTCGACCGGCTTCGTCGCCGCCGAGCACGCCGCCATCCCGATCGGCGGCACGGTCGCCGTCTTCGCGCAGGGGCCGGTCGGGCTCATGGCGACGGTCGGCGCGCGTCTCCTCGGCGCGGGGCTCGTGATCGCGGTCGAGAGCATGCCGCGGCGCCAGGAGCTCGCGCGGCGCTACGGCGCCGACGTCGTGGTCGACTTCGCCGCGCGCGACCCGGTCGACGCGATCCTCGCGCTGACGGACGGGCACGGCGTCGACTCCGCGATCGAGGCGCTCGGCGCCGAGGCGACGTTCGAAGCGTGCATTCGGGCGACCCGGCCCGGCGGTACGATCTCGAACGTCGGCTACCACGGCGAGGGCCACTTCGTCCGCATCCCGCGGCTCGCGTGGGGTGTCGGGATGAGCGACAAGACGATCCGGACGGCGCTCTGCCCGGGCGGGTCGGCGCGGATGCGCCGGCTCCTCCGCTGCATCGAGAACGGGCGCGTCGACCCGACGCTCATGACGACGCACCGGCTCCGCTTCGCCGACGTCGAAAAGGCGTTCCGGATGATGCAGCGGAAGGAGGACGGGATCATCAAGCCGCTCATCCTCTTCGACTGACCCCGCGCGGCCGGCCGTCGGAACGCTTCTTGCTCGAGGTGCGCGCATGGCTTTCGCCGCGCGGCCGGGCATCCCCCTGACGCGGGGCGCGCGACCCGGTCCGCGTCGTTTGCATCCACTCACCGCGCGGGCCATGCCGGACTGGATGCCGAAAGAGGGGATTCCCCGTACGGCGCTCGTCCTCTCCGGCGGCGGCGCGCGGGGCGCGTATCAGGTCGGCGTGCTCCGCGGCCTCGCCGACCTCGGCGTGCTGCGCTCGGGCTTCGACGTCCTCGTCGGGTCGAGCGCGGGCGCGATCAACGCCGCCGCGCTCGCCGCCTACGCGGACGCGTTCGAGGACGGGCTCGCGCGCCTCGAGCGCGTGTGGCGCGAGATCCATCCGCACGACGTGTTCCGCACCGACCCCCTGTCGCTCGGGCGGATCGGCGCGCGCTGGGCGTGGGACCTCTCCTTCGGCGGCGTGACCGGCCGCGTGCAGGCGAACGCGCTCCTCGACACGAGCCCGCTGCACGCGCTCCTCGACGCGCGCGTGTCGTTCGCTCGCATCGCGGCGAACGTGCGCTCGGGCGCGCTCCGCGCCCTCGCGCTCGTGGCGACGGACCTCGGCAGCTCGAACGGCGTCGTCTTCCTCCAGGCGCCGCCCGGCACGCCGACCTGGACGCGGCGGCGCTGGCGCATCGAGCGGGCGCGCGTCGACGCGCGGCATCTGATGGCCTCGAGCGCCATCCCGATCTTCTTCCCGCCCGTCGAGATCGACGGCGTCCACTTCGGCGACGGCTCGATCCGGAACACGGCCCCGCTCAGCCCCGCCATCAACCTCGGCGCCGACCGCATCGTCGCGATCGGCGTGAGCGGCCCCTCGGTCCCCGGTCGCCGCCGGCGCCGCACGCCGCCCACGGTCGCGCAGATCGCAGGCGTGCTGCTCGACGCCGTGATGCTCGACGCGATCGAGGTGGACGTCGAGCACAGCGAGCGCGTGAACGCGAGCCTCCTCCACTGCGCGGGGACCCGCGACGCCGGACAGCCGTTCCGGCTGGTCGACGTGCTCTGGCTCCGGCCGTCGCGGCGCGTGCGCGAGCTGGCGGGGGAGTTCGCGCACCGCGTCCCCCGCGCGCTCCGCTACCTCATGCGCGGCCTCGGCTCGGACCCGTCCGTGGCCGAGCTCACGAGCTACCTCCTCTTCGACGCCGGGTTCTGCGGGCGGCTGATCGACCTCGGCCGCGCGGACGTGCGCGCTGAGCAGGCACGGATCAAGCGGTTCTTCGCGGGGGAGGACCGGGCGCGCGCGCGGGCCCCCGACCGCGCGCGGCGCGCGGGGTCGTGACCGCGGCAGGCAGGCGCCCGCGGCGCGGGGGCCGGCAGCGCTCTTGCATGGGCGAGCGGTGGATGGACCCCGGGTCCGAAGAGGAGCTGATCCGCGCGCTCTCCGATCCCGCCTTCTACCCCCATCGCCCCGCGCGCGTGGAGCACGTGCAGACGCATATCTCGCACGTCTTCCTCGCCCCGCCCTACGTCTACAAGCTGAAGAAGCCCGTGCGCTTCTCCTTTCTCGACTTCAGCACGCCGGCCCTCCGCCGCCGGTTCTGCGAGGAGGAGGTGCGCTTGAACCGCCGGCTCGCCCCGACCGTCTACCTGGGCGTGCTCCCGATCGGCCGCGCCGCGGCCGGCGTCCTCCGGCTGGGCGCGGCGGGCGAGGCGGTCGACCACGTCGTCTGGATGCGCCAGCTCCCCGCCGACCGGATGCTCGTCGCCCTCGTCCGGCGCGGCGCCGTCGAGGACGCGATGATGGACGCGCTCGCCGCCCGGCTCGCCGCCTTCCACCGCACGGCGCCAACCGGGCCGGAGGTCGCCGTCCACGCGGCCCCCGAGCGTCTCGTCGCACGGTGGGAAGGCGTCGTCGCGAACACCGCGCCCTTCGCCGGAACGCTCCTCGCGCCCGAGGACCACGAGGTCCTCGCCGACTTCGGGCCGACGTTCATCCGCACGCACGAGACCCTCCTCCGCGCACGACAGGACGCGGGCCGCATCCGCGAGGGCCACGGCGACCTCCACGCCGAGCACGTCTGCTTCGTCGACGCCCCGGTCCCGGCGGCGGGCGGCCTCGCGCCCCTCGCGCCCGGCATCTGGATCTTCGACTGCATCGAGTTCTCGCCGCAGCTCCGCTCGAACGACGTCGCGTACGAGATCGCCTTCCTCGCGATGGACCTCGAGCGCCTCGAACGTCCCGACCTCGCCGAGCGGCTCGTCGCGGCCTACGTCGCCGCCGCCGGCGACCCGGACGTCCGCCTGCTCCGCCCGCTCTACGCCTGTCAGCTCGCCACCGTGCGCGGGATGGTCGAGGGGCTCCAGAGCACGGAGCCGGAGGTCGCGCCCGCGGACCGCGAGGCCGCCGCGGCGGGCGCGCGGCGCCACTTCGCGCTCGCGCTGCGCTACGCGTGGGGCGCGGGTGGTCCCGCGGTGATCGCGTGCGCCGGGCTCAGCGGGACCGGCAAGACGGCACTCGCGACCGAGATCGCCCGGACGACCGGCTTCGCGCTCGTCGGCACCGACGCGGTCCGCAAGGCGCGCGCGGGCCTCGCGCCGGAGGCGCCGGCGCGGGCGCCGTGGGGCGAGGCCCTCTACACCGCGGAGGCGCGCGCGGCGACGTACGACGCCGTCGTCGCCGAAGCGGAGCGGACGCTCGAGCGCGGGCGCGGCGTCGTCGTCGACGCCACCTTCATCGCCCGCGCCGACCGCGACCGCCTCGTCGGCGCCGCCCGCCGCCAGCGTCGGCCGTGGCTCTTCGTGCGCTGCGAGGCGGACGAGGCGGTCGTGCGGGCCCGGCTCGTCGCGCGGGACGCCGGGCCGTCGATCTCCGACGCGCGCTGGGACACCTACCTCGCGCAGCGGGCGCACGACGAGCCGTTCGCGCCCGCGGAGCGCCACGTCGTCGTCGACACGGGCGGCAGCCTCGCCGCCGCGCGCGCGGCGGCGCTGCGCGCGCTCTGGCGGTGGCGGCGCGAGCCCGCGGCGCCGCCGCTCACGCCTCCCGGCGAACGAGGAGGCTCACGAAGAAGATCGTCGCGGCGATCGTGATGACCAGCGGGCCGCTCTCGAGCCCGAGCGCCGGCGCGGCGAGCGAGCCCGCGATGGTCGCGGCCACCGCGATCGCGACCGACGCCGTCTGCATGCCGCGGAGGCTCCGCGCGAGGTGCTTCGCCGTCGTCGCGGGGATGATGATGAGCGAGCCCATGAGCAGCACACCGAGGTAGCGGAGGCCCAGCGCCACCGCGAGCGCGAACGCGAGGAGGAAGAGGAGGTTCAGGCGCTCGACGCGGACGCCGGCCGTGCGGGCGAGGTCGGGCGAGACGAGCGCGATCACGAGCGCGTTCCGCGCCCACAGGACGAAGACGATCACGAGCGCCGCGCCGGCGAGGCCGAGGATCGTCTCGGCGCCGCCGGCGGCGCGCGGTGTGCCGAAGAGCGCCTCGATCAGCTCGTCGCCCGACGCGAGCATGCTGCCGAGCGCGAGCGCCGCCGAGAAGACGACGCCGATGATCGCTTCCGTCGGGAGCCGCGTCTCGTGCTCCGTCACCCAGACGAGCACCGTGCCGACGAAGAGCGCGGCGAGGCCGCCGAGCACGGGATTCACGCCGAACGCGAGCGCGAGACCGATGCCGGGGAGCGCCACGTGCGAGATGGCGTCCGACGCGAGCGTCATGCGCCGCATGACGGCGAAGGAGCCGACGAGGCCGGCCGCGACCGCCATGGCGACCGGGACGAGGAGCGCGTCAGGTCCCCGCATGGTCGTGCGCGTGGAACTTGACCGGCACGCCGTAGGCCTCCTGGAGGCGCTCGGGCGTGAGGATCTCGAGCGGCGGGCCGTAGAACGTCCGCCGGCGGGAGAGGCAGAGCACGTGGTCCGCGTGCTGGTACACGAGGCTCAGGTCGTGGGAGACGAGGAGGAGCGTCAGGCCCTCCTCGCGCTGGAGGCGGCGGAAGAGGTCGTAGATCCCCTGCTCGCCCGGCTCGTCCACGCCCGCGGTCGGCTCGTCGAAGAGGAGTACGGTCGGACGTCCCATGAGCGCGAAGGCGACGAGCAGGCGCTGAAACTGCCCGCCGGAGAGCGTGCCGATCGGACGGACCGCGACGTCGGCGGGGAGCCGGACGAGGTCGAGCGCGCGGGCCGCCGCGTCCCCGGGGACGCGGGCGACGGCGGCCTTCGCCCGCAGGAACTCGTCGCCGGTGAGCGGGAGGTCACGCTCGATGTCGAGCTTCTGCGGCACGTAGCCGATCCGCGTCCCGGACGCCCAGCGGACGGTGCCCTCGGCGGGAAGCGCACCGACGAGCGCCTTCAGGAGGACCGTCTTGCCCGCGCCGTTCGGCCCGATGATGGCGAGCGAGCTGCCGGCCGCGACGCGGAAGGTCACATCGTCGAGCACGCGCGTCGCCCCGAAAGACACCGAGAGCCCGACCACCTCGAGGGCCTCCGCCGCCATCGGATCAGCTCGAAGCGAACCGCGTGCCATGCCGCTCCCCGAGACCCGCGTCGGCGCGTGCTCCCGGAGCCGCCAATTCCCCCGCCGCCCGGTTTGCGCTAGTGCGAAGGCGCGCGCAAGCCGCCCCGGCCGCCGGGTCCCGGTACGCGGCTTGCTTCGCACGGACTCGAGGAGGGCCTCCGATGGCGACGTATGCGATGGGCAACCGCCCGGGCACGGCGCCCATCCGTATCGGCGCCGGCGACGTACTCGTCGTGACCGACGTGCAGCGCGACTTCCTCCCCGGCGGCGCGCTCGCGGTGCCGCGCGGCGACGAGGTCATTCCGGCCCTGAACCGCTACCTCGCCGACTGGCGCGCGCGGGGACTTCCCGTCGTCCTCACGCGCGACTGGCACCCGCCCGACCACCGCTCGTTCCGGGAGCGCGGCGGGCCGTGGCCGCCGCACTGCATCGCCGGCACGCCCGGCGCGGCCTTCGACCCGCGCCTCGACGCGCCCCCGTCCGCCGCGGTCGTCTCGAAGGCGACCGACCGCGACCGCGAGGCGTACTCCGCCTTCCAGGGGACCGACCTCGAGGCCCGTCTCCGCGCTGCCGGCGCCCGGCGCCTCTTCATCGGCGGGCTCGCGACCGAGTACTGCGTGCGCGAGACCGCCCGCGACGCCCTCGCCCGCGGCTTCGAGGTGCTCGTCCTCGCCGACGCGATCCGCGCGATCGACGTCGCGCCCGGCGACGGGCGCCGGGCGGAGGAAGAGATGGCGCGGCTCGGCGCGACGCTCGTCCGCCACGAAGCGCTCGCGCGATGACGCCGATCGAGTCGAGCCTCCTCCTGACCGACCTCTACCAGCTGACGATGCTCGAAGGCTATTTCCGCCACGGCATGAACGAGGTCGCCGTCTTCGACCTCTTCGTGCGGAAGCTCCCGCCCGCGCGGAGCTTCCTCCTGGCCGCCGGCCTGGAGCAGCTCCTCGACTGGCTCGAGCACGCCCGGGTGACGTCCGAGGAGCTCGACGCGCTCCGCGCGACGCGCTCCTTCGACCCACGCTTCCTCGACCATCTCGGCGCGCTCCGCTTCACGGGCGACGTCGACGCGATGCCCGAAGGGACGGTCTTCTTCCCGGACGAGCCCGTCGTCCGCGTCACGGCACCCCTCATGGAGGCGCAGCTCGTCGAGCCGCGGCTCATCAACCTCGTCCACTTCCAGACCGTCGTCGCCTCGAAGGCGGCGCGCTCGGTCCTCGCCGCGCCCGGGAAGCTCCTCGTCGAGTTCGGGCTCCGCCGCGCGCACGGGGCCGAGGCCGCCCTCCTCGCCGCACGCGCGTCGTACGTCGCCGGCATGGCGGGGACGTCGAACGTGCTCGCCGGGATGCGCTTCGGCATCCCCACCTTCGGCACGATGGCGCACTCCTTCGTGCAGGCCCACGACGACGAGGCGGAGGCCTTCCGGCACTTCGCACGCGACCGGCGCGAGCGCGTCGTCCTCCTCCTCGACACGTACGACACCGAGGCGGCCGCGGAGAAAGTGGTCGCGATCGCGCCCGGGCTCGCGGCCGAGGGCATCCGGATCGACGGCGTGCGCCTCGACAGCGGCGACCTCGCCGAGCACGCCCGGCGGGTGCGGCGCATCCTCGACGACGGCGGCCTCCGCCACGTCACGATCTTCGCGAGCGGCAGCCTGGACGAGGGCATCATCCACGCCCTGCTCGCCGCCGGCGCGCCGATCGACGGCTTCGGCATCGGCACGCGCCTCGACACGTCCGCCGACGCCCCATCGCTCGACTGCGCCTACAAGCTGACCGAGTACGCCGGCATCCCGCGCCGCAAGCGCTCCGAGGGCAAGGGCTCCTGGCCCGGCCGCCGCCAGGTCTTCCGCCGCCGCGACGCCGAGGGGACGCTCCGCGAGGACGTGCTCACGATCGAATCCGACCCGCAGGTGGGCGAGCCCCTCCTCCGCCCCGTCATGCGTGCGGGCCGCCGCGTCGGTCCATCGCCGTCGCTCGCCGAGATCCGCGCCCGCGCCGCGGCCGAGCTCGCGGGACTGCCCCCCGCGCTCCGCGGACTCGAGCCGGCGCCGCCGTTCCGCGTGCGCATCGCGCCCGCGCTGCTCGCGCTCGCGGCGGAGGTGGACGCGCGGACCGCCGGGGCGAGGCGCCCCATCGCCCGCCGGGACCCCCCGCCGGCGAGGTGACCTGCGGGCCCGCGCGCGGCGCGCGCCGACCACGTGCCGTCGCTCGACGCCGTCGGGGCACCGCCGGCGCGCAGGCGGGAACGCGCGCTATCGCGTGAGCGTGAACAGCATGCGCCGCGGGTTCTTCAGCAGCTGCGCGATCGGGTTCTGCGGGTTGCCGTCGTCCGTGCACTGCGCGGGGTCGCCGGGGGCGAGCGTGGCGGTCTGCTTGAAGGAGCCGAGGACCTTCGTCGGGCTCTCCATCTTGAGCGTGATCTCCGCCCGCTCGGTCACGTGGCAGACGGGGGGCGGTCCAGGCTGATCGTTCTGCTGCGGCGGGAGCCCGATGGTGAAGGTCTCGAACTTGTGGACGACCGAGGCCGCGTCGTCGCACGTGTAGTTGAGCTTGTCGAGGAGCATGCGCCCGAGCGGCGTGCCCGTCTTGCGGACGAAGCTCGGGTCGTCCGGCGGGACGGACATGTCGTTCACGCCGCGCTCCACGCAGAGGTTCGCGCCGAGGAGCGCCTGGCGGATCCAGGGCGGACCGTCGGGGCCGCCGAAGCCGTAGAGGTTCATCGTGTAGCACATCCGCCGACACTGCTCGTCGGTGAACGGCACGAAGGTCGGCGGCATGGTCGCGAAGTCGGGCCGCCCCCAGCAGTTCGGCGGGACGCCGGGCTGCGGGTCGGTGCACGTCTGGCCGTCGGCGTTCTGGACGGTGCCGCAGTGGTCGGCGGTCGAGTTGCAGATGCCCATCGGCTGGGGGCCGGGAGCGCCGCCGCCTGCGCCGGGGGGCGGGCCGGGCTTCGGCGAGGAGACGGAGTCGATCGCGGCGAACGCCGTCGCGTCGTCCGCGAAGTGGAAGGGGCCGTCGGGAACGCCGAGCGACGCGCCCGACGCCGTCGTCGTGCCGCCGTCCGTGGCGGCCAGCCCCTCGACCTGCCCGCAGGCCTTGAACGCGTCGATGGAATCCCACATCCCGAGCCAGTAGATCGGCGTCCCGCTCGCGTCCGTGCCGGGAACCCGGTGCAGGTAGAAGCCTTGCGGGGCGCCCGGGGCGCCCGGCGGCGGGCAGCCGTAGCCGGAGCCCGGGGGCCCCGGCGTGCAGGTGAGCCGCCAGGTCCCGGTGAAGTCGACCGGGTTGGTGACGCCCGCCTCGCACGTCGTCTTGCCGCCGAGGCCGCTCGCGTCGACCACGGCCTCGCCGGTGCCGAGGTCGAGGCTCACGGTGCCGAGGTCGAGCGTGCCGTTCGTCCCCTGCACCTGGGTCGCGTCGGTGCCCCCGCTCCGGAAGACGAGCGTCGCGACCTGCTCGCCGGTCGCCTCGTCGACGACGAAGCAGCCGAAGGGCAGCCCGGCGGCGGCGATCGAGAGCGAGAAGCCGCCGTCCGCGCCGATCGCGCTGCTGGCGCTCGTCGGCGGGTCGGCGAAGGTGACGCAGAAGAGCGTCAGGTCGGTCAGGGCGAGGGGCGCGGTCGAGACGGCGCGGTAGCGGGCGAGGTTGGCGGGCGGGAGGAGCGTCGAGGTCGCCTGTGCCATCCTGCCCTCGATCACGACCTCGGTCTCCGACGCCGCCAGCCCGAACTCGTCGTTGATGAGGGAGTCGAGCGCGGTCTCGTGACCGGTGATGAGGCAGTCGGCGAGGGCGGAGACGCCGCCGCTCCCGGCCGTCGCGGCGCAGCCGCCCCCGGGCAGGTTCGAGAGCGTCACACCGCCGCACTTGTGGAGCACCTTGCGCAGCTTGGCCTCGTTCTTCTTCGTCTTCGCGCTCGGACTGCAATCCCTGCCCTGCGCGAGCTTCATCTTGCACTGGCCGCGGGTTGCGAGCTCGGCGTCCACGAAGGCCTTTCCGGCCTTGCCGATCGCCACCTGACACGCCCGTTCCTTCTTACTGAGCGCGTGTGAGGCCGGAGCGACCGCCAGGGAGACGACCGCGGCGAGAGCAGCGGCAACTCGGAAAAGCGCTGGAGGGATTCGCTGATCCATGCGGGACGGCGAATGCAGCCCTCGTGCCAACGCGGCGGCGATGGCGGCCGCGCTGCGTAGGGCGCCTGCCCCGGCTCCCGCAGGGGCAACGCGTCATCGGCGCGTCTCTCCGGCACTCGCATGACGCCATCGCCACGTCGACGGCGCGCGGCACCTCCCCCGCGCGCCGGAAGCGGACGTCGAGGACGTGCCGTGCGACAGCGGCTGACCCACGTCGGGAGCGCCTCGCTCGAGCACGCTCGACGGAGGAACGGCGACGCTACCCCTTCACGTTCCCGACAGGACTGAAGCTCGCGACCGCGTGCGAGATGTCGAGGTGGTCGAGGACGCCGACCACGGCGTCGAGGTCCTTGTAGGCGAAGCCGGCCTCCTCGGCGACGCCGGAGCGGGAGGCGGCGCGGACGACGATGCCGCGCGCTTCGAGGCTGCGGAGCAGCTCGTCGCCGCGGACGCGGCGCTTCGCCTCGTGGCGGGACATCGTGCGGCCGGCGCCGTGGGCGGTCGAGCCGAAGGTCTCGCGCATCGCGGTCGCCGTGCCGACGAGGAGGGCGGAGCCGGTCTCCATGGAGCCGCCGATGATGACCGGTTGGCCGACCGCGCGGTACGCGGCGGGGACGTCGGGATGGCCGGGGCCGAAGGCGCGCGTCGCGCCCTTGCGGTGCACGACGAGATCGAGCGGCGCGCCCTCGACGACGTGCTGCTCGAGCTTCGCGGTGTTGTGGCAGACGTCGTACACGACGTCGAGCCCGAGGTCGCGCGCGTCGCGGCCGAAGACGCTCGACACGACCTCGCGCACGCGATGCGTGATCACCTGCCGGTTCGCGAACGCGACGTTCGCGGCGGCGGCCATCGCGCCGAAGTACGCCTGACCCTCGCGCGAGCGGAACGGCGCGCACGCGAGCTCGCGGTCGTTCACGCTGATCCCGTACCGCGCCATCGCGCCGACGAAGATGCGGAGGTAGTCCGTGCCCACCTGGTGCCCGAAGCCGCGCGACCCGCAGTGCAGCATGACGAGGACCTGTCCGGGGCCGGTGACGCCGAGGGCGCGTGCGACGGTCGCGTCGTGGAGCGCGCGGACGACCTGGATCTCGAGGTAGTGGTTCCCGGAGCCGAGCGTGCCGAGCTGGTCGATGCCGCGGCCGATCGCCTTCGCGCTCACCTGCGCGGGATCGGCCCACGGGAGCCGGCCCCGGCTCTCGATCCGCTCCACGTCCTCCGGCCAGCCGTAGCCGCGCCGCACGCACCACCCGGCGCCCTCGACCATCACCTCCCGGAGCTCGTCCTCGGTCACGTGCACGAAGCCCTCGGCGCCGACGCCCGCGGGGACGGCGCGGAAGAGCCCGTCCACCAGCTCGTGCAGCCGCGGGCGGACCTCGGCCTCGTCGAGGCGCGTCGCGAGGAGGCGCATCCCGCAGTTGATGTCGAAGCCGATACCCCCCGGCGAGATGACGCCCGCGTCTGCACGGAATGCGGCAACGCCCCCGATCGGGAAGCCGTATCCCCAGTGCCCGTCCGGCATGCAGAGCGCCGCGCCCACGATTCCCGGGAGGCACGCGACGTTCGTCACCTGCTCGAACACGCCCCGGTCCATCGCCGCGCGGAGCGCCTCCGACGCGTAGATGCGCGCCGGCACGCGCATCCCCGGCTTCGCGCTCGGCGGGATCTCCCAGATGCAGTCGGCGACGCGGCGTATCTCCATGGCTTCACACGTCGATCACCACCGTCGCACGCCAGCGGCCCGCGGGAAGCGGCTCGACGGCGAGGCGGTGAAAGGTCGGCGCCTTGGGGTCGACGTGCAGGACGGTCGCCCCGCGCTCGATGCGGCCGCCCCGGAGGGTCGCCTCGAGGCGGGACGGCGTGCCCGCCGTCACCCGCACCTCGACCTCGGGGAAGATATCGCGATCGCGGTCCTTCAGGAAGATCAGCTCGGCGAGCCAGTCGTAGAGGAGGAGATCGAGCGCGGGCGCGTCGAGCGTCACGCGGCGCTCGACGCGGCCGTCGAGCGTCGCGGGGTCGACCGTCAGCTCGGCGAGCGCGCGCGCGGCGGTCGCGAAGAGGTCGTCGAGGCCGTCCCCCTCGATCTCGAGCGCCAGGTCCGCGAGGGCGATCTCCTCGAGCACGCGAAAGCGTCCCATCGGCGGCGTCATTCTACAGGCGGCAGGCGTCCGGATCGCAACGCGCGAACAGCTCGCGGCCGATCGCGCGCTCGCCCATGCCGAGCTCGAACACCTGGTCGCGCGACCCCGCCCGGTAGATGGTGACCCCCTTGAGGCCGAGGCGCCAGGCCTCGAGATACGTCGCCGCCACCTCGTCGGGGCGCGCCTCCTCCGGCAGGTTGACCGTCTTCGACACCGCGTTGTCGACGTGGCGCTGGACCGCGGCCTGCACGGCGAGGTGCTGCGACGGCGGAAGCTCGGTCGCGGTCACGAAGAGCGCGCGCGCGGCGGCCGGCGCCCCGGCGACGCGCCCGAGATGCCCCTCGGCCACGACGCCCGCGAGGAGGGGCGCCGCGTCGAGCCCCTGGGATTCGAGCCACGCGCGGAAGACGGGGTTCAGCTCGGCGAACGGCGCGCCGCCGAGCGTGTGCGCGCGCCGATACGCGAGCGCGAAGAGCGGCTCGATGCCGCCGCTCGTGCCGGCCACGATGCTGATCGTCCCGGTCGGCGCGACCGAGAGGAGCGTCGCGTTCCGCAGCCGCTCGCCGCGCGCCGCGTGCGCGCTCCGGCCCCACGCCGGGAAGACCCCGCGCTCCTCGGCGAGCTCCCGCGAGGCCACGCGCGCCTCCTGGGCAACGAACGCCGAGAGCCGATCCGCCCAGGCGACGGCCGCGCGCTCGCCGTAGGACACGCCGAGACGGACGAGGAGCTCGGCGAAGCCCATGACGCCGACGCCGATCTTCCGCGTCCTCCGCGTCGCCCGGCCGATCTCGGCGAGCGGCTCGCGGCTCACCTCGATGACGTCGTCGAGAAAGCGGACGGCGGCGCGGACGGTCCGGGCGAGGCGGCGCCAGTCGACGGTCGTCGACCCGCCCTCGGTCGCGATCATGTGCGCCAGGTTCACGGACCCGAGCACGCAGCTCTCCCAGGGGAGGAGCGGCACCTCGCCGCACGGATTCGTCGTCTCGATCTCACCGAGCGCCGGCGTCGGGTTCGCCCGTTCCACGGCGTCGAGGAAGACGAGTCCCGGATCGCCCGTCGCCCACGCCGCCTCGACGATACGGTCGAAGACCTCGCGCGCGCGGAGCGACGCCGTCGCCGTCCCTCGCCCCGGGTGCACCAGCTCGCACCGGGCGTCGGCGACGACCGCCGCCATGAAGCGATCGGTCACGCCGACCGACAGGTTGAAGTTCTGGAGGCTCGTGCCGTCGCGCTTCGACTCGACGAACTCGAGCACGTCCGGGTGGTCGACGCGCAGCACGGCCATGTTCGCGCCGCGGCGCCGGCCGCCCTGCTTGATGTGCTCCGTCGCCGCGTCGAAGACGCGCATGAAGGAGACCGGGCCCGACGCGCTTCCGCCCGTCGAAGCGACCACCTCGCCGCGCGGGCGGAGCCGCGAGAAGGAGAAGCCGGTCCCGCCGCCCGTTCGCTGCACGAGCGCCATCGCCCGGAGCGCGTCGAAGATCTCCTCCATGCTGTCCCCGACCGGGACGACGAAGCAAGCTGCGAGCTGCCCGAGCGGCGTGCCGGCGTTCATGAGGACCGGCGAGTTCGGCAGAAAGTCGAGCGTGGCGAGGAGGGCGTGGAACCGTTCCTCCCAGCGCGCGGCGGCCCGCGCCGTGCCGGTGAGGAGCTCGCCCTCCGCGACGCCTCGCGCGACGCGCGCGAAGAGCTCGGCCGGCGACTCGATCACCCGGCCCGTGTCATCGCGCCGGAGATAGCGCGCCTCGAGGACGCGGAGCGCGTCCGCCCCGAGCGACGGTGCCTCGCCGAAGGGCGGCCCCATGCACCCAGAGCGAAGCAAGGCACGTTCCCGCCGTCGGCGGCCGGCCGCGCGCCCTCAGACCCTCGACGCGGGTCCGACGTCGAGCCGCTGCGCGCGCGCCTCCTCGAAGGCCTCCGTCAGCGCCGCGAGCTTCCGGACGGCGAGCGCGACGAACTCCGCGCCGAGCGGGGCGAGCTTCGCCGGCGCGTAGCGCTCGACGGCGGCGAGATAGGCGGCCTCGAGCCGCTCGAGCGACGCCCCGGCCTCGACGCCGAGCCGCCGCTCGGCGTCGGTTCGGCCACGCTCCGGCGGCACGCCCGGATGCCGCTCCGACCCGAGCGAGGGTCGCACCCTGCGCGCGGCCGCCGCGTCGAGCATCCGGGTCGCGTCGGCCGGAGGGACGCCGAGCGCGGCCGCGATCGCCTCGAACGTGCGCCTGGCGGACTCGCCGGGCGCGCCGTTGCTCGTCGCGACGCGCGCGAGCACGGTGAGCACGACCTCCAGCGTCTCCGGTCCGACCGCCGCGAGCGCGTCGCACGCCGCCTGGACGTCGATCGGCTCCTCGACGGCGTGCATCATCTCCTCGCGGGCGATCTCGGACAGCCGGCCGAGCCCGAGCAAGTCGAGCTCGTCGAGGGCCTCGATCTCGGGCGCGGTGACGTGTCCGTTCGACGCCACGATCGCGGCGGCGAGGCGGGCGATCAGGCGGCGGGGGTCGTTTTCGCTCGTGATCATGCCCGTCGGCCGAGCGAATCGCGTGCCAGGCGCCGCCGTCGCCCGGGGGCGGCTGGCGGCGGAGATCTTTCGCAAAAGTGGCACGCCGCTACTGGCTCGCGCGCGAGAAGCCCGGCGCGTGACGGGAAGCCACGTGCACGGTCGTCGCCTGCGGCCCCTCGACGCCCGGCTCCTCGCTGAAGCGCACCGCGTCGCCGACCTTCAGCCGGTCGAATTCGGCGTCCACGACGCTGTTGCGATTGAAATACACCTCCCGCCCGTCCGCCGTCTGGATGAAGCCGTAGCCCTTCTCCGGGAAGAGCTTCGCGACGACTCCGTGGGGCGGCGGCTCGTGGAGCTTGGTCGCGCCGCGCTGCTCGCGCACGTGGTCCTCGAGCTGGCGCCGGGCGGCGTCGAACGCGTCGCGGATCGCGACGTACACGTCCTCGTGCGCGTGGTGCGCTGCCGGCTCGCGGCTCACCACGATCTCGCGCCCGGGCACCGTGAGGTCGACGCGGACGTGGTACAGCGTGCCCTGGCGGTGGCGGCGGTGCGGCGCCTCGATCACGACGCGGCACCCCGTCACGCGGCCATGGAACTCTTCGAGCTTGTCCGCACGCTCCCGCACGGCCGCCTCGACGGCGGGCGACCGTGGCATGTTGCGGAACGTCACCTGTAGGGGGATCTGCATGGCGGCTCCTCGTGCAGGCGCCATGCCGGCGCCCGCCGGCCGGACGGCGCGGCCTCCGGCCACGCCGTTCCCGAACGTGACAACCCCGGCCGCGCCGCGGCGCCCGGCTGCGAACGGTCAGATCGCGTAGAGGTCCCGCACGTGCGCGAGCAGCTCCGCGCGGCTCGGCGCCGCCCCGACGCGCGTCGTCTCCTCGAGCTTGCGGAAGGCGGCGGCGAGCCGCACGTCGCCGAGGACGTCGGCCGCCCAGCGGGAGAAGTCGCCGCCGAGCAGGTGGTGGCGGAGGGACGCCATCGGGACCCGCTCGACCGCGGCGGCGAACTCGACCACGCTGCGGGCGACGGTCCCGGCGCCGTCCTCCCGGAAGCGGAACGCGCGGTCGCCGGGCAGGAGGGTGTCTGCGTACTTCCGCCCGTGGTGCGCCTGCGCCGTCGTGCGGGGCGCGGGCGTGAAGAGCCGCCACGAGGGCGCCCCGGCGACGTCGAGGAGGAGCGCGGGCCGCCCCTCTTGGACGCGAGCGAGCGCGTCGGACGCGAC
Source organism: Binatia bacterium (assembly GCA_035650655.1). Classification (GTDB taxonomy): domain Bacteria; phylum Desulfobacterota; class Binatia; order DP-6; family DP-6; genus DASRHG01. The sequence goes on along the minus strand of DASRHG010000106.1, from coordinate 14,039 downwards.
GAGGTCGCGCGGACCGTGCGCCTGCAGGAGACCGGTCAGGAAATAGCGCTCCTCCTCGAGCGTCGTCCGCATCACGAGATGCGCGTTCACGTCCGCGAGCACGGCCGGTGCGAGCAGGCTCGGTCGGTACGTCACGAAGGCGTAGCTTCCGGTGCGCCCTTCGAAGCGGCGGGCGAGCGCGGTGCGGGCGTGCAGGAAGTAGTGCGCCTCGTCGAGCACGACCCAGTGCGGGATGCCGGAGACCGCACGGGCCGCGTCGAGACACGCGACCGCGGTCTCGACGTAGCGGACCTTGTCCGCGTGCGCCAGCGGCGCGAGGTTCACGACGAGGCTCGAAGGCTCGTCGCGCAGCACGTTCGGGAGCGCCGCGGGCGCGGGGAGGGGGACGTCCGCCCCGAGGACGAGGACGCGCGGGCGCCCGCCGAGGACGGTGTAGTCGCCCTCGGGGTCGAAGACGCAGAGCACGTAGCCCTGCTCGACGAGCGCCTCGACGAGGAGGCCCGCCATCCACGACTTCCCCGACCGCGGATCGCCGCTGATCGTCACGTTCACCCCCGACGTCGGCAGGGCGACCGGCTTCCCGTCCTCGCCCTCGCCGACGACGATCCGCCGGCGGGCCGGCGTCTCGAGCGACCCGCCCCGGTCGAGCAGCCGCTGGACATAGTGCGCCACCCCCGCCGCGCCCGGGAGTGCCAGCCGGTCGTCCGCCGCCGTCGCGATCGCCGGGACCGACCCCCGCGCCGCGATCCCGACCTCCGCCAGCTCGAGGAGTGGGCGGTCGTTCTCGGCGTCCCCGAACGCGACCATGCTGCGGGGCGAGCGGTGCAGCTCGTCGAGGGCCCGCTGCACGCCGACCGCCTTGTCGACGCCGCTCGGGAGCACCATGAGGCTTTCGCGGTTGTAGACGAGCTGGCTCGCCATCCCGAAGCGCCGGATGAGATGGAGGATATCCGATCCGTGCCGGTCCCACGTGCCAACGACGACGGCGCCCGCGTGGTACGGAATGCCGCGCGCCCGGAGCTCCGCGAGGAACGCGTCGGGCGGCGGCGGAGCGAGCTGGATCGTCCGGTTCGTCGCCGGGAGCCAGACGAGCGCACCGTTCTCGGCGACGACCGCGTCGAAGCTCGCGAACGGCACCTGAGCCGCCTGGAGATCCTCGAGCACGCGGCCGGTGACGAGGAGCGTGACGAAGCCGAGCGCGCGCGCGGACGCGAGGACGCTCGCCGTCTCGGGCGCAAGCCGTCCGTTCGCGGCGCCCGTGCCGTCGAAGTCGCACGCGATCACGCGGCAGTACACGAGCGCTCCCCCGCGCGGCGCGCCGTCCGCTACGCGGCCACCTCGTTCCGCGTCCGGCGGCGGCGCCACGGCGGCACCACGTTGAGCGCGACGAGGCTCCGCTCGATCGCCTCGGGCGTCCCCCAGTCGCTCCAGCCGACGTCGCCGACGGGGACGACGAGGAGGCGGCGTGGGACGCGCGCGAGGAAGTCGCGCGAGAAGTTCCACGGCGGGAGCGCGGAATGGCTGCGGACGCCGCCGCGGCGAAGCGCGGCGACGTCGTGCGGACGGTGGCGTGCGAGCAGCGCGAACATCGCGTCCAGGCGAAAGCACATGACGAACGAGTTCCAGAGGCCACCGGCCCGCATCATCGCCTCCGCCGTGGCCGCGTCGGGCTTTTCGACGAACGCGCGCACGCGCAACGCTGGCATCGTCGCGTCGTCCGAGAGCGCGCGGCCCGGCTGGACCCAGCCGAGGCCGGTCTCCGCGCGCTGCGCGACGATGCCGAGGAGGACGATCCGCTTCGGCAGGCGCCGGACGACGTCGATCGCGCGCGCGAGGTGCGCGAGGAAGCGGCCCTCGTCGCGGACGAAGTGGTCTGTCGGCAGGACGACGACCGTCGCGGCGGGGGAGCGCCGCGCGAGGCGGAACAGGCCGAAGAGGATTCCCGGTCCCGTGTCCCGGTTCGACGGCTGCACGAGCACGTTGCGCGCGGGCAGGACGCGCAGCTGCTCGCGCGCGAGCGGCAGGTGGTCGCGATTCACGACCGCCAGGGTGCGTGCCGGCGGCACGAGCGGTGCCGTGCGCGCGAGCGTCGCCTCGAGCATCGACCGGTCGCCGACGATCCGGCAGTACTGCTTCGGGATCGGGGCGCCGGTGAGCGCCCGGGTGAGGCCCTGGAGACGCACGCCGTCCCCGCCGGCGAGGACGAGTGCCCACACGCCGGGACGGGCCATGCAAAGGATCGCCGCGAGCAACCGCCATGCCGGGAGCGCGGGTGCGCCGCTGCGCGCGCGATTCTCACCCGCGTCACGCGCGGCTCGGCCCATTCGTGTGGGTGAGAAGCGGGTCCGACGTCGGGCGGCGTCGCCGCCGCCCGACGGCTGGCTCGCCCCTTGCTGCCGCGGAACGACGAGGAGGGGTCATGCCGACCGGGAGCGGCAAGGGGTTGATTCGCAGCTTGAACCGGCGCGCCGCGCGACCCAAGAAGACGCACGCCGGCGAAGCGACCCGCGGGCGTCTCCGCGAGCCGTCGGTGTGCGCGCGCTGTGGAGCCGTCTTCGCCCGCCGCGTCTGGCACACGGGTCGGCAGGCGAGCGGACCGCTCCTCGCGCGCGCGCACTGGACCACCTGCCCGGCCTGCGAGCAGGCCGGGGCGTCCGTCGGCTTCGGGCGCGTCCTCGTCCGCGGGCCCTATGCGCGCCTCCACGAGGATGCGATCCGCCGGCGGATCGCGAACGTCGCCGCGCGGAGCGCCTCGACGCAGCCCGAGCGGCGTCTGAGCGCGATCGAGCGCCGGGGCGACGTCCTCGAGATCGTCACGACGTCGCAGAAGCTCGCGCACCGCATCGCGCACGAGCTCCGGAAGGCGTTCCGCGGTCGCGCGACCTACGCCTGGTCCGACGACGGAACGCTGCTCGCGACCTGGGAGCGCTGACGGCGCCTCAGGGCGCCCGGTGCTCGGCCGCGGCCAGCCAGAGCATCTTCAGGTCCTTCGGGAGCACGCTGAAGACGTCCCACGCCTCGCCCTCCGTCCCGGTGGCGCTGCCGAGGAGCCGCTGGAGCGTGCCGAACACGGCGCGCACGCCGCGCTCGGCCTCCGCGTCGTCCGGCAGCGAGGCGAACCGCCGAACCCGCCCGACGAACTCCTCGCCGTGGATCCTCTCGGCCCCGCTCTCGGCGCGGTCCGACTCCCACCACAGGCGCTTCAGCGCCGCCGGGAGCTGCGCCGCGACGTCCGACGCCTCCTTCGACGGCAGCCGGTTGCGGAGCTCGTGGAACACGGCGAACGTGACGGCCTCGGCCCGCGTGTCGTCGCAGGCGAGCTTCGCGGCGACGTCGCGGATGAAGCTTTCGCGGTCCATCTCTCGCCCTCCCGACCCCTCGCAGTGCAAGCGCATCGCCAGCCGAGGGCCCGCGTGCGGCCCGCACCCTCGGTGGCGGCGCTTCCCGCGTCTGGGAATAGCGGGCCTACGCCACGCACCCCCACCGGGTCCTGGTCGCAACAGTTAACAGCTAGATGATAGCAAACCGCATGCCATCTGGCGCGCCGACGCGCGCCCGTCAGGCCGCCCGCTCGCGCGGCGGCACGACGAGGAGCGGGCCCCCCGCGAGCACGAGGACGCGCCGCGTGACGCTCCCGAGGAGCGCGGCGCGCCAGCCCGTCCGCCCATGCGTGCCGAGCACGACGAGCGTCTCGGGCGAAGCCGTCGCCTCGGCCGCGATCACGTCGGCCGCGCTCCCGACCGCGACGGACGATCCCATCGCGAGCCCGTGCCGCTGGGAAGGTGGAGAGGCGGCGTTCTCATCCGTGCGACCGCGCGCCGCAACGGTCGCACGGGTGGCGGCGGGCACGGCGGTTGCTGTCGAAGCCAGCGTGCCCGTCGACGGCGCCGCCGTGCTCCGCGTGCTGTGGCTCTTCGTGCCCGCCTACCTCGCGAACATGAGCCCCGTCCTCGTGCGCGGCCACGTCGAGCGGCTCGCCGTCCCGATCGACGGCGGGCGCACGTTCCGCGGCGAGCGGCTCCTCGGCGACCACAAGACCTGGCGCGGCCTTCTCGCCGGGATGGCCGGCGGGACGCTCGTCTACGAGCTCCAGCGGCTCCTCGCCGCGTCCGGCCTGACCGACGGGCTCTCGCTCGTCGACTACGCGCGCTTTCCCATCGTCCCCGGGCTCCTCATGGGGCTCGGCGCGGGGGTGGGCGACGCCGTCAAGTCGTTCTTCAAACGGCGCCTCGGGATCGCCCCCGGGGCGAGCTGGCCGGTCTTCGATCAGCTCGACTTCTTCGCGGGCGCGTGGCTCTTCCTCGCCCCGGTCTGCGTTCCCCCGCTCGTCCCGACGCTGCTCGCGCTCCCGATCGTGCTCGCCGGCACGATCGCCGTCACGACGATCGGGTGGGCGATCGGTCTGAAGGAGGCGTGGATCTGACCGCTACGTCGTCCCGTCGCGGACGGTGAGCACCGGGCAGAGGGCGCGCCGCACGACGTCCTCGGCGACGCTGCCGAGGAGGGCGTGCGCGAGCCCCGTGCGACCGTGCGTCCCCATGACGATCAGGTCGGCGCCCTCCGCCATCGCGACCGCGAGGATCTCCTCCGCCGGGGCCCCGGCGCGCACCACACCGCGCGCCCGCACGCCTCGCGTGCCGAGCACCGCCGCGATCCCGTCGAGCTCCCGCCGGACGGCGTCCTGTCGCGCCGGCGCCACCTCGGAGCCGAGGACGACGCTCGGATCGACGTGGACGAGGACCACCTCGGCGCCGAGGCGCTGCGCGAGCGCTTCGGCGCGCTGGAGCGCGCGCATCGAGCACACCGAGAAGTCGGTCGGCACGACGATGCGGGCGATCCGGTCGGCGACGTCCCGGCGCTGCTCTCGGATGACGTCGCGCGCGAACGCCTCCCAGACCTCGAGCTGCCGCTCCGACGGCCCTCCGGCGTCGCGATCGTCGCTGGGGCGCATTGACGATCCTCCTCGCGGTCGAACGATGCACGACCCGTGCCACGCGCGCGCCGCCCGCGTGCGGATTCTGCGCGCAACGCATGGTAGGCTCCGGCCATGACCTCCGAGCCGATCCGCGCGACCGTCGTCGGCGCGGGCGCCTGGGGAACGGCGCTCGCCACCGTCCTCGCCGCGAACGGGCACGACGTGCTCCTCTGGGCGCGCGAGCCCGAGGTCGTCGCCGACGTGAACGAGCGCCGGGAGAACCGCACGTTCCTCCCCGGCATCCGCCTCCCACCGAACGTGCGCGCGACCGGCCGCCTCGACGAAGCCGTCCGCGGCCGGACGCTCGTCGTCTCCGTAGTGCCGGCGCAGCACACGCGGCGGGTGGTGGCGCTCTGGGCGCCGCATGCCGCCGGCGACGCGATCGTCGTGAGCGCGGCGAAGGGAATCGAGCTCGAGACGAACGGTCTCATGAGCGACGTCTTCGCGGAGGTCCTGCCCGAACGCCTCCGCGCGCGCGTGACCTTCCTCTCCGGGCCGTCGTTCGCGCGCGAGGTCGCGGAGAGACATCCGACGGCCGTCGTCGTCGCGGCGCGTGACGAGGCGCTCGCGGAGCGCGTGCAGCACCTCGTCGCGCAGCCGGCGTTCCGCGTCTACCGCTCGACGGACGTCGTCGGCGTCGAGGTCGGCGGTGCGCTCAAGAACGTGATCGCGGTCGCGACGGGCATCTCGGACGGGCTCGGCCTCGGGCTGAACGCCCGCGCGGCGCTCATCACGCGCGGGCTCGCCGAGATCACGCGCATCGCCGTCCGGCTCGGCGCCGATCCGACGACGCTCATGGGCCTCGCCGGCATGGGCGACCTCGTCCTCACGTGCACCGGGGACTCGAGCCGCAATCGGACCGTCGGCCTGGCGCTCGGCCGCGGCCGGCGCCTCGCCGACGTGCTCCACGGCATGCCGCAGGTCGCCGAGGGCGTGACGACCGCGCGCGCGGCGCACGCCCTCGCCCGCCGGCTCGGCGTCGACACGCCGCTCATCGACGAGGTCTACGCCGTCCTGCACGAGGACCGGCCGCTCGAGGGCGTCGTCGAGCGGCTCATGACCCGCACGCTGAAGCGCGAGGGGCTCTGAGCGCCGACGACGCCCCCGTCTTCGAGACGGCCGGCTGACCGCCGAGACGGCTCGGCTAGTAGCCGCGACGGCCGCCGAAGCCGCCGCGCGAGCGATCGTCGCGCCCGCCGAACGAGCGCTCCCTGGCCTCGCTCACGTTCAGCTGGCGACCCCTGAGCTCGCGGCCGTTCAGCGCCGTGATGGCCTGCTGCGCCTCGGCCGACGAGCCCATCTCGACGAAGCCGAAGCCGCGCGAGCGACCCGTCGCACGATCGGTGACGACCGACACGGACTCGCAGCGCCCGACCTCGTCGAACAGGGCCTTCAGCTCCGTGTTGGTGGTGTCGAACGACAGATTTCCGACGAAGATCTTCTTGCCCATACTCTCTCTCCTGGCCCTCCCGGGCCGCTGTGGATTGGTGTCGCGGTTGCTTGGGCGAAGAGACCGATCGTCCGGATGGTGAGAGGGCGGGAGGGTTCAGCGCGCAAACAAAGGGACCCCTCCCTCATATCCCGCATCGGGGAGACGCACAACCACCCTCCCGGGGCCCGCGCGGCGAGGATGCGTGCGTCGCGCGGACGCTGGCGCGCGCGCCCGCGAACCGGTATGCGTGGCGTGCGGCCGGGAGAGGAGGCGGGGATGCGGGGGCTGCTGGGGTTCGTCCTGATGGGGTGTCTCCTCCCGGCGTGGGCGCACGCGACGCCGCGGGACGCCGTCCCCGGCTGGCCCCGGGCCGAGGTTCTCGACCTCGCGCTCCGCGCCTGGCGGTGCGGCGTGTCGGCGGGAGCGTTCGACGCCTCGCTCTTGACGATCATCGACTACACCTTGCCCTCGAGCGAGCGCCGGCTCTGGGTCATCGACACCGTCGCACGACGCGTGCTCTTCCACGAGCTCGTGGCGCACGGCGTGGGAAGCGGCGAGATCTTCGCGCACGCGTTCTCGAACCGGCCGGGCTCGCGCCAGTCGAGCCTCGGCCTCTTCCGGACCGAGGACGTCTACCGCGGCGAGCACGGCCTCGGGCTCCGGCTGACGGGCCTCGAGCCCGGCGTGAACGACCGCGCGATGGAGCGCGCGATCGTGGTGCACGGGGCGCCGTACGTGAGCGCTGCGGTCGTCGCGGCGCGCGGACAGCTCGGGCGAAGCTGGGGCTGCCCGGCGCTCGAGCGCGGCGTCGACCGGCGCGTCATCGCGCGCATCGCGGGCGGGACGGCGCTCTTTGCGTACTATCCCGACGCGCGGTGGCTGCGGACGTCGCCGTTCCTCCATTGCGATGCGACCGACGCCGAGGTCGCGCGTCGCACCGACGCCGGCGCCGGTTTGACAGGCTCCCCCGGGGCGGATACCGTCGCCGACGGGTCGTATCGGTGATCGCGGTTCGCCGATTCCGATCGCGGCGCCACGGCGGCCCCACCAGCTCGCGGTTCTTTGGCCTCCCGCGCGGCCGGCGCCCAACGTCAGGCCGGACGCAGGAGGCGAGATGCACTTTCCGCGCGGTCCCCGGGCTCCGAGCTTGTTCGACGGGCGATCGCCCACCGACGGCAAGGTCCTCGGCGTCGGCTGGCGCGTCGTCGTGACCTGCCCGGACGGCGGCCCGCGGCGCGTGACGCTCACGGACGACGGGGGGACGAAGGCGGTCGCGACGCTCGCCGGCGGCATCGAGGTCGAGATTCTGGCGTGGCGGCCGCGCCGGGGCGGCGAGACGCGGTATCGCGTCGTGCCGACGACGGGCGGCGCCGAGGGCTGGGTCGGCGCCACGAGCCTCCGGCCGCGCACGACCACGCCGCCCGCCCCCCGCATCGCGGGTGCGCCCGCGCCGCACGCGCCGTCGCGGGCGCGAGGGACCGCGGCGGCGAGGGCACGATCCAAGACGGCGGCGGGCAAGCGCCCGACGCGGGGCGCGGCCCGCGGCGGCCGGGGAGCCCCGGAGGAGATCCGATGACGCGCGCCTGGTTCGGACCGTGCCCGCACTGCCAGGGACCCCTCTCCTACCTCGAAGGCGTCGCCGGCAGCACGCTCAGCCCGAGCTGCCCATTCTGTCACGCGCCGGTCACCGTGTCGCGGGCGACCTTCCTCATGCGCGACCACTCGCGTCCCTCGCAGCCGCGGAGGTCGCCGGCGCCGCCGACGAAGCCGTGAGGCGCGTCGACCCATGCCCGGGAGGACCGATGCGACGCCCCACCGCGAACGGATGCGACAACATGAACCACCGCCGCGCCGATGCGCCGGTCGGCCACTGCCCGTCGTGCGGAGGGGTCGTGAACGGGCGCGCCGTCGTGGCCGGGTGCGACCCGGCGAAGCACGCCGCCGCGCGGCGCCGCCAGTGCACCTTCTGCACGGACTGCGGCGAGCAGCTGATCGCGGCGCGCTGAGCCTTCGCGCCGGGAGACGCCGCGTCAGCGGGCGCGCTGCCGGCCCTCCCGCGCCCCGAGCGGCGTGATCCGGACGCGCGCCGTCCCCGACCGCGTCATCCCGAGCGCCTTCGCGGCACCCCGCGACACGTCGAGGACGCGCCCGTCGACGAACGGACCCCGGTCGTTGATCCGCACGACACGGAGCGGCCGTTCTCGAGGTTCGTGACGCGCACGCGCGTCCCGATCGGCAGCGACGGATGCGCGGCGGTCATCTCGCTCGGGCGGAACACCTCGCCGCTCGCCGTCCGGCTGCCGTCCAGCTCGGGGCCGTACCAGGACGCGAGGCCCACCTCCCCCGGCGGCCCGCCGCGCGGCGCGGGTGCGCGCAGCGCGCAGCCGGCGACGAGCGCGCACGCCACCGCGACGAGACCCGCCCGACCGATCCGGCGTCGCACCGTCGCGCGCATCGTCCTCCGATAGCACGCACGGGAGCCGCGCGCTGCCGCACCCGCCCGCCTTTTCCCGACGTCGATTGCACGGCGCGAAGCGCGCCTCTACATGTTCGTCGGTCCGAGCGGCGCCCGGCGCGTCACGCTCCTCTTCGAAGCGCAATGAGCAAGCTGTACGACGCCCTGCGAAAGCTCGAAGCCGAGCGCGGCGCCGCAGGAATCGCCACGCCGAGCCGTCTCGACGCCGTCCGCCTCGCGCAGTTCCTCGACCTCCACGACGGCCTCTTCCGCACGCCGGCCGGCGCGGAGGCGGTCGCCGGCCGCTTCGCGCACGGCATCGGGCGCGTGCTCGGGCTCGCAGGCGTCGGGATCGGGCTCGTCCGCGGCGGCCGCTACCGCCTCCTCGCCGTCCACGGGGTCGCGCGCGACCTCCTCGCCGCCGACGACGGGCTTCCGCCCGAGGACACCTCGGTGGCGCCGGCGCTCGCGAGCGGCCGGCCGCTCGTGCTCGGCCCCTCGGCGGTCGGGCTCTTCGCCCATCGGGTGGTGCTGCCGTTCCACGCCGAGGCGCCGGGCGTGCTCCAGCTCCTCGTGTCGGCCGACGCCGCGCTCTCGCCCGACGACGTGGCGCTCGCGCGCGTCCTCGCCGCCGTCGCCGGCATGGCCGTCGGGCGCGCCGCGGCGTCCGATTCCGTCTCGGCGCGGGCGCCCCGCCCGGCACCCGCGATCGCCTGGTAGCGCGCGGTGACGTCGCGGGCCGCGTGGGCCTCCGACGAGGTCCCGGGTCGCGGCGAAGATGCGCCGCCTCGGGCGACGTGGACGCGGCGCGCGGGCTGCGCTAGGCAGGCGGAGACGCCATGCCGTCCGTGCTCCCCAGCGTCTGTCCCCTCGACTGCCCCGACACGTGCAGCCTCGCGGTCGAGGTCGACCAGGGGCGCGTCGTCCGCGTGCGCGGCTCCCGCGCGAACCCCTACACCGCGGGCGTCGTCTGCGCGAAGGTCGCGCGGTCGTATCCCGACTTCGTCCACGGCGACGGCCGCCTCCTCCGCCCGCTCCGGCGCCTCGGTGCGCGCGGCGAGGGCCGCTTCGTTCCCATCTCGTGGGACGAGGCGCTCGACGAGATCCACGCCCGCCTGCGCGCGATCATCGCGACCTACGGCGCGGAGGCGATCCTGCCCCTCAACTACGCGGGCCCGCACGGGCTCCTCGCCGGCGGCTCCATGGACCTCCGCTTCTTCCACCGCCTCGGCGCCTCGCTCCTCGACCGCAAGCCGCTCTGCGGCGGGATCCGCACCGAGGCCTGGCTCGGGACGTTCGGCCCCGTGCCCGGCATCCGGCCCGAGCAGGCGGCGCTCGCCGAGCTCGTCGTCGCGTGGGGCAACAACGTGACCGTGACGAACCTCCACCTCGCCCCCGTCGTGAAGCAGGCGCGACGGCGCGGCGCGCGGCTCGTGGTCGTCGACCCCCGGCGCACCCGGATCGCCGCCCAGGCCGACCTCCACCTCGCGATCCGCCCCGGCACGGACGTCGTGCTCGCGTTCGCGCTCGCGGCGGAGCTCGAGCGCCGCGGCGGCCTCGAGCGCGACTTCATCGCGGCGCACGTCCTCGGCGCCGAAGAGCTCCTCGCGCGCGCCCGCGAGTGGACGCCCGCGCGCGCGGCCCAGGTCTGCGGCATCGCGGCGGCCGACGTCGAGCGGCTCGCGGCGTGGTACCAGGCGGCCTCGCCGGCGGCGATCGCCGTCGGCAACGGCCTCGAGCGCAACCGGAACGGCGGCAGCGGCATCCGCGCGATCTTCGCCCTCCCCGCGCTGGCGGGGAAGTTCGGCGTGCCGGGCGGCGGGCTCGTGAACGGCGCGTCGATGGCGTTCCCGAAGACGCTCCACCGCCTCCAGCGCCCGGACCTCGTGCCGCCCGGGACGCGGACGCTCAACATCCTCGACGTCGGCCGCCACCTCCTCGAGCCGACGCTCGCGCCGCCGCTGAAGGCCGTCTTCATCTACAACCACAACCCGGCCGTCGTGCACCCCGACCAGAATCGGCTCCGGCGCGGGCTCCTCCGCGACGACCTCTTCATCATCGGCGCCGACATCGTGATGACGGACAGCATGCGGCTCGCGGACGTCGTGCTGCCCGCGTGCAGCCACTTCGAGCACGACGACGTCTACCCGGCGTACGGGCAGCAGTGGCTCCAGCGGGCCGAGCCCGTGATCCCGCGCCAGGGCGAGGCGCTGCCGAACACCGAGATCTTCCGCCGGCTCGCCGCGCGCTTCGGCTTCACCGACGAGTGCTTCCGCGCGACCGACGCGGAGCTGATGGACGAGGCGCTCGACGCGGCGGACCCGCGCCTCGGCGGCCGCCGCCCGCGCGACCTCTCCCCCGACGCGGCGCTCGCGATGACGGTCGACGGCGCGGACGCCGTCCTCTTCCGGAACGTCTTTCCGCGCACGCCCTCCGGCAAGGTGGAGCTCGCCTCCGCGGCTCTCGAGCGGAGGTACGGCGCGCGCCTGCCCGGCTGGACGCCCGTCGTCTCGCCGTACCCCCTGGCGCTCCTCTCGCCCGCCTCCGACGACCGCATCACGTCGACCTTCGGCGGGCTCCCGCCGAGCGCGGAGGCGCCGCCGCTCGACATGCACCCGGCCGACGCGCGCGCGCGCGGCCTCGCGGACGGCGCGCGGGTGCGGGTGTGGAACGACCTCGGCGAGGTCCACCTCCGCGTCCGGGTGACGGACGCCGTCCCGCCCGGCGTCGTCGCGACCGCGAAGGGGGCGTGGCTCGGCACGAGCGACAACGGCCAGACCGTCACCGCGCTCTGTCCCGCGCACCACGCCGATCTCGCCGAGGGCGCGTGCTTCAACGACGCGCGCGTGGAGGTGGCCGCGCTGCCGGAGGCCTGAACGATGGGACGATACCGCGTCGCGATCGACACGGGCGGCACGTTCACGGACGCTTTCGCCTTCGACGAGGAGACAGGCGCCGTGCGGGTGACGAAGGTGCCGTCGACGCCCGAGCACCCGGACGTCGCGGTGCTCCGGAGCCTCGAGGCCGCGGGGCTCGACCCGCGCGACATCACGCTCCTCACGCACGGAACGACGGTCGCGACGAACGCGCTCATCACGCGCCGGCTGCCGCGCACGGCGATGATCACGACGAAGGGCTTCCGCGACGTCGTCGAGATCCGGGACGGCACGAAGAACGAGCTGTGGGACGCGTACGCGGACGTGGCACCGCCGTACATCCGGCGACGGGACCGCTTCGAGGTGACGGAGCGCGTCGACTACGCCGGCCGCGTGGTCACGCCGCTCGACGAGCGCGAGGCAGAGGCGGTCGCGACGCTCCTCGCCAAGCGCGGCTACGAGTCGATCGCGATCTGCTTCGTGAACGCGTACACGAACCCGGCGCACGAGCAGCGGATGCGGGAGCTGCTCGAGGGGCGGCTCCCCGAGGGGACGTTCCTCTGCACGTCGAGCGAGGTGCTGCCCGAGATGTTCGAGCACCCGCGCTTCTCGACGACGATGATCAACGCCGTCACCGGTCCCGTCGTCGGGCGCTACATCGCCGACCTCGACCGCGCGCTCGCCGCGCGCGGCTACCGGGGCGATCTCCTGATCCTCCACTCGGGCGGCGGGGTGCTCACGGCGAAGGGCGCGTCCCGCTACGCGGCGCGGCTCGCGAGCTCGGGCATCGTCGCCGGGGCGATCGCCGGCGGCCACATCGCCCGGCAGTGCGGCTTCCCGAACGCGATCAGCCTCGACATGGGCGGCACGAGCACCGACATCTCGCTCATGTACCGGAACGAGCTGCGGACGATGCAGGGCTGGCAGGTGGAGTACGGCTACCCGATGATGTTCCCGAGCGTCGAGGTGATCACGATCGGCGCCGGCGGCGGCAGCATCGCCTGGATCGACGCCGGGGGCTCGCTGCGGAACGGCCCGCAGAGCGCGGGCGCGGCGCCGGGGCCCGCCGCGTACGGCAAGGGCGGCACGGCGCCGACGAACACCGACGCGAACCTCGTCCTCGGGCGGCTCGGCCCGGCGCTGCTCGACGGCGCCGTCGCGCTCGACGCCGCCGCCGCGCGCCGCGCGATCGAGGCGGCCGTCGCCCGCCCGCTCGGGCTCGACCCCGTCGCCGCCGCGCACGCGATCGTCCGCGTCGCGAACGCGAACATGAGCAACGCCGTGAAGCTCATCTCCGTCGGCCGCGGCTTCGACCCGCGGGACTTCGCGCTCGTCGTCTTCGGCGGCGCCGGACCCCTCCACGGCGCCCATCTCGCGCGCGAGCTGGACATCCCGACGGTCGTCTTCCCGCGCCACCCGGGGATCGCCTCCGCGATGGGGTGCCTCCTCGTCGACATCCGGCACGACCTGAGCCTCATGTACCTGGCCAGCTGCCGTACCGTCGACCTCCCGAGCCTCGAGGCGAGCTTCCGCGAGCTCGAGCGGGAGGCCGAGCATCGGCTGCGCGACGAGAACGTCGCGCCCGAGGCGATGCGGTTCTCGCGCCACCTCGAGATGCGCTACGTCGGGCAGTGGCGCGCGCTCTCCGTCGGGCTCGAGACGGGGACGATCGAGTCGCTCGACGCGATCCTCACGCGCTTCCACCGCGAGCACCAGCGCGCGTACGCCTTCAGCGACCCGGCGCGCGAGGTCGAGATCTACTCGCTGCGCCTCGTCGCGACGGGCGCCGTCCCGAAGCCCGACCCGAAGCCGAGCGCGGCGCGCGGCGACGCCGCGGCGGCGCTCGTCGGACGGCGCCCGGTCTACTTCGAGGAGGCCGGCGGCTTCGTCGACACGCCCGTCTACCGCCGCGATCGGCTCCCGCCCGGCGCGCGCCTCGCGGGCCCCGCCGTCGCCGAGCAGCTCGACTCGACGATCCTCCTCCCGCCCGGGACGGCCGGCGAGGTGGATCCGTATCTCAACATCGTCATGCGGTTCGTCTAGCAAGCGGCCGAACGACGCGTCGTGCGCTCTCGACGACGGTGCCCACGGTCTTCCGCAGGTCTCGTGCCGCCGCCGCGCGCGGGGGTCCGCAGCCGCACTAGAGATACGATCCTCCCGCACGCGCTCGCACTTTGAGACGAGGGCGCGCGGCGCGGCCGCGCCACCGCGGACGGCGGGCCGCCCACTTCGTGGTCGCAGCGCGCCTTTACGACGCGCCGGGACCTGTGGGACACTCCGCGCGCGTCGGCACCGCCACCG
>DASRHG010000105.1:0-16730 GCA_035650655.1 Binatia bacterium | reverse complement strand
GACACCCGCCGGTGCCACGCGCCCAGGTTCGCGAGCGTCGGGTCGAGCGGCTGGCCGGCGCTGCCGCCGAACTCGACCGCGGCGAAGAGGATGATGTCGGCGATCGTGAAGCGGCCGCCGGCGACGAACGGTCCGTCGCCGACGAGCCCGTCGAGCCAGGCGAGCTTGTCGCGGACGATCGCCTTGAGCCCGGCCGCCGCCTCGGGGAGGACGCGCATGCGCGGGCGGAAGAGCTCGAGGCCCTCCGCCCAGCGGAAGCCGTTGTAGAGGTGCTCGGTGATGTTGAGCTCGATGCGCCGCTGCCACATCCGCGTCTCGGCGCGCTCCTCCGGCGTGCGGCCGATGAGCGGCGGGTTCGGCTGGCGCTCCTCCAGGTACTCGAAGATCGCGACGGTCTCGCCGAGCACGCGGCCGTCGTCCAGCTCGAGCGCGGGCAGCTGGCCGCCCGGGTTCTTGTCGGTGTACGGCGCACGGCGGTTCTCGGCGCCGAGGATGTCGACGGCGACGGTCGGGAGCGTGAGGCCCTTTTCGAGGAGGAACATGCGCATCGCGCGCGGGTTCGGTCCGAAGGAGTCGTAGACTCGCATGGGCGCCCCTCCTAGCATCCTCGCGTCGACCGCGTCCACGGGCGCGCCGCTCGGTCAGTTTCCGCGACGAACCGTCGACCCGTGCTCCCGCACGATGTCGTACGACCCCGAAGCTGATCCACTACCGCCGCTTGAGCGCGCCCGCCGCAGCCGGATAGACGGGCCGGCGTGACGCTCGACGGCTTCTTCCAGCTCCGCGCGCGGGGCACCGACGTCCGCACCGAGGTGATCGGCGGCGCGACGACCTTCGTTGCGCTCTCGTACATCCTCGTCGTGCAGCCGGCGCTCATGGCGACGATCGGCATGGACGCGGGCGCCGTCTTCAGCGCCACCTGCATCGCCTCGGCCGTCGCGACCGCGCTGATGGGCGTGTGGGCGAACTACCCGATCGCCGTCGCGCCCGCGATGGGGCACAACTTCTACGTCGTCCTCGTCGTCGCCGGGCCGCTCGCCGCGGGCGGCCTCGGCGTCGACTGGCGGGTCGCGCTCGGTGCGAACTTCCTCGCCGGGGCGGCGTTCCTCCTCCTCTCGCTCGTCGGCATCCGCGAGCGGCTGATCGACGCGATCCCCGACGCCCTGAAGCACGCGATCGCGGCGGGCATCGGGCTCCTGATCGCGCTCGTCGGCTTCGAGTGGGCGGGGCTCGTCCGCGCGGCGCCGGGCACGCTCGTCGCGCTCGGCGACCTGCACCGGCCGGCGACGCTCCTCGCTGCCGCGGGGACGCTCGTCATCGCAGCGCTCCTCGCGCGCGGCGTGCGCGGCGCGATCCTCCTCGGCACGGTCGCCACCGGCGCGGGCGCGGTGCTCTCGGGGCTCGTGCCCGCCGCCGGCGTCGTCGCGCCGCCGCCGTCGCTCGGACCGACGGCCGCCCGGCTCGCGATCGCCGAGGCGCTCCGGCCGGACCTGGTGCCGGTCGTCTTCATCCTCTTCTTCCTCGGCCTCTTCGACACGGTCGGGACGCTCGTCGGCGTCGCGGAGCAGGCCGGCTTCCTCCGAGCCGGCCGCCTCCCGCGCGCGCGCGAGGCGATGGCGACCGACGCGCTCGGCACGATGCTCGGCACGGCGCTCGGGACGACGACGCTCACCGCGTACGTCGAGAGCGCGGCCGGCGTCGGGGCGGGCGCGCGGACGGGGCTCACGAGCCTCGTCACGGCGGCGCTCCTCCTGGCCTCGCTCTTCCTGGCGCCGCTCGCCCGCCTCGGCGGTGCCCCGGTCCCGATGGGCGCCGAGACGGGATACCCGATCGTCGCGCCGGCGCTGATCGTCGTCGGCAGCCTCATGATGCGCGCCGTCGCGCGGCTCGACTTCGCGGATCCGACGCTCGGCATCCCCGCGTTCCTCACCATCGTGACGATGCCGTTCGCCTTCTCGATCACGGAAGGCATCGCCTTCGGCTTCGTGAGCCACGCGCTCCTCATGCTCGTCGCCGGCCGCGCCCGCGAGGTGCATCCCTTCCTCTGGCTCTGCGCGGGGCTCCTCGTCGCGCGCTGGATCTTCCTCGTCTGAGCGCGCGGCGTCGGTCGTCCAGCACGGCGATCCGTGCGCGCGGGCCGCGCTCGTCGAGCGTCAGGATCGCGACGCTCCGTGGGAGGCGAAAGCGCCGACGGCCGCCGCCGCCGGGGTTCAGGAAGAGGACGCCCTCCCGGCGCGCGACGAGGGGGACGTGGCTGTGCCCGAAGACCGCGACCGCGGGCCGATGGCGCCGGAGCGCGGTGGCGAGCTCGGGCGTCGGACGGCCGCGCGCGAGGCCCTCGTGAACGACGACGATCGACACGCCCGCGAGGACGACGTGCCGACGCGCCGGGAGCGCGGCGAGCGCGCGCGGATCGGCGTTGCCCCGGATCGCGGTCACGGGAGCGAGCCGTGCGAGGGCGTCCAGCAGCTCGACGCTGCCGACGTCGCCGGCGTGGACGATGTGCGCCACGCCCCGAAAGACGTGCGGCACGGCGGGGTGGAGCACCCCGTGCGTGTCCGCGATGACGCCGACGCGCATCAGAGGGTCGGGAGCGTGCGGCGGCGGCGGCGCGGAAACGCGCGGTCGATCCGCTCGACCTCGTCGGGCGAAAGCGTGAGCGCCGCGGCGGCGGCGTTCTCGCGGACGTGCGCCGGGCTCGACGCCTTCGGGATCGCGAAGACGCCGGGATGGCGGACGAGGTACGCGAGTGCGACCTGCCGCGGCGTCGCGTCGTGCGCGGCGGCCACGGCCGCGAGGACGCGGCCCCCGGCGCTCCGCGGGTCGGGGAAGTCGCCCGAGCCGAACGGGCTGTAGGCGACGACGGGAACCCGCCGCTCCGCACACCACGGCAGGAGGTCGTGCTCGATCGCACGCTCCTCGAGGTGGTAGAGCACCTGATCGGCGGCGCAGCGTCGCGGGCCCGCCAGCCGCTCCGCCTCCGCGAGCCCGCGGACGTCGAAGTTGCTGAGGCCCCAGAAGCGGACCTTCCCGCTCGCCACGAGCCGCTCGAACGCCTCGATCGTCGGGCCGAGGGGATGGCGGCTCGGCCAGTGGAGGAGATAGAGGTCCAGGTGGTCGGTGCCGAGGCGGGCGAGGCTCGCCTCGCATGCCGCGATCACGCCCGCGCGGGTCGCGTGCTCGGGGAGCACCTTCGAGACGAGGAACACTCGGTCCCGCCGCCCGGCGATCGCCTCCCCGACCAGCTCCTCGACGCGGCCCGCGCCGTACATCTCGGCCGTGTCGACGTGCGTCATGCCGAGGTCGAGGCCGGTGCGGAGCGCCGCGACGGCCCGGCGCGTGTCGCGCTCCATGCTCCACGTGCCCTGGCCGAGGGTGGGCACCCGCACGCCGGTCCAGCCGAACTCGCGGTGCGTCACGGTGGCGTCTTACCATCCGGCGGTGCCGCCGCCAGCCCGAACCGCGGCCGCGCGCCCGGGCGCGGGGCCCTGGGGGGGCGGAGCGCGCCCGCTCATGGCGCTGGACAGCGGTCGGTCCCGTGGTACCATCGCTGCGGGTTTCCGACCGGGGCTCACACAGGCCCCCGGACCGGGTCACCGGGGTCGGAGCCGGGCGGTGGCATCGGCGGTCGCCGTCCCGGCGGCGGGAGCTCGGGCCCGCTTGGTCGTCTCGCCGGAAGAAAGGAGGTGATCCAGTGACGTTATCCCCTACGGTGATCTGTGAGGTGGTGGCCTCCTAGGGCTGATCCATCGTCACGTCACTGGGTCACTCTTCGAGGGCCCAGCTACCACCGGACCCCGATGGCTCCCGCTCTCACCGGCGGGGCGGCGTGTCGCCGCACAGGCCATCGGGGTCTCGTTTTTTCTCAGCCGGCGACGGCGGGGGCGGCTGCCTCGACACGAGCGCGTCCGACGTCGCAGGCACGGCGATCGCGGTCACGAAGGCCAACAGCATCGGGCGGAGCCTCCCTTCGGCGCGGCGGAAATCGCGGCGGAGGCGGCAACCCGCGTGCCAGCTCGTCGCTTCCCGAATTCGTAGGCTTTCTACGTCCCAGCCGGACGTCGACTTCCGCTTTTACGCAAGCGGTGTGGAAACGCTTCCGTCCCGGCACGCTGGGGCGATTCGCCCTATGCGTGCCGCGTCGTGATCCCGCCGTCCACGGGGATCACCGCGCCGGTCAGATAGGCGCCGGCCCGGGACGCGAGGTAGATCGCCGCCCCCGCCATGTCCTCCGGCTCGCCGATCCGTCCGAGCGGGCAGGAGCCGACGATCGCGTCGCGGAAGCGCTCGAGCGTCTCGTGCATCATCTTGCTCTCGAAGGGCCCCGGCGCGATCGCGTTCACCGTGATGCCGCGCGCCGCGAGCCGATGCGCGAGGACGCGCGTCAGGTGGTGGACCGCGGCCTTGCTCGCCGAGTACGCGTACGTCTCGAGGACCGGGGCCTGGAGACCGTCGATCGACCCGATGTTGACCACGCGCGCGGGGTCGCCGGGGCGCACCGCGCGCTCGAGGAGCGGCAGGCAGGCGCGCGTCAGGTGGAAGACGGCCTTCACGTTGAGCGCGAGCACCTTGTCCCACGCGCTGTCGGGGTACTCGGCGAGCGGCGCGCCCCAGTTCGCGCCCGCGTTGTTGACGAGCACGTGCAGCGCCGGCTCGCGCTTCGCGACCTCCTCGGCGAGCCGCCGCGCCTCGGCCTCCGTCGCCAGGTTCGCGGGGATCGAGATGCAGGTCCCGCGTTTCGAGAGCTCGGCCGCGACGCGGTCGCAGACGTCCGCCTTGCGCGACGAGATGTAGACCCTCGCGCCCGCCTCGACGAAGCCTTCGGCGATCATGAGCCCGATCCCGCGCGACCCGCCCGTCACGAGCGCCACCTTGCCGTCGATCGAGAAGAGGTTTCGCATGGCGGCCGACCATAGCCGCCGGGCTCGGGCCAAGGGAAGTGGGATGGAGCGCCCCGGCGGACCGTGTTATCCCCTCGCCATGCCGATCGAGTCGAGGAACCCGGCGACGGGCGAGCTGCTCGAGCGTTTCCCCGAGGCGTTGGAGGCCGATGTCGAGGCCGCGCTCGCGGCGGCCGAGGCGGCGTTCGCCGGCTGGCGTCGCCGGTCGTTCGAGGAGCGCGCCGCACGCCTCCGCGAGGCCGCCCGCGTGCTCCGCAGCCGCAAGGCCGCGTACGCGCGCACGATGGCGCTCGAGATGGGCAAGCCGGTCGCCCAGGGCGAGGCGGAGGTCGAGAAGTGCGCCGTCGCGTGCGACCACTACGCGGAGCACGGGGCCCGGCTCCTCGCCGAGGAGCCGCATCCGAGCGACGCGCGCCGGAGCTGGGTGCGCTTCGACCCGCTCGGCCCCGTGCTCGCGATCATGCCGTGGAACTTCCCCTTCTGGCAGGTCTTCCGCTTCGCCGCGCCCGGCCTGATGGCCGGGAACACGGGGCTCTTGAAGCACGCCTCGAACGTCCCGCGCTGCGCGCTCGCGATCGAGGAGGTGTTCCGCGACGCCGGCTTTCCCTCCGGCGTCTTCCGCTCGCTCCTCGTCGGCTCCGCCGCCGTGTCGCGGTTGATCGCCGATCCGCGCGTTCGGGCCGTGACGCTCACCGGCAGCGACCGCGCGGGAAGCGAGGTTGCGATGCACGCCGGCCGGGCGCTCAAGAAGACGGTGCTCGAGCTCGGCGGGAGCGACCCCTTCATCGTTCTCGCCGACGCGGACCTGGATCGCACCGCCCGCGCCGCCGCCGACGCGCGGCTCGTGAACAGCGGTCAGAGCTGCATCGCCGCGAAGCGGTTCGTCGTCGTCGACGCCGTCGCCGACCGCTTCGTCGAGCGGTTCGTCGCGGAGATGCAGGCGAGGCGCGTGGGCGACCCGCTCGCCCGCGCGACGGAGGTGGGGCCGCAGGCGCGCACCGATCTGCGCGACGACCTCCACGGGCAGGTGGTCGCGTCCGTCGAGCGCGGCGCCCGCGTCGTCCTCGGCGGCGAGGTCCCGCCCGGGCCGGGCGCCTTCTATCCGCCGACCGTCCTCGTCGCCGTCGAGCCCGGCATGCCGGCGTTCGACGACGAGACCTTCGGCCCCGTCGCCGCCATCGTCCGCGCGCGCGACGAGGCGCACGCGATCGCGCTCGCGAACGCATCGCAGTTCGGGCTCGGTGCGTCGCTCTGGACGACGGACGTCGAGCGGGGCGCGCGGCTCGCGGCCGAGATCGAGTCGGGGCTCGTGTTCGTGAACGGCGTCGTCCACTCCGACCCGCGCCTGCCGTTCGGCGGCGTGAAGCGGTCGGGATACGGTCGCGAGCTCGCCGAGTACGGGATCCGCGAGTTCACGAACGTGAAGACGGTGTGGGTGGCGTGAGCGCCCTCGGGCCGCGTGCCGTGCGATTGTCGACGCGTGCCGTTCCTCGCTGTCCACCCGCACGGCGCCGGCGGGCGCCCTACCCGATGAGGTCGGCGGGCACCGCCGTTGCAAGGCTGATCGATGTGATCACGAAGGAAGAGAACGAGCGTGCGGAACTGCACGTGGCTCTCACGCGCGAGGAGGCGTCGGCGCTGCGCGCCGTGCTCGAGAGCCACCTCTCCGACCTGCGGATGGAGATCGCCGATACCGACACGCCCGCTTTCCGCGACCGGCTGAAGGAGCAGGAGGCGCTGCTCCGCGGCCTGCTCGCGCGGCTGCGCGTATAGCGGCGCGGGGCCGGGGCGGGATGTTCGGCAAGTCGTCGGCCGTCCGCGCTCCGCGCCGCCGGCTGCGCTGGCCGGACGCGCTCTCGGCCACGGCTGCGAAGGACGTCGTCTGGAGCTTCCGCCACCTCGGCAGCCTGCACCAGGTGGACTGGACGGCTGCCTCGCGCGACACCCGCCTGATCGCGATCCTCGACCGGGCGTTCGCCGGGCTCTACGACCACTACTTCCGCATGGAAGCGCGCGGGTGGGAGAACATCCCGCCCGGCCCCGTCCTCCTGGTCGGGAACCACAGCGGGTTCGGCGTGGCGGAGCTCCTGATGCTCCTCGTCGCCTGGTGGCGCCACTTCGGCCCCACGCGGCCCGCGTACGCGCTCGCGCACCGCTGGCTCTACAAGACGCCCTTCCTCCGGGTGATCGTGCCGAAGATCGGCGGCGTGCCGACGAGCTGGCGGAGCGCGTGCGAGGTGCTCGACCGCGGCGACGTGCTCGCCGTGTTTCCCGGCGGCGAGGAGGAGTCCACCCGCCCGTTCGCCGACCGCTACAAGGTGCAGCTCCACGGCCACAAGGGCTTCGTCCGTCTCGCGCTCGAGAACGAGGTGCCGATCGTGCCGATGATCACGATCGGGAGCCATGCGACGATGATCCTGCCGCCCGGCATGCACGTGCTCGCGACGGTGACGGGCGCGCGGCGCTTCCTCGGGCTCCAGGCCGTGCCGCTGCCGCTCCAGCTCCTCGTCTGGATCCTCGCCGCCATCGCGCTCGACGACCAGATCATCGGCCCGATGCTCTTCTTCCTCATCATGGCGGCGACGCCGCCGCTCTATCCGTCCAAGATCACGACGGTGTTCGAGCGGCCGATCTCGCCGGCGGAGCTGCGCCGGGCCGCGGCGCCGGGGGAAGACCCGCTGGACGCGGGGTATCGGCTCGTCGAGCGCCTGATGCAGGAGCGGATGGACGCGCTCGCGTCCGAGCGGCGCGGGGTGTTCGCGTAGGCGCCGCGGCCGCGCGTCAGCGCACCGCTTCGTACTCGCAAGGCGGGTTCCGGTAGCCGCGGAGCCAGGCGACGTGCGTCTGGACGTAGCCGAGGCGTTCGAAGCGGCGCATCGAGGTGTACGCGTCGACGCGGCCGAGGTAGGCGCGCCGGGCGCCGAGCCGCGCGAACCGGGCGTTCAGGTCGTTGTCCTCGCCGGCGACCAGGCGCTCGTCGAAGCCGCCCGCGCGCTCGAAGAGCGTACGCGTGCAGAAGAGGACGCCGAGCGACGTGCCGGCGACCCGGTGGCCCCACGCGAGGAGCGTCGTCGCGATGGTCGCGCGGACGGACGGGGCGTCGGGGCGGATGCGGACGGTGCCGTAGTCGGCGCGGCGCGGGATGACGCCCGCGATCGCGTCGAGGGCCCGCGGGGCGAGCTTCGTGTCGGCGTCGAGGAAGACGAGCGTCTCGCCCCGCGACTCGCGCGCGCCGAGGTTGCGGGCGTGGGAGACGCCGCGGACCGGCGTCTCGACGACGCGGACGCCGGCGGCGCGCGCGACCGCCGCGGTGGCGTCGGTGCAGCCGTTCGCCACCACCACCACCTCGAACGGGACGTCGGCGACCAGGGCGCGGAGCGTCGGCCCGAGATACGCCGCCTCCTGGTACGCGGGAACGACGACGGAGATCACGCCAGGATCTCTTCCAGCACCTGCGCTACCGGGCCGGCGCCGGGTGCCACGACCCCCGCGAGGCCGGGACGCGTGCGCGCGACGGCGGCGTCGCGGACGAGGTCGAGGTCGCGCTCGGCGACCGCGTGCACGAGCCCGCGCGCCGCGAGCCGGGCGGCCAGATACTCCTGCTCCGTCTGCCCGCGCATCGGGATGAAGAGCGCGCGCGCGCCGACGGTGGCGACGTCCATGACCGTCGTGTAGCCGGAACGGCCGACGACGAGCCGCGCCGCGCTGAAGAGCACGTCGCGCTCCGGCTTCGGGGCGTGCGGCCGCGCCTCGACGCCGGGAAGCGGCCACGGCGGGCCGTCGCCCTGCGGGAGCGCGCGCAGAACGACGGTGCGGCCGGGGAGGTGCGCGAGCCCGGGGACGAGGCGCGCCTCGAGCGCGGACCGGCTCGGCTCGGGGCCGCCGAGGACGACGAGCGTGTCGACGTCCCGCCGCACCGGACGCCGGGTCACGTCCGAGAGCGGTCCGACGTAGCGGACCTCGTCCGGGCGGTACCGCCCGAGCTCGTGCGCGAGGCGTCCCGAGAGGCCGCCGCCGGCTTCGACGTCCGGCACGAGGATGCGCCGGTAGCGGCCGCGGAGGGCACGCCAGGTGACGGCCTCCGTCAGCCACTCCGCGGCACGCAAGCGCGGCGGCGCGAGCTGGCGGAGGTGGTGGGAGACGAAGAACGAGGGGACGCCCGGCGCCGAGACGCCCCAGCGGCTGTCGGAGACGATGCGGTCGATCCGGTGCGCGGCGACGAGCCGGCGCGTCTCCGCGTGCTCGGCCCGCATCGCGGCGACGAGCCGCGGGGCGTGGGCGAAGAACCGGAGCGCGAGCGGCCCCGGACCGAAGATGTTCGGGTACGGGACGGCGCGCAGGAAGCGGACCGGCGCCTCGGCGAGCTCGCGCCGGAGGAGCGCGAGCGCGCCGCCCTCCGCGTACACGAAGACGTCGTGCTCGGGGACGAGCCGGCGGAGGATCGGCAGCGAGCGCGTCGCGTGCCCGAGGCCCCAGCCGCAGACGCCCCAGAGGATCCGCATCGTGTGTCTCGCGTGTGTTGCAAACCGCGCACCGTCCCCCCGTGCGACGGCGGCGGTCACCCTTTTTCCGTATCCTTCTTCCGCCGAGTGGTATAGAGGCGCGCCGTGTCCGCGCTCGTCACGACATTCCGGGAGCCGATCGCGCCGCGAGCCGTGACGCCGATCGAACGCCGCCTCCTCGGGCTCGGCGCACGCGTCGATGAGCTCATGGTGCGCCTCTGGATGCGGGGGGACACCCGCCGAGCCGCGATCGACGCCTCGCTCCGCGCGTACCTCGAGCGCGCGCTGGAATTCTACCGCGACTCGAGGTTCCTCGACGCGCCGGAGACGTTCTTCGCGCCGCCTCCGCCGCCCGCGACCGTCGTCGAGACGCCGCGCGGCCTCGTGCCCGGCGGCGCCGTCGTCGACCTCGTCTTCGCGAGCGCCTTCGAGCCCGTGTTTCCCGAGGCGCGCGCCGACTACGTCCGCTTCCGGGAGAACGCCGCGGTCCACGTGCGGTGGTGGCGTCACGACGCGGCGGGCCGGCCGACCATCCTCTGCCTCCACGGCTACGCGAGCGGAAATCCCTACGTCGACGGGCTCGCGTTCGGCGCGCGGCGGCTCTTCCGCGCGGGATTCGACGTCGTCCTCTACACGCTGCCGTTCCACGGCCGCCGGCGTCCGGCGGGGGCGACGAAGTCCGGCGAGGGCTTCTTCGGCCCCGACGTCGCGCGGACGAACGAGGCGTTCGCCCAGGCGATCTTCGACGCGCGGCGCCTCATGCGGCACGTCGAGTGCGAGGGGGGTGGGCCGGTCGGGGCCTTCGGGATGAGCCTCGGGGCCTACGTGACGGCGCTGCTGGCGGCGGTCGAGCCGCGGCTCGCGTTCGCGATCGCGATGATCCCGGTCGCCGCGCTGCCGGAGCTCGTGTGGGGCGAGCCGCTCCATCGGCTGCGGCGGGAGGAGGCGGAGGCGCACGGCATCACGCTCGCCCGCTTCCGCGAGCTGTGGCAGGTGCACGCGCCGCTCGAGCGGCCGCCGCTCGTCCCCCGCGCGCGGCGCTTCGTCATCGGCGCGCTCGGCGACCGCATCTGCCCGCCCGGGCACGCGCACGCGCTGTGGAACCACTGGGAGCGGCCGCGTGTCCACTGGTATCCGGGAGGGCATCTCGCCCAGTTCCGCCGCGGACGTGCCCTGCGTGAAGTGCTAGGGTTCGTGCGTGACCTCGGCCTCGGCTGAGCGCAGGCGACGTGCGCGCGTCGTCGCGTGGGCGGCGCTGCCCGTCCTCGTCGCGCTCGGGATCCTGGGCGCCGTCGTCTGGGCGACGGGGCCCGCCGCGACGCTGGCGACGCTCGCGCGGCTCACGGGCTGGGAGGCGCTCGTCCTCGTGGTCCTCGCCTTCGTCGTCTCCGTCTTCGGCGCGTTCGCCTGGCGCGTGGTGCTCGGGCGCTACGGGCACGACGTGTCGGCGTGGCTCCTCTTCCGCCTCTCGGTCGTCGCGTTCGCCGTCGGCTGGCTCCTGCCCTCGGGGTTCGTCGCCGGGCTCCCCGTCGCGGCCTACCTCCTCCAACGCCGGGGCGTGCCGTTCTCGTCCGCGCTCGCGTCGTTCCTGATCGGCCGGTTCTTCGAGCTCGCCGCGTACGCGGTGATCCTCCCCGCGCTGCTGGTCGGCGACTGGCATACGAGCGCGACCCTGCGCGGCGCGCTCTTCGCGCCGCTCCTCGTCGCCGGCTTCGGCTACCTCGACCTCGTGCTCGGCTGGGGGTGCGCGCGGCGGACGCTCACGGCGCTCCTCGGCGTCGTGCCGCGCGTGCTCGAGCCGCCGATCGCCCGCGCGATCGTTTTCTGCGAGACCGTCGCGACCTTCTTCGAGGCGCCGCCGCGCCGCATCCTCACCGTCGCGGGCCTGTGCCTCCTCTCGATCGGCGCGTCGTTCCTGCGCGCGCTCTTGACGGCCGACTTCCTCGCCGTCGGGCTCACGGTGCCGCAGGTCGCGCTCGTGTTCGCGTTCACGCTCTTCCTCCTCGCCGTGCCGTTCCTGCCGGGCGCGGTCGGTGTCTACGAGGGCGGCATCGCCGGCTTCTTCCACCTGCTCGGACACCCGGAGGCCGCCGGGATCGCGTACGCGATGACCGTCCACGCCGTCGAGCTCGTCGTCGTGCTGACCGGCTTCGTCTTCCTCGCCCTCCTCGGTCTCGACCTCGCGCGCTTCCGGCGCACGCTCGAGGCGGAGGTGTCGGCGGGCCGGCCCACTTGACCGTGGCGCGGCGCGGCCGTTAGCCTCGCGCGATGGCGGCGCGGCGCTTCCCCGACCGCTTCGTCTGGGGTACGGCGACGGCCGCGCACCAGGTCGAGGGCGGGAACTGGAACAACGACTGGTGGGCGTGGGAGCACGACCCCGAGTCGCCGTGCCGGGAGCCGAGCGGCGACGCGTGCGACCACTGGCACCGCTACCCCGAGGACATCGCGCTCCTCGCGGGCCTCGGCTTCAACGCGTATCGCTTCTCGCTCGAGTGGAGCCGCATCGAGCCCGAGGAGGGCGAGTTCTCGCAGGCGGCCCTCGACCACTACCGGCGCATGTGCGCGACCTGCCGGGAGCACGGCCTCGAGCCGATCGTCACCTACCACCACTTCACGACGCCGCGCTGGGCGGTCGCCCGCGGCGGCTGGGCCGACCCCGCGACCGCCGACCGCTTCGCGCGCTTCGCGGCCCGCACCACGCGGAGCCTCGGCGACCTCGTCGGCCGCGCCTGCACGCTGAACGAGCCGAACATCGTGGCGACGATGGGCTACCTCTACGCGCTCTTTCCGCCCGGCGTGCGCGACCCGGACCTCCGTCGCCGCGTGAACGACGTGCTGATCGACGCGCACCGCAAGGCCGTCGACGCGATCCACTCGGGTCCCGGCACGGCGCCCGTCGGGCTGACGCTCGCGATGTCGGACTACCAAGCGGTCGCGGGCGGCGAGGCCGCGCGCGACGCCTACCGGCGCGACATGGAGGACGTCTTCCTCGAGGCGGCGCGCGGCGACGACTTCCTCGGCGTCCAGTGCTACTCGCGCACCCGCTTCGGGCCCGACGGGATGCTCGGGCCGGAGGACGGCGTTGCGCTCACGCAGATGGGGTACGAGTTCTGGCCCGAGGCGCTGGAGGCGACGCTCCGCCGGGCGGCGGTCGTCACGCGGGGGGTCCCGCTCCTCGTCACCGAGAACGGCATCGGGACGGAGGACGACGCCGAGCGCATCGCATACGTCTCGCGCGCGCTGCGCGGCGTCCTCGCGTGCCTCGCCGACGGGCTCGACGTCCGCGGCTACGTGTACTGGAGTCTTCTGGACAACTTCGAGTGGATCTTCGGCTACGGGCCGAAATTCGGCCTCGTCGCGGTCGACCGCGCGACCCAGGCGCGCACGCCGAAGCCGAGCGCCGCGTGGCTCGGCGCGATCGCGCGCGCGAACGCGCTCCCCGACTGAGCCCCCTACTCCATCCGGCGCATCCGGCTGTAGAGCCCGAGGTTCAGGATCGTCGGCGCCCAGAGGCCGACGAAGAGCGCCCAGTGCTTCGTGCGCTCGCTCGGGACGAGCATCATGGCGATCGACAGCGCGACCGAGCCGGCCATCGCGCCGATGTACGCGCTCGGGGGCATGAACTCGAACGCCTCGAGCACGCCGTCGAGCGCCGTCTTCGTCGTCACCGCGCCGCCCGCGGCCCGCGTCGCGGTCCCGACGATCCGCTCTGCCGTGGAACGTCCAAATGCCATAGGCGTCCTCCTCGCGAAGAGATGCCGCCGAACGCGAGCAAGACACATGCCCCGAGGCGCCGCCGCCGGTGCGCGCGGCGCGCGTAGCATTCCGCTGCGGGACGGGTCGCCGAACGCCGCCGCTTGCGCGGCGCTCGCGGCCGTCGTCGGGTGCGTCCGCGCTCGCGCGCGGCGCCGAGCACGGCCGCGCCCGGTCGCGTCGCCGCCGACGATCGCCGTTCAGCCCCCGTACCGCAGCCACACGGCCGCGTCGGGCGTGAGCACGCGGAACGTCATGCTCTCGACCAGGTAGAGCCGAACGGTCGTCGCCGTGTGGTCGAGGTAGCCGATCGAGAAGTCGCGGCCGACGGTCAGCTGGAAGTGGCCGTCGGCGGTGCTCAGCACGATCGCGCCGTTCACCCCCGGCGCCCAGACGACGGGCCCGCCGACGACCTGGCGCACGATCTCGAGGACGGGATAGCCGCCGCGCGCCGTCGCCTGCACGAGGCCCGTGTAGCACCGCGGTCCGAGCGCGATCCCGTACGGTCCGTCGATCCCCGCCAGGCGGAGGCGATTCGCCGCCTCGGCGACGACGCCCGGGTACGCCTCGTAGTTCTCCGGGATCTGGAGCGGCTCGAGCGGCGAGACCTCCGCGATGCCGGCGATCCCGCCGTCACGGTAGCCGTGGAAGACGGCGCGGTCCTCCGCGCGTGCGATGTGCTGCGCCGCGCGCTCGACGGGGTCGAGGTCGGGGTCGAGCGCGCCGCGGCCGACGTCGTCGAGCTCGGCGCGTGACAGCTCGAACTCGGCGCGCAGCTCAACGAGCGGCTGCACGCGTCGCACGACGGCCGTCACGCCCTCCCCCGGCGGCGCGCCGATCGACTGGATGCGCCCGAGGTCGACGCTCGACTCCTTCCAGCCCTTCGGGCCGTCGAGGTCGACGAGCTTGCGGGCCGCGAGGTTCAGCCGCAGCACGCTCGACGCCATCGCGTCGATCGCCTGCCAGGCGTCGTCCGCGATGGGAGCGAGGGGGCGCCGGAGGTCGTCCATGTCAGGCGCTCCTCACCTTGAGGCTCCCGATGCCGAGGGAGCCGTCGCCGATCGGACGGCCGGTGTCCCCGCCGGCCGCCGCTGCCTCGCGCTCGAGCGCCGTCTCGCGCCTCACGATCGAGCCCTCGGTGAAGAGGTACTCGCGGAGCTTCGTGTCGAAGGCGGCGTCCCGGCGCCGGAGCCACTCGAGCACCATCGACGCGTGCTCCTTCTCCTCGTCGCGGTTGTGGGCGAGGATCGCCTTCAGCTCGGCGTCCCCAGTCACGTCGACCCGCTGGTCGTACCAGTCGATCGCCTCGAGCTCCTCGCCGAGCGACGCGAGCGCGCGATGGCGGTCGCGCGTCTGCGGCGTGACGTTCTCTTCGTGCAGCCCGGCAGATTGGGGCATCCCTGCCTCCTAGAATGATGTGCGCGTCGGAGCATGCAGCAATCGCGGGGGCCCGACAATCCGGTCGTTCAGCGGCTCGGCGTCGGGCGGGCGCCGGTGCTCGGCTGCTCGCACGCCCACGCGAGCGCGTCCTCGAGCCGGTCGTTTCCCCAGAAGAGCTCACCGCCCACGACGAAGGTCGGCGCGCCGAAGATCCCGAGCGCGGCCGCCTCCTCCGTCTGCCGGCGGAGCCGCGCCTTCGTCTCGGGCGCCGTCGCCCGCGCGACGAGCGCGGCCCCCGGCCGCCCGAGCGCGTCGAGGATCGCGGTGACGACGGCCGGATCGGCGATGTCGCGGTCGTCGACGAAGTTCGCCCGGTAGACGGCGAGGACGACGTCCGCCGCCCAGGGCTCGTCGGCGACGAGGCACGCGACCCGCGCGGCGAGGAGGCCGTTCCGCGGAAATCGAGTCGGGCGCCTGAAGGGGAGCCCGTGCTTCGCGCACACGCGCTCCACGTCGCGCCACATGTAGCGGCCCTTCGCGGGGTAGAGGTTGAACGGCGAGTCGTTCCACCCCTGCACCTGGAAGATGGGGCCGAGGAGGAACGGCTTCCAGGCGAGCCGACGCAAGCCGGCGGGCGGCGGGCGTTCAGCGGCGCCGCCGGGTCTTCGCCCGACCGCTCGTGCGCGCGGAGGCCGTCCGCGCGCCGCCCTTCGCGCGACCGCGCTTCGTCCGGGCCTTGGCGGCGGTCGTGCGCCGCGTGCGCCGGCCGGCGCCCGCGCCCCGCTTCGCCCGCGGCCGCTTGCTCGGCCGCCTCGCGCGCTTCGGCCGCGACCGCTCGTCGCGACCCGTGTCGCCCCGGGCCTGGTCGGCGGGGATGAGCCCCTCGACGGCACGGCTCACCGTGTCGCGGACCGTCTCGGTGATCGACGTCAACGTGCTCTTGGTGCGGGCCATGGTGCCTCCCTTCCCGGCGAGGACGCCACGGTGCCATTGCAATCGCCGTACCGGCCCGCCGGGTGGGCACCGACGCACCCCAGCGGCCCCGACGGCGCCGGATCGCGCGACACCCGTCGCGCGCGGCGCCGGGAGAGGCGACCGCTGGCCGTCGCCTCCCGTCGTTGCTATGGCGACGCCATGGGCCTCGCGAACGACCTGACGGCGATCGCCGCGACCGTCGTGCGGCTCGGCCGCGGGACCACCCGCCGCTCGGACGCCGAGCGCGCACGGGAGCCCGAGCGGCTCCTCGAGCTGTGGGAGTTCGAGGGCTGTCCCTACTGCCGGAAGGTCCGCGAGGTGCTGTGCGAGCTCGACCTCGACTACCTCTCCCGCCCCGTCGCGCGCGGGAGCGCCCGGCGGGAGACGCTCGTCGCGCTCGGCGGGAAGATGCAGGTCCCGTACCTCGTCGACCCGAACACCGGCACGAAGCTCTACGAGTCCGACGGCATCATCCGCTACCTGACGAAGACGTACGGCGCGTCCGAGGGGAGCGGCTGGCAGCTGCCGGTCCCGACCCTGCTCGACGACGCCGACGCGATGCTCGCGAGCGCCATCCGGCTCGGCCGCGGCGTCCGGTGCCGCGCGCCCTCGTCGCGCGCCGGCCTTCGCCCGCTCGAGCTCTGGAACATGGAAGGCTCGCCCTACTGCCGGAAGGTCCGCGAGGCGCTCTCGGAGCTCGACCTCGAGGCCGTCGTCCACAACGTGCCGAAGGGGAGCCCGAGGCGCCGCGCCCTCGTCGAGCGGGGCGGGAAGATGCAGGTCCCGTACCTCGTCGATCCGAACACGGGCCGCGAGACGTACGAGTCGGACGAGATCGTCGCGTACCTCGACGCGCAGTACGGGTCGCGCTGAGCCGCTCCTGGCCTCGACCGGGCGCGGTTGGTATCCCTCCCCTCCGGAGGGTCACGGCGATGATCGAGTGGAGCGAGCAGCACCTCCTCATCCGCGACATGATGCGGAAGTTCATCGAGGCGGAGATCGTGCCGCGTCTCGAGGAGCTCGAGCACGGTGACACGCCGCCGTACGACGTGCTGCGGAAGATGATGGCGACCTTCGGTCTCGACGAGCTCGCGCGGCAGCGCTTCGCGAAGCAGATCGCGCGAGAGAAGGCCGCCACCCGCGGCGAGCCGGTGCCGCCGAAGGAGGAGCGGGGCGTCGAGGACATCGGCATGCAGCTCATCCCGATCATCGAGCTCTG
>DASRHG010000104.1:0-7955 GCA_035650655.1 Binatia bacterium | reverse complement strand
TGCCCGCCGCCCGCCCGCTACACCGAGAACCGGCCCGGCCTCTCGTGCGATCGCGCGACGCGCGTGGCGTACCGCACCCTCGAGACGCTCGGGTACACGATCACCGACGTCGTGCCCGCGTCGCCGGAGCGCGCGGGCACGATTGCCGGCACCCGAAAGGAACCCGACGGCACCTCGAAGACCGGCAAGGTCGTCATCAGCTGCGACGCCAAGGGCGCCGTCCTCCGCCCCGTCGAGGACTCGGTGCTGCCGGATTACGACTTCAGCCGCGCGTTCGGCTACAGCTTCAAGGAGCTCGTGAAGCGACCGGACGTCGAAGAGCCGCGCGCGCAACGCGGCCTCGAAGTCCTGGTGCACGTGCTCACGGCGCAGGAAGGCATCCTCGACCTCGGCGGCGTCCCGGCGACGGGCGGCGCGGTCGTCGTACGCGTCACGGTCCGGAACAACACCGACCGCGCGGTCTCGCTCGACCCGTCGACGCTCGATCTCGTCCCCGACGGCGGATCCGCGACGGGTCCACTCCCCGCCGCCGACGCGCGCGCCGCGCTCGCGCCGGCCGGCGCCGGCGATAAGGTCCGGACCGAGCTTCTCACCGGCCCGCGCCGCATCGGCCCGCACGCGACGTCGGGCGGCTACCTCGTCTACCCGCCGGGCGTCTATCGCGAGGCGCGGATCGGCATCGAGGACGTCGAGACCGGCGAGGCAGAAGGATTCGTCGCACCCGTCCAGTAGTTGCGCGACCCGAGACTTCTCGGGTCGCGGACCGGCGGTTCTGCCGCGCTGGCTTCGCCAGCCGCGGCATGCCGGTCGCGCGTGACCGAGCCGAGAA
Organism: Binatia bacterium; assembly: GCA_035650655.1. GTDB lineage: Bacteria > Desulfobacterota > Binatia > DP-6 > DP-6 > DASRHG01. The sequence goes on along the minus strand of DASRHG010000104.1, from coordinate 7,126 downwards.
GTCTTGGGGCGCGCTCTAATGGCAGACGTGGGGCTCGAGGGCGCGGAGCTGCGCCTCGAGCTGGTCGCCACCCGTGCTCGTCGCCCGCCCGCGGGAGGCGCGCACGAGCTCGCATGCCTCGGCGTCCCGGCCGTCGTCGGCGAGCAGTCTCACTTGCGCGACGCGCGCCTCGTACCACGCGGTTCCGCCGGGCGGGCTCGCGTCGAGAATGCTGCGCCAGTAGCCGAGGGCGCGCGCGCGATCGCCGAGCGCCGCGGCGGCGCGCGCGGCGCCGCGCTTCGCCTCCACGGAGTCGCCGTCACCCGCGAGTATCTCTTCGTACAGCCGCCGCGCGGCGGGGGCATCCCCGGCGCGAAGGTCGAGATCGGCGAGCATCATCCGGTCGCGCGACTCGCCGCCCTCCTTCACGACGGCGGCGTAGACACGCCGTGCGAGGGCGAGCGCGGGGGCGCCGTCCGTCGGTCCGGCGCGCTCCGCACGCGTCGCGAGGTCGCGGCCGAGGCGCGCGAGCGTCTTCCGGCGCTCGGGGTCGTCGGGTGTCGCGGCGAGATAGGCGTCGAGATCGCGACCGGCCTCGTCGAGCTGCCCGGCGCCGACGCGCGCCGTGAGCCGCAGCTCGAGCGCACGCAGATGCATCTCCTTCGCGTCGGGGTAGCGCTTCTCGAAGCCGTTCGTCAGGTCGATGATCGCGGCGTTGTCCGGCGGCGTTTCGCCGGCGGCGACGAGGGCGGCGAGCAGTGCGGCGCGCGCCGCGGCGCCCTTGTCCTTGTCCTGGACGTCGTGCGCCAGATCGCGCAATCCGCCGACGAGCTCCGAACGGCTCGATGGCGCTGCGGTCTTCGTCGTCAGGACGGCGACGCGGCATTCGAGCGCGCCGAGGCGTGCCCGCGCGGCGAACGGGCCGGCGCCGACGGCAGCGTACTCCGGTGCCGCGTGCTCGCAGTCGTTGCGACTCCGACGGAGCTCGGCGAGCAGGTAGTGCGCCTCCGCGGCGCCGTCCGCACGCGGATACGCGGACAGGAAGCTCGTGAGCGCCTCCTCGTATGCCGGGGTCAGCTCGGCGTCGGACGCCCGCGCGACGTCGAGCGCGCGAAAGCGATAGTATGCAGCCTCGCGGGCACGGGAAGCCTCCGGAAATTCGCGGAGCAACGATGCGAACCGCTCGGCGGCGTCCCGCGCCTTCCCGGCGTTCAGCCGGCAGCCCGCGTCGAGGTAGAGAATCTCCGGCCGGTAGCGCGCCCGGCCGGCATCGCGGACCGACGTGCTCGCGTCGGCGAGCGGCCCCGTCTCGTCGCAGCGATTGCGGTCGACGGCGAGCTGCGCCAGGAGGAAGAGTCCGTAGCTCGAGTGCACACTCGCGGGAGTGCCGCTCCCGAGCTTCTCGGCGACGAGGCTCGACACGCGCGCCGGCCACGGCCCGCCGCGCGCGGCGAGCCCGCGCGCGAGCGTGGTCGCGTCCTTCTCGGCGGCGTTGTCGCCGCCGCCGGCGCGCGGCAACAGCTCGCCGAGACGTACGATCAGCGCCTCGGGCTCGTTGCCGCTCGGCGCCTGCTTCCCGCCCGCGGCGCGTCGCCGTGCTTCCTCCAAGGCGACGCGCGCCTTCGGACCGATGCGGGGCTCCTCGGCTGCGGCCGTCAGATCCTCGATCGCCTTCCCGGTTTCGCCGAGATCCATGAACGCGAGCCCGCGTCCGTAGAGGCTCTCCGAGTAGATCTCCGGCACCTCGTTCACGAGCAGGAACTGCGAGAAGCCCTCGACCGCCTTCTGGAGGAGCGCGCGCTTCTTCTGCGCGTCGCCCGTGAGCTGCGCGCCCTGATAGCGCACCCATGCGAGATGATACGTCGCGACCAGCGACATCACCTCGGGATCGCGCCAGCGCGGGCTCCGGTAGAGCTCCTCGAGATCGCCGTCGCGCTCCATCACCTCGTCGCGCATCCGGTCGAGACGGGTCTGGAGCGACTGGCTGAAGCTCGTCAGATCTCCGGCGAGGTCGGGGAACGCGGCCGTGGCCCGCTCGCGGTCTCCGCGCTCGAGGAGCTCGTAGAAGGTCTTCGCACGCTGCTCGAGGCGCGCCATCGTCGCCCGGTCGCCGCCCTCCTCCGCCCCGACGTGACGACCGCCGACGAGCGCCGCTAGGATCGCCAGGGCGACGAGCCGCCGGCGGTTCACTCCGACGCCAGCGCGAAGCCGGTGGCGCCGGCCTCCTTGGCGAGCCCCAGCACGCGGACCACCTCTCCGAGCACGACCCCGCGATCGCCGGCCAGGATCACGACCTTCTCCGGGCTCCGCGCGATGGTGTCGCGGAGGACGCTCGCGAGCGTCGCATCGTCGGCGGCGACCGGGCGCTCGTTCACGTAGACCTCGTGCGACGGCGTCATCGTGACCAGCACGCCCTTCGACTCCTCCTCGTTCTCGGCCGACTTCGGCAAATCGACGTCGGCCGCGGGCTTCACCATCGCCGACGTCGTGATCATGAAGATGATGAGGAGGACGAGGAAGACGTCGGTCAGCGGCGTGACGTTGATCTCCGCGACGATGTGGCCGCGGGTGTGGGCCTTACCGAACGCCATTCGTCCTCCGCGCGGTCGCGACCGCTTCGAGGAGTCGCGCGCTGCCGATGCGCAGCGCGCCGTCGATGCGCTCCACGCGGTTCTGCAGGTAATTGTAGAAGACGAGCGAGACGATCCCGATCGCGAGGCCGAGCGCCGTGGCGATGAGCGCTTCCGAGATCCCGGCCGCGACCACACCGAAGCCGCCGGTGCCGGCGAGCGCCATGCTGTGGAACGCGCGCATGATCCCGACGACCGTGCCGAAGAGCCCGATGAACGGCGCCGACGAGCCGATCGTGCCGAGGATCCAGAGGTACGCGCCGCAGCCCTCGACCTCCTCGAACTGCCGCTCGTCGGCGACGCGCTCGAGCTGCTCGAGCGGCGCTTCCGGCGCTGCCTGGAGGACGTCGCCGAAGACGCGGTGCGCGGGGCAGCGGCGATGGCGCCGGACCGCGTCGACGGCGCCGGCGAGGTCGCCGCGCGCGAGCAGCGGGACGATCTGCGCCGTGAGCGATCCGGTCGACGACACCGCGCCGCGGAGCGTCCAGAGCCGCTCGAGGACGACGCCCAGCATGATGATCGAGCAGAGGAGCAGCGGATAGGTCGAGATCGCGCCCTGGCGGATCAGATGGACGAAGTCGAGGTTCGGGGTTTCCATCGCGCTTTCCTTTCGTTTCAGAAGCCGCGTGCGATCCGCGACACGTCCTTCTGCCACTGCGGGCCGAAGGTGAGGATGAGGAGATGCTGGACGAGCGCCTGCTGCTGGTTCATCGCGATGACCTCGCCGCCGCCTTCCTTCGCGATGTCGCGGAAGCTCGCCTCGACCTCCTTGTAGAAGTCGGGAAGCGGCGAGATCTCCTTGGGGTCCTCGCCGTGGAGCCAGCGGTAGACCTTCCGCTCGTGCTCCTCGTGGAGGATGTAGCTGACGTCGATCGTGCTGACGACGCCGCCCTTCGCGTGCCAGTCGTCGACGAGCTTCTTGATTGCGGGCACGTCCTTCTGGTGCGGCGGCGAGCTGCCGACGAGGATGATCACCTTCTTCGAGTCTGCGCGCCACTTGAGCTGCCGCATCGCGCACTCGAGGCCGTCCTTCACGGCCTCCTCCCAGTCGCCGCCGCCCTCGGCGACGATCCCATCGAGGAACGCCTGCACCTTCTTCACGTTGAAGGTCAGGTCGCTCCACTTGACGAGGAAGTCCTCGCTCTGCCGCGGCGCGGTCGCGATCTTCGGGTCGTCGCGGTCGCGGTAGGCGACGGCGCCGACGCGCGCCGTCGGGACGAGCCGCTGCATCGTCGCCGCGAGGTCGTCCATGTGCGCCTTGATCGCGTCGATGACGTTCTGCATGCTGCCCGTCGAGTCGACGACGATCGCGACGTCGAGCCCGACCTTGCGCAGCCCGCCGACGTAGCGGCCGAACGACGTGCCGAGCGAGAAGCCGGCGCCCCCGCCGCCTCCGCCGATGCCGAACCCGCCGACGCCGGCGCCGGCCGACGAGAAACGTGCACCGAGATCGACACCCGCACCCACGGGCCTCGCCGGCGCCGCGAAGTGCACTACGGGTGACGTCGGACGTGGGACGGCGGCTTGCGGGATCGCGACCGCCTCGGGGCGCGCGGGTGCCATGACCTCCTTCAGCGCCTGTGCGTCCGGATCCTTCGGCGGCACGGGTGTCGGGATGTCCTCGAGCGAGAAGATCTCGCGACGTCGCTTCGCGCCGAGACCCATGCCGCCGCCGGCGCCGACGCCGAAGCCCGGTCCGATGCCGAGACCGAGGCCGCCGCCGAGGCCGGCGACGTCGAAGAAGATCATCAGCGCGAGGAGCGCGTGCGCGCCCGTCGAGGTCGCGAGCGCCGCCGCGAGGCGTCGGGTGCGCGGTCCGGTCGTCGGGTGGAGCGAAGCGTCGGGGATCATCGAAAGGCGGGGGTCGGCACGGGTCTATGGGCACCCCGAAAAGCTGTCAAGGCACGCGGCCGTCGCACGACGCCCACCTACCAACGGAGGCGCGCGCGGAGCTCGCGCGCTTGGGCGCGGCTCAGCGCGACCTCGCTCGCCGTCTGGTCGCGCATCACGAGCTTGTAGCGCCCGCCGAACCACGGAACGATCTCCTTCACGTGCCGCAGGTTCACGAGGCTCGACTTGTGCGCGCGGAAGAAGAGCGTCGGATCGAGCCGCTCCTCGAGCTCGCGGAGCGTGTAGTTCGTCATGAACGCCCGCTCGGCCGTGTGCGCGTACACGAGACGATACTCGACGCCAAACCAGAGGACGTCCAGTACCGGGACGATCAGTATCCGCTTGCCGCTGTGGACCGGCACCTGGCTCACGTAGACGCGGCGTTGCTCCTCGAGGCGCCGGAGCAGGCCCTCCAGGTCGGGCCCGGACCGGTCGGCCCCGAGGCGGGAGCGCACGCGGCCGACCGCCTCCTCGACCCGCGCGCGCGCGAACGGTTTCAGCAGGTAGTCCACCGCGCCCACCTCGAAGGCGCGGATCGCGTACTCGTCGTACGCGGTCGCGAAGACGACGTGGGGCAGCGGCTGGCGGAGCGCGCGGAGAACCTCGAACCCGTCCATGCCGGGCATCTGGACGTCGAGGAAGACGAGGTCAGGCCGTTCCTTCTCGATCATCTGGAGCGCCGCCACGCCGTCGCCGGCCTGCCCCGTGATCGTCACGCCGTCGAGCCCCGCGAGGAATCCGACGAGCCGATCGCGGGCGAGCTGCTCGTCGTCGACGACGAGCGCGCGGATGCCCGACGCGCTCACGCCGCAGCTTCGATGGGCCGGACGGGGAGCCGCAGGCGGACCTCCGTTCCGCTTCCAGGCGTGCTGCGGATCTCCGGGAGATGCCGCGGCCCGTAGAGGCGCTCGAGTCGATCGCGGAGGTTCCGGAGCCCGACGCCGCGCTCGTAGACCCGTTCGAGCGTCGGCGGCGCCATGCCGAGCCCGTCGTCGCCGACGGTGAGCGTGAGACACCCGTCCTGCACGGCCGCCGCGATGCGGACCGTCCCCGCCCCGAGCTTCCGCGACAGGCCGTGCTTCACCGCGTTCTCGACGAGCGGCTGCAGGATCAGGTTCGGGATCAGCTGGTGAAGGCTCGGCGGATCGAGCGCGGTCTCGACGCGGAGCCGCTCGCCGAAGCGGGCGCGCTCGATCTCGAGATACGCCTTCGCCATCTCGAGCTCTTCGCCGAGCGGCACGAACTCCTTCTCCGCCCGCCGGAGGATGTATCGGAAGATCTCCGCGAGCCGCTCGACGCACGTCTCGGCCTTGTCGGGGTCGGTGCGGATCAGCTGCGCGATCGAGTTCAGGCTGTTGAAGAGGAAGTGCGGGTTGATCTGCGCGCGGAGCGCCGCGAGCTGCGCGGTCGCCGCGAGCTCCGTCAGCTCGCGCTCGCGGTGCTGGAGCGCGAGGACGCGGTGCCAGTACTGATGGTACCCGATCAGCGCCAGAAGGAGCGTCGGCACGATCGGAAGGAGCGCGTAGAGGCGGACGGCCATCTGCCGCATCTCCGGCGTGATCGTCAGGTGCTTCTCGACGCCGGTCGGCATCCCGAAGAGCGACGGCGCGCCCAGGAACTGGACGACGACCTCGGTGGTCAGCACGGACAGCGCGGTGAACGCGAGCGTCGAGACGAGCGTCTGGAGCGCGATCTGGTGGACGAGAGACCGACCGCCGAGCCGCGGGAACACCCATCGCCAGAGCCAGTACGTGACTGCGGCGAACACGAGCGCCGAGCCGAGGAACGTGACGAGCGCGAGCGGCGACCGCCAAAGGAACCAATGCAGGACGCCGGACTGGAGCCCGATCGCCGCGCCCGTCCCGAAGACGAGCAGCATCATGCGGTTCCTGCGGCGCGGCGGCGGCATGCGATCGGGCGCCGGCGACATGGCGCGGGATAGTAACCCAGGTGCGGCGGCCGCGCCTACACTCGCCCGGGAGCGGCGCGATCGCGACGCTTCCGACGCGAACGGTCGTTTTGCGGCCCGGACGCGCCCGATCGGGCGCGTCAGCGGGCGGCGCGCGGGCGGAACTTCGGAAGGGTCACGTCGGGCGTGACGTCCTCGAACACGACCTCGACCGGCATGCCGGCGGTCACGGTGTCCACCGGACAGTCGACGAGGTTGCTCACGAGGCGCGCGCCTTCGTCGAGCTCGATCACGACGACGGCGTACGGCACCTCGCCCGCGAACCCTGGATGGTAGACCTGGTGCATGACGGCCCACGTGAAGACCGTCCCTTTGCCGGAGACGCGCGTCCACTCGGCGTCGCGCGAGAGGCAGCGGCTACAGAGGTCGCGCGCCGGGAAGCGGTGCGCGCCGCAGCCGCGGCAGCGCTGCACGACGAGCTCGTGCCGACGCGCGGCCGCCCAGAAGGGCGCCATCTCCGGCGTCACCTGCGGGAGCGGCTTCTGGTACGCCGTCGTCATCGCGGCTCCCGCGCGAGGATCAGCGTCGAGTGTGTCGAGAGGACGCCGCCGTTTCCCGACACGAGCGCGACGTCGTGCTTCGGCACCTGCCGTCGTCCGCCCTCGCCGCGCACCTGGATGACCGCCTCGGAGACGGGCGTCATCCCCCACATGTAGAA
>DASRHG010000103.1:0-27337 GCA_035650655.1 Binatia bacterium | reverse complement strand
GCCGAGCAGGAGCCCCGCCGCCACGTCCGTGAGCCAGTGCCGCTCGAGCCAGAGCCGGCTCCAGCCGACGGCGAGCACGAAGGTCAGGGCGAGCGGCGTCGCGATCCGGCGGAGCGTCGGACCGCCGAACGGCGGGCCGAGCCGGAGCGCGGCGGCGACGCAGATCGCGGCGTTCGCGACGTGGCCGCTCGGGAAGCTCTGATCCGCCGCGTCGACCCACGGGGGCAGGCCGGGCCGGTTCCGTTCGAAGAGGAACTTCAACGCCTGGACGAGGAGCAGCGCGAGCGCGAGCAGCACGAGGACGCCGACGCCCTCCGCCCGGCGCCCCTTCACGACGGCGGTCGCGACCGACGTGCCGGCGAGGAGCGCGGCCAGGTACGGCGCCGCGTTCGTGAACGTGCGGACGCCGTCGCCCGCGCGGCATGCTCGCAGCCCGGTGAAGTACGCCAGGGTCCACGCGTCCCACCAGCCGAGGTCCGGCAGCGCGGCCGCGAGCCCGAAGACGGCGCCGAGCGCGGCTGTCCCGACGAGGAGCGAGAGCACGACGCGCGTCTCGCCGCGCGCCTCCACCGGCGGCGACGCGCCGGGCCCCCGGCGCACGGGGACCGCGCTCACCGTTCACCCTTGGGCATCGGGCGCTCGTGTAGCAGAGGTCGGATGAACGGAGCGTGAAGCGGCGCACCCTTCAGCCGGCGCGGGCGAGCGGCAGCCGCACGGTGACGCGGGCGCCGCCCTCGGCGGCCCGGCCGATCGCGATCTCGCCGCGGTGTCGCGCGACGATCTCGCGGCAGAGCGCGAGGCCGAGCCCGCTCCCGCCGCCGGCGCCCGGGCCGCGGCGGAACGGCTCGAACACACGGGGGACCTCCTCCGGCGGGATGCCGGGACCGGCGTCGCACACCTCGATCGTCGCCCGGTCGTCGGCCCCGCGGACGACGAGGCGGACCGCCGTCGCGGGCGGCGTGTGACGGAAGGCGTTGTCGAGGAGGTTCAGGAGGAGCCGCTTCAGGAGGTCCGGCGCGCCGCGGACGGCGACGCCGCTCGTGGCGTCGACGGCGAAGGGCCGCTGCTGCTCCTGGGCGACCGGCTCCATGAACTCGGCGACCTCGCGGGCGAGCGCGTCGAGCGGGACCGTGTCGAGGCGGCCGTTCCGCTCCGCCGCGCCGGCCTCGACCGTGGTGAGCGCGAGGAGGTCCTCGGCGAGGCGCTCCAGCCGCTCGGCCTGCTCGAGGGCGTCGAGGAGCCCGTCGCGGTACGTCTCGGCGGAGCGGCCCGGGGCGAGCGCGACCTCCAAGTGCGCGCGCAGCGCCGCGATCGGCGTGCGCAGCTCGTGCGCCGCATCCGCCGTGAACCGCCGGAGGTGGCCGACGGCGCGCTCGAGGCGGGCGAGGAGCCGGTTCAGCACGGCCGAGAGGCGATCGACCTCCGCCGTCCGGTGCGGCGCCAGCCGACGATCGAGCGAGCCCGCCTCGATCGTCTCGAGCTCCGCCGCGAGCCGGCCGAGCTCGGCCGTCGCCCGGCCGGCCATCGCCCACGCGAGCACGGCGAGCACGACGAGGACGCCCGCGCTCCCGCCCGCGATCAGGAGCCGCGCGCGACGGATCGCCCGGCTCACGCGCATCGCTCCCACGCCGATCGTGATCGTGCCGCCGTCGGGCGTCGGGTGGCGCGCGATGCGGATCGTCGCGCCGCGACGGGTGTACGTGAACGCGCGCGCGGGCGGCGGCGGGTTGCGGGACCGGCCGAGCCGCGCAGGAACGGCGCCCGCGGACGCGAGAAGCCGGCCGTCCGCCGCCGTCACCCGCACGAACTTCCCCGCCCCGAGGTCGCGCTCGTCGGCGAGCCGGGCGACGGCCGACGCGAGCTCGTCGGCGTGCCCCAGCGCGGAGAGGATCGTGAGCGTCTCCGCCTCCTCCTCGAGCGCGGCGTCGACCGGCCCCCAGGCCGCCTCCTCGACGAGCGACGACATCTCGAGCGCCGCCGCGAGGAGCACGACGGCCGCCACCCCGGTGAAGAGGAGCGTGAGACGCCAGCGGAGGCTCCGGACGCGCATCACCGCGCGCGCTCGCCGAGGACGAAGCCCGCGCCGCGCACCGTGTGGAGGAGCGGCGGCCCCCCGGCCGCCTCGAGCTTCCGCCGCACCCGGCTCACGTGCACGTCGACCAGGTTCGAGAGCCCGTCGTAGCTCTCGTCCCAGCAGTGCTCGAGCAGCATCGAGCGCGTGACGAGCTCGCCCGCGTGCCGCATGAAGTAGTGGAGGATCGAGAACTCCTTCACGGTGAGCGCGACCGGGACGCCCCCGCGGCGGACCTCGAAGCGCGCCGGGTCGAGCTCGAGGTCGGCGACCCGGAGCACGGCCGGCGCGACGATCGTGCCGCGGCGGAGGAGCGCACGGAGCCGCGCGAGCAGCTCCGGGAACGCGAACGGCTTCTGGAGGTAGTCGTCGGCCCCGGCGTCGAGCCCCTCGACCCGGTCGGAGAGACTGCCGCGCGCCGTGAGGACGAGGACCGGGACGTCGTCGGTACGCGCGCGGAGCGCGCGGATGAGGTCGAGGCCCTCGCCGTCGGGCAGGCCGAGGTCGAGCACGAGGAGGTCGTAGCCGTTCGTGGCGAGGAGCGCGCGCGCATCGGCGGCCGAGGAGGCCGCGTCGACGGCGTATCCCGCGGCGCCGAGCCCGGTGCGAAGCGCGGCCACGAGCGAGAGGTCGTCCTCGACGATCAGAAGACGCATGGCGATCGGGGGAAGAGACTACGACGGCGCCGGGCTGACGGCGAGGGGGCGGCGGCGCGTCTCCCGGGCACGCCGCCGGTGCCGTCCGTTCGCGTGAACGCCATGAACTCGGAGGCGACCGCCCCGCAGCCGTTCGATGGAACGGCCGACGGAGCGATCCGCGTCCATCGCCGCGGGTGCATGCGGCGGGCGGGGGGGGAGCTACCAGACGCTCATCAACGACGCCGTGCGCGAGTATACCCGGCGACAGCCCGAGCCTCTCGAGAGGACGATTCGCCGTGCCCCTCGCCAGGAGCTGGGTAGAGGAACTCGGCGCGCAGCCGGCAGAAGGCATCGACACGCCTCACGACCGAGCGGTGAGCGGCCTGCACCGAACGTCCGCGAGAAGGGCGCCGTCTGCGCGCAGGTCCATTCCATCGCTTGGTCAGGCGGCAATTGTGAGCTTCTTCAGCGAGGCACGAGCTGAACGATCGGGATGACTCGTCCCGCCTTCGCAGCCCGCGCACGGTAGTCGGCGTACGCAGAGAAGACCCGGTCGGCGAGATCCCACGGTCGCCGCCGCTCGGCTTCGTCCTCCACGAGCGAACGAATTACTCCGGCCGCCCGCCATCCGGCAAGGCGCGTCGACGCGTCGGACGGTTCCGACGAGGCTGGCCGCCGGCCTCACCCCTCGCGCGCGTCGCCGGCGGCGTGCGGCAACGCGAGCGGCATCGCGCTCGCGACGACCGGTCCGTCGCCGTCCGCGACGACGTGGAGCCACGGCATGCGGAGCGGGAGGCGCGGCCGGGGCATCGCGATTTCCAGGCGAAGCGTCGCTCCGTGCAGGACGGCGTGGCGGACCGGATGCCCGGCGCCCGTGCGCGGGTCGAGGAACGTCTCGCGCCGCGGCGCCGGTCCCAGGCGGCGGACGAGCGCGGCGAGCTGGGAGGCGTGCGCGAAGGCCGCCCGGTGCTTGCGGGCGCGCGTCGCCCGGTCGAGCGTGAGGCGCATCCGGTCGCCGGGCCCGACCCTGCCGTGAACGAGGTACGCGAGCCGCGCGAAGGGGATGCTTCCCGCGCACCGCTCGCACGCGAGCGTCAGGAGGACGGCGAGGGCGCTGTGGTCCGGATGCCGGTCGTCGAGGTCGGGGCCCACGACGACCGTGGGCGCGAACGCGGCGATTTTCGCCGCGAGGACGTCGATCGAACCGCCGCCCCCGCCGAGGAGGAGCCGGGTCAGGCCCTGGTCGGCGAAGCCGAGGAACCGGAGGGCGGCGGCGTCCACGCCGAGCGCCTCGACGGCCGCCATCGTCTCGTCGCGGCGCCGCGCGCCCCAGCGCACCTCGTTCTCCTCGCCGATCTGCCAGCGGCATTCGGCGGCCCGCTGCGCCCACGGGTTGCTCTCGCCGTCGGTGACCACGAGGACGCGGATCGCGGCGCCGTGGGCGGCCGCACGGGCCAGGAGTCCGCCGCAGCCGAGCGTCTCGTCGTCCGGATGCGGTGCGATCACCAGCACGCGGGCGTGCGGCCCCAGGACCGACGACCACCATCCTTCGGACGGGTCCGTCATCGTGGCTTCTCCGGACCCGCGGCGCGGATGAAGCCGCGCTCGACGGCGCGCGCCCAAAGGACCGCCAGGCGCCCCTCGTTCCCCGCCGGCACGTACAGTGCGCACCGGGTGCGAGCCGGCGCGGCCCGGTGTACGGCGTCCCGTCGAGGCGACCCGCCGGCGGGTCGCCCGTGCCGACGACCGCGTACTCGGCCGGCACGCCGAGCGTGAACGGCATTTCCACGCCGGGCGCCGGCGCGACGCCGAGCCGCCGTCCGACGACGCGGAGCCGGCCGACCACGACGTAGCTCTGCGTCGGGAAGGCGCGCGTCCGCGGGCCGTAGCGGTGGAGGTCCGCCGCGGCCACCGGCGCCTCGGTGGCGCGGAGCGTCTCGGGGACGTCGTCGGCCAGCAGGTCGCGTCGCACCCGGAGCCGCGTCACGTCCTCGAACACCCACCAATACGGCCGCCGTCGAAAGATCGTCTCCCCCTTGGCATCCATGACGAGGTCGCCCGGAGTCGTGAGGCGAAGCACGTCACGGAGGAGCGCCGTTTCGCGGGTGTCGGCGCGCCACGGCTTCGCCTCGTGGACCAGCACGCCGCCGAGGACGAGGGCGACGGCGGCCGGCACGACGGCGCCCCTGCCGAGCGCGCACACGATCGGCGTGAGGAGGAGGGTGAGGACGGGATCGAACGGCAGCCGGTCCTGACGCGTGACGAGGGGCCAGACGGCGGCGATCGCCGTGCCGTACAGACCGAGGACGACCACGACCAGCACGCGGCGCATGCGCTGCGCAGGGCGGTCGGCGGTGCGGTGCGCGAGCCAGGCCAGGGCGGCGGTCGCGGCGGCGCACGGCAGGAACCAGGCCAAGCGACGATCGGCATCGGTGCCGCCCAGGCCGGGGACGAGCTGGTACGCGACGGTGCAGTCGTAGAAGGGGCCGAACGCGCCCCGTGCGGCAAAGAAGGGCGCCCGGGAGCGGGCGCGACGGCGCCTTCGGCGGGCGATGCCTGTCGCCGACCGGCTCCGACTGCTCGTCCGGCCCGCTCGCGCACGATGTGATGCACCCACGCCTGCGACGAGGCAGGCGGCGATTCGCGCCCTCGCCCGTCCCGCGCCTCCCCAACGGCGCGCGCGTCGACGGCGCCCGCGCGACCGCGTCGGCCTCTACGCCCCCGCGGGGCTGGTCCCCCGACGCCCCGCCGACCCCGCCCGCCGCCCCACCGCCTCCACCCGCGCCGCCACCGACTTGAACGCCGGCGTCTTCGACCGCGGATCGAGCCGCCGCGGCACGACCGCGTTCGCCTCCGGGTAGTACATCGCGATGTTCCCCGGCCGGAGCGCCCCGAGCACCACCGTCACCTCGAGCGCGCCGGTCGCCGTCGAGACGACGACGCGCTCCCCCTCCGCGACCTCGAGCCGGGCCGCGTCCTCCGGCGCCAGGAAGACGACGTCGCGGCGCGTGGTGCCGCGGTAGAGGTCCTCCTCCTCGTAGACGACCGTGTTGAACTGCCCCTCGGAGCGGATGGTCATGAGGCGGAGCTCGCCGGGACCGACGGGGGGCGGCGGGACGGGGGTCGGGTGGAAGCGAGCGCGGCCGTCGGGCGTCGCGAAGCGTGCGTCGTGGAAGGTGCGGCCCTCGATCTGGAACTCGCGGCGCGTGGCGTCGATCGTCGCGAGGGCGCCGAAGCCGGGGACCACCTTCGCCATCTCCTCGCGGAGCCGGCGATGCGAGCGGAGCGCCGTCCAGTCGAAGCGGCCGGGCGGGAGGATGCGCTCGGCGAGCGCGGCGATGATGTCCACCTCGGAGCGCATCTCGCCCGCGACGGCGGGCGTGCCGCCGTCGGAGAGCCGGACGAAGTTGAACATCGACTCCTGGGTCGTCGCCTGCGCCTCCTCGTCGCGGGCGAGCGCGGGGAGGATGAGCGCCGTGCGGCCGCGGCCGTGCACGTGCCCCTCGTTGAGCTTGGTCGTGATCGAGACCGTGAGCGGGATCTTCCGGAGCGCGGCCGCGGCCCACGCGCGGTCCGGGTTCGACGCGAAGAGGTTGCCGCCGAGGAGGACGGCGGCGCGGATGCGGCCGGCGCCGGCGGCGAGCATCGAGGCGTACGTGTCGTGCCCGGCGCGCGCGGGCGGCCGGATGCCGTAGAGCGCCTCGAGCTTCGCGGCGAACGCCTGCTTGAGCGCCGGCGTCACGCCGACCGAGCCGACGCCCTGCACGTTCGAGTGGCCCCGGATCGGGAGGAGCCCCGTGCCGGGGCGGCCGAGCCAGCCGCGCGCGAGCGCCAGGTTCGCGAGCGCGAGCACGTTGTCGACGCCGTGCGCGTGGTGCGTGAGGCCCATCGCCCAGCAGACGATGCCGCGCTTCGCCCCGGCGACCGTGGCGACCGCGCGGTCCACCTCGACGCGCGAGAGCCCGCACGCCCCGAGGAGGTCCTCCCACGACGCGGCCGCGACGTCGGCCGCCACCGCCTCGAACCCCGTCGTGTGCGCGTCGACGAACGCTCGGTCGACGGCGCCGATCTCGATCACGCCCTTGAGCAGCGCCTTGAACACGGCGACGTCGGAGCCGACGTGCGGCTGGAGGTAGAGGTCCGAGACCGTCGACCCGAAGAGCATGCTCCGCCACATCGACGGCACCCGGAAGCGCACGAGGCCGAGCTCGCGGAGCGGGTTCACGACGATCACGGCGCCGCCGCGCCGGCGGAGCCGGACGAGCTGCGTGATGAGCCGCGGGTGGTTCGAGGCGGGGTTCGCCCCCGCGATGAGCACGAGGTCGGCCGCGCCGAGGTCGTCGAGCGTGATGGACGCGGTCCCCGAGCCGTAGACGTCCGCGAGCGCGACGCCCGAGGCCGAGTGGCAGTAGTAGGAGCAGTTGTGGACGTTCGCCGTCCCGTACGCGCGCGCGACCAGCTGGAGGAGGAAGGCGGCCTCGTTGCTCGAGCGCCCGGACGAGTAGAAGAAGACCTCCTCGGGCGGCGCGGCCCTGAGCGCCGCGCCGGCGAGGTCGAGCGCCTCCGTCCACGAGACGCGGTGGAAGTGGCGGTCCTTTTCGCCGGCCATCACGGGGAACGCGAGGCGGCCGAGGCGCTCCATCTCGGCCGAGGTGAGGCGCGCCATCTCGACGATCGACGTCGCGCGGAACCACGCCTCGTCGATCGCGCCCGCCATGTCGCCCGCCTGCGCCTGGACGGACTTCTTGCACACCTCGGGGAAGTGGCCCGCCTCGTTCACCATGCCGCCCCGCTGCCCGCCCATCCCGAGCGCGCACGTCTTGCACGCGTTGCGCGAGCGGAGCCGGCGATAGAGCGGGAGGATGCCGCCCGCCTCGCGGCCCTTCTTCCAGACGTAGCGGACGGCGGCGAGGCCGCCGCCGGCGGCGACACGCGGACGGTGCATGGACCCCGCTTAGGGCACCGGCCTCGAGCGCGCAACTCCGTCGCGCCGCCGGGTGCGCGTCCAACCAGCGTAGATCGCCGCTCACCAGCCGTGCGCCGCGAGCCACTGCGCGATCTCGCGCGCGGCGATTGCGCTCGCCTCCGCGTTCGGATGCCCGTCGGCGGGCAGGTAGAGGCCGTGGCGGCGGACGGGCCGGAAGGCGGGGAGGAGATCGACGAACCCGACGCCGTGTCGTCGCGCCAGGTCGGCCCACCGGCGGCCGAGGGTCGTGCTCTCGGAGAAGAGCTGCAGCTCGCCCGGGACGAGCACGAGGAGCAGGGGGAGCCGGTGCGCCGCGGCGAGCGCGGCGAGCCGCGCGACGTCGCCCTCGTAGCGGTCCCACGCGCGACGGAGCTCCGCCGACAGCACCTCGGCGTGGAGCCCGCGCGTGAGCGGGAGCGTCGGGTCGAGGAGGCGGAGCGCCCGGAAGCCGAGCCACTGCATCGCGTTCGCGAGCGCGCTCGTCTGCACGAGCCGATAGAGCGCGAGCTCGCGGCCGAGGTCCACCCGCTCGCCCGCGGCGTTCTTGCGGGTGCCGGCGTCGTGCACGTCGCCCGGCCCGGTGACGACGACGGCCACGTCCGGCGCGAAGGCGAGGCCGCGCCGCTCGAGCAGCCCCGCGACGTTCGCGAGGTCGTAGCCGGGCACGCCCGCGTTGACGACGTGCGTCCGTCCCGCGCCGGCGCGCCCGTCGAGCAGGGTCTGGAGCTGCGCCGAGACCGAGTCGCGCTCCTCGAGGAGGTAGCCGAACGCGAGCGAATCGCCGAGGAGGAGGATGCGCCGGACGCCGGCCGGCTTCGCGCGCGGGAACTCCGCGCCGCGGAGCCCGTGCGCGTTGATGCGGATCGGGATCTCCCGCCACCCGGTCGAGATTCCCTTGTACATCGTGCCCCGGTAGCCGGGGACGAAGAGGTGCCCGACGCCGTCGACGTGCTCGTAGCACCTCGACGACCACGTCCCCCGCGGCTGGAACCCGGCGAGCCGCGCGCCGCCTTCGAGCACGGCCACCGCGGCGAGCACGGACGCGGCGGCGAGCGCGAGGTTCGGCGCGAGGCGGCGGAGCCGGTTGCCGGCGACCCTCGGCATGCCGACGAGAGCGTACGGAGCCGCGCGCGCGGCGCCTGCGCGCGGATCAGCTCCCGCCGCGCGCGAACCGCACCACCGCCGCCGCGTACGGCTCCGGCTTCTCGAGCCCGATCGCGTGCCCGCAGCCCTCGACCAGCTCGATCCGCGCGTTCGGGATCTTCGCCGCGAAGAGCTTCGCGTAGGACGGGGCGACGAACGCGTCGTGGTCGCCCCACACGAGGAGCGTCGGCGCGGTGATCCGCCAGAGCCGCTTCTCGAGACCGTGCTCGGGGATCGGGAAGAGGAACTTCGCCGCCGTGCGGAAGCCGCGGATGTAGCCGAGGAGCATCTCCACCTGCTCCTCCGTCCGGTCGTCCTTGTCGCTCACGAGCGTCGACATGGCGAGCATCGCCTGCGCCGGCGGGCAGCCCTGGTCGTGGAAGAGGTAGGGCACGAGCTCGTGCGTCATCTTCCCGAACATGTCGACGACGGGCGCGTCGTCGCGCCAGAGGCCGATCGGCGACGCGAGCGCCAGGCGTCCGATCTCCTTCGGGCGGAGCGCCGCCATCTCCGCCGCGATCCACCCGCCCATCGACTCGCCGACGACGTAGGGCCGCGAGAGCCCGAGCGCCTCCATCACGTCGAAGCAGTGGAGGAAGAGGTCCCACTGGTCGTCGAGGCACTCGAGGCCCGCCGACTTCCCGAAGCCGGGCAGGAGCGGCGCGTGGACCCGGAAGTGCTCTGCGAGGATCGGCAGCGCGCCGGCCCACGCCGGGATACCCCCCGCGCCGTGGAGGAAGAGGAGCGGCGCTCCCTCGCCCGCCTCGAGCACCTCGATCGTCGGCCGCCCCGGCCCAAGCTCGATCACCCGCGAGACCGGATTCCCCGCGCTCATGCCGCACCTCCCGCCGGGCGCTCGACCTGCGCCCGCACCGCCTCGTTCCGGCTTCCCGGCGCCGTCCGCCGCTCGCGCGGGAGCGGCTTCGGCCACCAGCGGTCCTCGTACCCGGGGAAGAGATTCCGGAGCGACGGCAGCACCTTCGTCGCGAAGAGGTGGGTCGAGCGGTTCGTCAGCTCGATCGGCGACGAGCCGATCTGGAGGCCGACGGCGAGGTGCCCCACGCGGAGGGACTTCGCGAGCTCCTCGAGCTGCTGGCGCACCGTCTCCGGCGAGCCCGCAACGATGTAGCGCTGCTCGCAGAGCTCCTTCCACGTCTTGTTCATGCCCATGTTGCCGGTCGTGTTGCCCACCTGCGCGACGATGCCGGCGCGGAGCGACGCCTCGGTCATGTACCCGGGCGCGTTCGCCATCGCCGGGTAGAGGTGGAGGCACTTGTTGAAGAAGTAGTCGACGTGCGGCCACCATTCCTTCTCGCACGCCGCGTCCGTGTCGCTGAGGCAGACCTGCTGGAAGAACGCGCCGCTGTACGGGTTGTCGTCGGCGCGGCGCTTCGCCCGCTGCGCCCACCAGCTGTCCATCACCCTCTGCGCCCGCTTGTAGCCGCTGAAGGAGAGGTAGCTGTAGTTGTAGTCGTGGTCGATGCACCAGTCCCAGGTCTCGATCGAGCCGAGCCCGGGCACCCAGACCGGCGGCCGCGGCTTCTGGATCGGCTGCGGCCAGAGGTTCACGTAGCGGAGCTTCGTGTACTTCCCGTTCCACGCGAACGGCTCGCGCTCGGCCCACGCCTTCAGGATCAGGTCGTTCGCCTCGCGGTACTTCTCGCGGATCGTCGCCGGGTTCTCGCCGTAGCAGTAGTTCGTGTCCATCGACGTGCCGACGGGGAAGCCCGCGATGAGGCGCCCGCCCGAGATCACGTCGAGCATCGCGAACTCCTCGGCGACGCGCACGGGCGGATTGTAGAGCACGATCGAGTTGCCGAGGACGAGGATCATCGCGCGCTCGGTGCGCCGCGCGAGCGCCGCCGCCATCAGGTTCGGCGACGGCATCATCCCGTACGCGTTCTGGTGGTGCTCGTTCACGCCGACGGCGTCGAAGCCCATCTGGTCGGCGTACTCGAGCATGTCGAGGTACTCGTTGTAGAGCGCGTGGCCGCGCTCCGGGTCGTAGAGCCGGTTCGGCAGGTCGACCCAGACGCTGTGGTAGCGCTCCCGGAAGTCCGGCGGCAGCCAGCGGTACGGCATCAGGTGGAACCAGCTGATCTTCATCGACACCTCCCGGCGCTCGCGACGCGACGACGCGTTCGAAGCTAGGAGAGTCGGCGCGCGCCGGCAAGCGTCGCGCGCCGGGATGGCGCACGCCGTGTCGAGCGCGGCACAGCGGCGCGGCCCCCGGCACGCGGCGCGGGCCACCCGCCCTGGCCGCGGTGACCGAGGCTGCTGGCGCGCCGCTTGCTTCCCGCCTCCGCCACACCCCCTCCCACCGGCTTCACCCCGGCCCCGCGCCGCGGGCGGCGCGGGGCCCCGGGGCCGGCCGGCGGAACCCTCCGACGATTCGAGCCTGGGGCTGGCCGACGCCCGCCGTCGCCGACGCGGCGGCGGGCGCGCGGACCCTCAATCGAACAGGACCTTGACGCCCGCCCGGACACCGAAGGGGTTCCCGGGTGTGAAGTGGATGTCGTTCGGCGGGTCGACGGCGCGCCGCGTCTCCCACACCCCGGCGGCCGGACACACGACCCCCGCGGCGAGGACGAGGAGGAGCATCCTCGTCTTCACGGCGTACCTCCCCCGATCGGCGCGCGGTCGCGCCGATCGTCAGTGCGGCTCGGGTGTGATCAACACACGGCGCGCGGGCGGCGGACCGCGCGCGCGGGTCGGCCGGACGGAGACGCCGCCCGCGGCCGGGAGGCGCGGGGTCGAGAAGGCGCGCACGACGGTCGCCCGCACGAGCGCGGGGAGGCCCGGATGCGTCGCGTGCTGGAACGGCTCCTGGGTGTGCGTGTGCGCCGCGTCGCGCGCGCCCGGGTGCTCGAGGACCGGGCCGCCCCCGGGGGACGGAGCGGGCTCGCCGTCGTCGACCCCGGCGTCGTCGTGCCCGTCGGCGTCTTCGCCCCACGGATGGACGTGGAGGTGCCCGCCGCCCGCGTGCCGATGGACGTACACGCTCGCGCGCGGGAGCGCGTTCGCCGCCACGAAGAGGGCGAGCGCGAGGAGCGTTCGCTGGCGCAGCCGACGCCGGGTGAGCATCGGGGTGAGGGCCGGCGTCAACCCTTCGCCGCCCCGATCAGCACGATGGGCCCGGTCGGCGCCTTCGAGCCGCCGGCCGGCTCGACCGACACCGCGAACGCCGTCACGCTCGCCGGGTCCGCGACGCGCGCCGCCCGCGCGGCGACCGCGCCCTCGGGGCCGACCGTGAAGAGGCCCGCCGGCTCGGGCGCCTGCGTGCCGCGGATCGCCCACAGCTCGTACGTCCGCCCGGCGGCCGTCGGCGCGACGCCGGAGACGACGACCGCCGTCTCGCCCGAGGTCGCGTCGACGACGACCCGCCCCGTCCCCGCGACGCCCGGCTGGGGCGCGAGCGTCGCCTCGATCGTGCGCGGCCCGGCGAGGACGCGGAGCACCTCGCCCTGCGCCGACACGGCCTGGCGGAGGCTCGCGAGCGTCCGCTCCTGCGCGTCGAGGCGCGCCACGAGCTCGGCGTTCGCGGCGGCGAGCGCGGCGTGGCGGGCGGCGAGGTCGTTCGCGCGGCGCGTCTCGCGTGCGAGGAGCGCGCCCACCACGACGACGGCGCCCGCCGCGACGGCGCCGACGACGCGCCATCGCCCGACGGGGCGCCGCGCGAAACTCGCCGGCGCGCGCCGAGCGGCGCCGAGCACCCGCGCGCGCAGGCGCGCGGGCGGCTCGACCGCGTACGCCGTCGCGAGCGCCTCGAGCGCCGCGTCGTCGAGCTCGTGCTCGTCAGCCATTCGTCTCCTCGCCCCGGAAGATCGCGCGCAGCCGCGCGACGCCGTCGCGGATGCGCGTCTTCACCGTGCCGAGAGGCATCCCCTCGCGCGCCGCGATCTCGGCGTGCGAGAGCCCCTCGAAGTACGCGATCTCGACCGCCCGCCGCTGCTCCGCGGGCAGCCCGTCGAGCGCCGCGCGGAGCCGCGCGCCGCGCTCGGCGCGCGCCGCCGCGTCCTCGGGACGCTCGGGCGGCGGGGGCGGCGGCCCACCCGTCACGCTCCGCTGCTCCGCGCGGCTCTTCGCCGCGTCGGCACGGCGGCGGTCGATCGCGACGTTGCGGACGATGCGAAGCAACCACGGCCGCGGATCGCCGCGCGCCGCGTCGTAGCGGACGGCGCCGTGCCAGACGCGGAGGAACGCCTCCTGCACCGCGTCCTCGGCCGCGTCCGCGTCGCTCGCGATGCGGAGCGCGAGGCCGAACGCGAGCGGCGCGAGGCGGTCGTAGAGCGCGGCGAGCGCCGCCTCCTCGCCGCGCGCGATGCGGCCGAGGAGCGCCGTCTCCGTGTCCGCCGCGCTCGCCACCCTACACGAGCAGGCCCGCGTCGACGCCGACCTGCCACGCGAGCACGAGGCCCACCGCGACGCTCGCGACCGCGGCGCACGCGCGGAGCCACCGCTCCAGGCGGACGGCGCGGCGGGCCGCGAGGTGGAACGGGAGGCCGAGGAGCGTGCTCATCGCCATCATGCCGCCGATCGAGCCGGCGCCGAAGACGGCGACGTACGCCATCGCGAGCGCCGGCGACGGGATCGTCGCGAGCACGGCGAGCATGAGCGCCGCGCTCCCCGCGAGGCCGTGCACCAGGCCGACGAGGAAGGGCCTGCGCGCGCGCGGGCCGTGGTCGTGCTGCTCCTTGCTCCCGGCGTGCACGTGCGGATGCACGTGCGTGCGGCCGCCGTGGCCGTGCGCGTGGACGTGGAGCGTCGCGCCCGCGAGGAGCGTGCGCAGGAGGCCGAGGCCGAGGCCGACGAGCATGCACGCGACGCCCAGCTCGAGCGCCCGGGCGACGGCCGGGGGGATCTCGCGGTGGAGCGCGACGACGCCGAGGCCGGCCACGAGGAGCGCGGCGGTGTGCCCGAGCCCCCAGAGGGCGCCGACGATCGACCCGCTCCACGCGCTCCGCCGCTCGCTCACGATCGTCGACACCGCCGCCAGGTGGTCGACGTCGAGCGCGTGCCGGAGCCCCAGCACGAAGCCGAGCGCGAGCAGCGCCGGGGCGGAGGTCGGCATGGGCGTCACGCTCCTAGCCCGCGGAGGGCCTGCATGACAATCACCAGGCCCGCGAGCGAGATCGCGAGCGCGCTCACGACCGGTGCTGCGCGGAGGAGCCGCCCGCCGCTCGGCACGCGGTCGAGGAGCCGGCGCGCGTGGACGAAGGCGAGGCCGACCGCGACCAGCACCGCCGCGAGGCCCGCGCTGAAGGCGACGATGAGACAGAGCCCGAAGGCGACCCGGCCGAGCCCGATCGCGCCCAGCATGACGACCATCGCCGAGGGGCACGGGAGGAGCCCGCCCGAGACGCCGAGCGCCAGGAGCGCGCGCCAGCCGAGGGGGCCGCCGGGCACGTGGTGGTGGCCGTGCCCGTGATGATGGTGGTGGTGCCCGCCCGGGCCGTGCGTGTGGTCGTGCTCGTGTCCGTCCGGGCCGTGCGCGGGCCCGCCGTCGGCGACCGCGCCCAGGCGGGCGACCAGGAGCGAGGCGCCGATCGCGAGGACGAGAAGCCCCGAGGCCGCGCCGAGCCAGGGGAAGAGCCGCTCGGGCAGGACCCAGCGCGAGGCGCCGAGCGTCG
This sequence comes from Binatia bacterium, assembly GCA_035650655.1. GTDB lineage: Bacteria > Desulfobacterota > Binatia > DP-6 > DP-6 > DASRHG01. The sequence goes on along the minus strand of DASRHG010000103.1, from coordinate 12,889 downwards.
CGAGCCCGAGGACGTACACGCCGAGCGTGTGCGTCAGCGTGACGACGAGGCCGAGGAGACACGCGTGCCGGGCGGTGCCGCGCGCGCCGACGAGGTAGGCGCCGACGATCGCCTTCCCGTGCCCGGGTCCGAGGGCGTGGAGCGCGCCGAGCCCGGCCGCGGCGAGGAGCGAGAGGAGGAGGAGCCGCGGCCCGAGCGGCGCGCGGGTCGCGACGAGCTCGGTCAGCCGGTCGGCGAAGCGCATCGCGCCCGCGCGCGCTCCGGCCGCCGGCACCGCGTCGGGCGCCTCTCCGGCCGCGGCGCCGGCGGGCGCCGCGACCACCTCGAAGTGCGCGGCGGACACCGCGGGCGGCGTCGCGAGGAGGTCCGTCGGGTACGCGCGGAGCGCGTCGCTCCGGTCGTGCGCCGGCACGGACGAGCGGGCGAGCGCGAGGCCGCCGCCGGCGCGCGCGACCACCTCCCGCCAGCCGGCGCGGCCGGCGAAGTTCCCGTCGCGGAAGGTGACGCGCCCCGTCGCCGCGGGGAGCGCGGCCTCGAGATCGAGGTCCAGGCGCAGCGTCGGGAGTCCGCCCGCGCCGGGCGGGAGCGCCACGGCGTGCGCCCCGGGGACCAACGCGAGCGGCGCCCCGGCGAGCGTCGCGACGAGGCCGTCGCGGATCGCCGCCGCCGTCCGCGCCGCCCACGCCGCGCGCTCGGCCGCGCCGAGCGCGCCGTCGCCGTCGCCGTCGGCCGCACGCAGCTCCTGGAAGGCGGGGATCTCGGCCATGTCGACGACGTAGTGGACCGCGAGCCGGCCGGGGCGGACGTCGAGCGCCGCGTACCGGTTCACGGTGAAGTTGCCGAGCGGATGCGCCGCCGCCGGCGCGGCGACGAGGGCGAGCGCCCCGGCGAGCGCGGCGCGCCTCATCGCGTTCCCGCGGGCGCCGCCGCGCGCGCGAGGCCCGGCGACGTCTCGAGCGCCGCCAGCGCGGCGCGCGCGCGCGGCGCCTGGCGGAGGTCGAAGTACGGGTTCCGCGCGAGCGCGCGGCGGAGGTGGCGCGCGGCGCGGCGGTCGCGGCCGAGCGCGGCGGCGACGAGCCCCGCGTGGTAGTCGAACGCGGCGTCCGGCGTGCCGAGCCGGAGCGCACGGTGGCTCGCGCGCGCGGCCGCCGCGAGCCGCCCGTTCTTGTAGAGCGCCCACGCGAGCGCGTCGTCGGTCCACACGCCCCCGCGCGTCGCCGCGTCCTCGCGCGCGAGCCGGAGCGCCTCGTCGAGCCGCCGGTCGTGGTCGGCGTAGAAGAGGGCCAGCTCGCGGCCGTACGTCGTGCCCGTCGCGCGCGCGAGACGGTCCATCTGGTCGAGGAGCGCGTACGCGGCCTCGGCCGCCGCCGCCTCGCCCGCGGCCGCGTGCGCGTCGCCGAGGAGGCCGACGAGGTCGGGCGCGGGGACCCGCGCGACCGCGCGCGCGAGGAGGGCCGTGGCGTCGGCGAGGCGTCCCTCGGCGGCGCGGACGCGCCCGAGCCCGCCGAGCGCGAGGTGGTAGTCGGGGAGGACGGCGAGCGCGGCCTCGTAGGCCGCGGCGGCGCCCGGGAGGTCGCCGTCGCCGAAGTGCTCGTGGCCCAGGTGGACGAGCGTCCAGGCGAGGCTCTCGGGGTCGGCGCGCGTCCCGGCCGCGACGGCGAGGCGGAGCGCCTCGATCGCGCCCGGGCGGTCGCCGAAGAGCGTGCGGAGGAATGCCACGCGCGTGTACGCCGCGATGCCCGGGCGGCGGTCGGCGAGCGCCTCGACCGCGGCCGTGGCGCACTCGTAGTCGCCGAGCTCGGCGCACGCGTCGGCGACGGTCGCGTCGTTCCACCAGTCGCCCGGCTCGCGCGCGCGCGCGGTCGCCGCGGCGGCGCGCGCGCCCCGGAAGTCGTGCAGCCCGAGGAGGACCCACGCCCGCGCGCGGAGCGCCGGGTAGTCGCCGGGCGCGAGCGCGAGCGCGCGGTCGACGGCCGCGGCCGCGCGCCGGTACCACGCGACGTCGGCCGTCTCGCGCGCCTTGCGCATGGAGGCGGCGGCGAGGGCCACCCACGCCGCGGGCGTGGGCGCGGCGCGGATGCGGCGCTCGGCCCCCGCCACCTCGCCGTCACCGAGCGACGCCGCCACGGGCGCGGCGGCGGCCGCCGCCGCGACGGCGAGCACGACCGCGGCGGTCCGGCTCATTCGCCCGGGTCGACGTGGCGGCGGTTGCGGCCGTCGTACGGCGTCGGGAGGAACGGGAACTCGGGCGTGATCCCCTTCTCCGCGACGCCGACCCCGTCGCCCACGTGGTTCGCGACGAAGCTCGGCCCGCCCGCGACCCGGACGACGATGTCCGTCACGTCGTCGTTCGGCCGCCGCCCGTTCGGGAACCCGGCCGGGTCGCCGCTCGGGGTCGGCGTCGGGTTGCCGGCCGCGTCGTGCGCGAAGGGGCCGAGGCGCTTCATCTGGGCCGGCGGCGTCGCCGGCACGGTCATGTCGAGGCGGAGCAGCTCGGCGAACGGGCCGACGCTCGGGTCGGGATTCTGCCCGGCGTACTTCGTGAGGAGCTGCACGACGTCCTCGCGCGGCTTCGGCGGCACCGGGACGCCGGAGACGGCGGCGAGCGCGTCGGCGACGGCGAGGCTCCGGTAGAAGGGGAGGAACTGCGCCTCGTCCTCGGGCTCGGTCGCGTTCCAGAGGTCCTTCTTCCCGATCGGGATGACGAGCTCGTTCACGAGCGGGTTCCCCATCCGCGACACCTGGCGGAAGCCGCGCCGGCCCTTCACGAGATCGGCCGGCGGCCGCCTCGGGTCGAGCGTCGGCGCGCCGCGCCGCACGGTGAGCGCGGGGCGCGACGTGGCGGCGTACACGCCGATCGTGCCGGTCGCGGCCGTGGGGGGCATGCCGTCCGCCGTGAGGCGCGTCGCCGGGACCTCGATGGCGATCGTGTTGACGTTGAAGCCGCTGAAGGCGTTCACGCCGAACGCGTTCGTCGCGTCGTCCGCATCCTCGGCGACCGTGAGCACGGGGAGCGGCGGGCGGACGCTCGGGATGACGGCGGCGTTCTCGACGCGGAGGTTCAGCGTGTCGAAGACGGCGCCCAGGTCGATCGCGAACGTCTCCGCGCGCTGGCCGGCGAAGACGCGCGCCTGCGTCGCGTCGTCGGTGTAGATCCCCTGCGCGGCGAGCGCGTCGTAGCCCGGCATCGTGCGCGGCCCGACGTTCGACGGCACGGTCGCGAGCGCCTGGCCGCCGAAGAGCGCCGTGCGCTCCGCGCAGCGCCGCGCCTTCGCCGCGTCCTTGCAGTCGCGCAGCTCGACGACGGTGAACCGCTGCTTGCGCGAGAGTCCCGCGGCGTCGAGCGAGGCGATCGGCGGCAGCGGGCCGCCGCCCAGGTTGGCGACGAACTGGTCGGGATTCGTCGTGTCGGTGTGGAAGCGGAACTGGTAGACGACGTCCTCCGCGACGCCGTCGCGGTCGTTGTCGACCTTCAGCTCGTAGAGCACGTCGTCGTCGAAGGCGAAGTAGTTCGGGCCCGCGCTCGGCTCCTGGCCGGGGACGACGTTCAGGATGAGCGTCACGCGCCGCTCGGCGGCCGGGCGGGCGAGGTTCGCGGCGTCGTAGCTGACGAAGGCGTAGACGTCGGTCAGGTCGGCGGCGGGGTCGAGCGCCACGAGGGGCGCCTCGCGATGGCTCGCGGCACCCGCCGCACCGGCGACGGCGAGCATCGCCAGGGACACGGAGATCGTCGCCGCCCGTCGAGCTCCTCGCATCGTCGGTCTCCTTCCGTGGTCATGTCTGATACGTGCTCCGGCGGGGGATCGGATCTGCACCGCACGCGGTGCAGGCACGCTGCGCGCGCGACGGGGGCGGCCGTGCCATCTCCGCGGGCCGCGATGCCGCACCGGTCGATCCTCTGGGTGGCGACCAAGGCGCCCTGGCCCGCGATCGACGGCGGCCGCCTGCTGATGTGCCCCGCGGCGGCGGCAATGGCACGGCGCTTGCCTGACCTCCGCCGAGGAGGATCGCCATCCATGACGCCGAGGATCCGCGCCGTCCTGCTCGCCACCGTGCTCGTCCCGCTCGCGCCGCTCGCCCTCGCGAGCTGCGAGAGCAAGGGCCCGATGGAGCGCGCGGGCGAGAAGATCGACAAGTCCGCCGAGCGGGCCCGGGACAAGCTCGAGAACAAGGGGCCCGCGGAGAAGGCCGGCGAAAAGGTCGACGAGGCGACGGGCCAGGACTAGCGACGCGACCGTCGCGCTGTCGGCGTGGGCGGCGCCGCCCTCTCCGATCACGCCGCCGCTCCGCCTCAAGCAGACGGACGTTCGGCGAGGACAAGCTGCTCGGCTTCCCGTCCACCCGGAGCTTCAGCTGCGTCCACGCCGTTCGACGACCTCGATCGCAACGGCGTGGTACGAAACGAAGGAGAAGACGAATTGGTGGCAGCTCGTGAGCGTGCTCGTGACCGAGAGCGCCTGGCCGGATGCCGACGGGACGAAGGTCCGCGCGGCGCGGGCCGCCGGCCAGGCCCGACCCGAGGTGCCGAGGAGCTCCTTCCTCTTCTCCAGCTCGAACGTCGAGGGCCACGCGCACACGGGAGACCGAGCGCGCCTCCTCTCGCCGGCGTTCCGTGCCCTCCGTCGCCACCGGGGGGCGTGCCTACCGCGCCCCCCGGACGATCGCTCGAGCTGTGGCAGAGCCGCGCCTCCGACGAGTGGGCGTACCGACGGGCGGAGTCGATCACGCTGCACGTCCGTGGGTGCTCGCGCCGGAACGCGTCGGAAACGACGACGAGCAGCACGCGGACATCGCGGCGAGCGGAGGGCACGCGCGGCGCGCGGAAGAGGTGGTGCTCGGCCGGCGCGAGGTCGGGTGGGGCGGGCTCGCCGCCGGGGCCGCGGGCGCGCTCGCGCTCCCGATCGGCGTCCGGACGCTCGTCCAGCGCGGCCCGCGCCTGGAACGGGCGTTGCAACCCCGGTGAAGCGGCGCAGGGAGGGCCGCGCACATGGGCATCATTTCCTGGATCGTCGTGGGACTCATCGTCGGCGCGCTCGCGAAGCTCGTCATGCCGGGACGGGATCCGGGCGGGATCGTCGTGACGATCGTCCTCGGCATCGCGGGCGCGCTCGTCGGCGGCGCGATCGGCCGGGGCCTCGGCTTCTACGGGCCCGACCAGCCCGCCGGGTGGATCCTGTCCATCGTCGGCGCGATCGTCCTGCTCGCGATCTACCGGGCGGTCATCGGCCGGCCGGAGAGAGTGTAGCGCCCGCCGCGCCCGCCCGGTGCGCCACCTCGGCGGCGCACCGCGGTGCCTACCGGCCCGCCGCGTCCGGGACGCCGTCGCGCAGCACGGCGCGGAGCGCCGACGGCGCGAAGCGGATGCCGACGTAGAACGGCCCGAAGAGCGCGTAGCGGGAGCTCGCCGGGTCGAAGCGCATCTCGTAGACGAGCTTCTTGAAGACGAGCGGGTCGTCGGCGAAGAGCGTGACGCCCCACTCCCAGTCGTCGAGGCCGACCGAGCCCGAGATCACCTGCGTCACCCGGCCCGCGTACTTCCGGCCGATCTCGCCGTGCCCGCGCATGAGGCGGCCGCGCTCGTCGGCCGGCAGGTCGAACCAGTTCACGTGCTCGCCGCGCCGCTTCGACATCGGGTAGAAGCAGACGTAGCGCGCGGTCGGCACCTTCGGGTAGAGCCGGGGCGCCGCGAGCCGCCGCATCTCCGCGACGACGCGCTCCTCGAAGTCCGACGTCTCCGGCGTGCCGCCGGCGCGCTTCACCATCGCCTCGGCGTGCGCGCGGAGCTCGTAGGTCCCGAGCTCGACGACGGAGAGGTACGAGTACGTCGGCCGGAGAAAGGCGCGCAGGCGCGTGCGGCTCGTCGCCGTCTGCTCGCGGCGCAGCGCTTCGAGGTCGCGGCGCCAGTGCATGAGGCAGAGGTCGCCCTTGTGCGAGAGGAGCGAGAAGACGGCGCTCTCCCCGTCGGCGGGCTGCGCCTGCGCCTCGAGGAGCGCCGCCGCTTCGCCGACGATCGCCTCGCGCTCCGCATCCGCGAGCGCGTTCCACCCCGGCCAGTCGACGGCGAACATCTCGTGGAGCGCGTACCAACCCTCGAGCGTCGTGGGTGCGTCGGCCATGCGCTCATATAGCCGGACGCCGCGCGGCGCGAAAAGGGCGGCGCCTTTGCTCGCGCCGCCAATTCCGGCAGCCGCGCCGCGCGCGGGCGTCGGGTTTGACCGTGCGGGCGGCGACCGTCAGGATGGCGCGATCCATGGCTCGGCCGGCTCGCGACACCGCGCTTCCCCGCCGCGCCGACGTGCGCAACATCGCCATCATCGCGCACGTCGACCACGGGAAGACGACGCTCGTCGACGCGATGCTGCGCCAGACCGGCGTCTTCCGCGCGAACGAGCAGGTGGCCGAGCGCGTGATGGACTCGTTCGCGCTCGAGCGCGAGCGCGGCATCACGATCCTCGCGAAGAACACGACCGTCACCTGGGAGGGCGTCCGCATCAACATCGTGGACACGCCGGGCCACGCCGATTTCGGCGGCGAGGTGGAGCGGACGCTCGCCATGGTGGACGGCGTCCTCCTCCTGGTCGACGCCTCCGAGGGCCCCCTGCCCCAGACCCGCTTCGTCCTCGCGAAGGCGCTCGAGGCGGGGCTCCCGCCCGTCGTCTGCCTGAACAAGATCGACCGCGCCGACGCGCGTCCGGCGCAGGTGCTCGACGAGGTCTACGGCCTCTTCATCGACCTCGGCGCCACCGAGGAGCAGCTCGACTTCCCGGTCGTCTACACGATCGCCCGCGACGGCACCGCGACGGCGGACCTGGCCGTGCCGGGGACGGACCTTCGGCCGCTCTTCGAGACGATCGTCCGCGCGCTCCCCGGCCCGCTCCACGACCCCGACGCGCCGACGCAGTTCCAGGCGAACAACCTGGGCTACGACGACTACGTCGGGCGGCTCGCGATCGGTCGCGTCGTCGCGGGGGCGCTCGTCGCGGGCGGCCAGTACACGCTCTGCCGGCTCGACGGCTCCCAGGCGCCGTGCAAGCTCTCGCGCCTGTACGCCTGGCGGGGACTCGAGCGCGTCGAGGTCGAGCGCGCCGAGGCGGGCGACATCGTCGCCGTCGCGGGCGTCGAGGACGTCGCGATCGGCGAGACGATCGCCGACCGCGAGCGCCCGGCGGCGCTGCCCGCGATCCGCGTCGACGAGCCGACGATCGCCATGCTCTTCGGCGTCAACACGAGCCCCTGGGCGGGCCGCTCCGGGTCGCAGGTGACGTCGCGGAAGCTCCGCGAGCGGCTCTGGCAGGAGAGCCACCGCAACGTCAGCCTCCGCGTCGAGGACACACAGTCGACGGATACGTTCCGCGTCCTCGGCCGCGGCGAGCTCCAGCTCGCGATCCTCATCGAGACGATGCGGCGCGAGGGCTACGAGCTCCAGGTCTCGAAGCCGGCCGTCGTCGTGCGCGAGCGCGGGGGGCAGCTCGAGGAGCCGATGGAGCTCCTCCTCGTCGACGTGCCGGAGGAGTACGTGGGCATCGTGACGCAGCTCCTCGGCGTGCGCCGCGCCGTGATGACGACGATGGACCACGTCGGCTCGGGCCGCGTGCGGATCGAGTACACCGTCCCGTCGCGCGGGCTGATCGGCTTCCGGTCGCACTTCCTGACCGACACCCGCGGCACGGGGACGATCAACACGCTCTTCAACGGCTGGGCGCCGTGGCTCGGCCCCATCCAGGCGCGGACGAACGGCGCCATGGTGGCCGACCGCGAAGGCACCGCGACGCCGTACGCGCTCTTCCACCTCCAGGAGCGCGGCGTCCTCTTCGTCCCCGCCGGGACGCCCGTGTACGAGGGCATGATCGTCGGCGAGTACTCGCGCGACGTCGACCTCGACGTGAACGTCTGCCGCGAGAAGAAGCTGACGAACATGCGCGCCTCGGGCCACGACGAGGCCGTCCGGCTCGTCCCGCACCGCGCGATGGGGCTCGAGGACGGGCTCGAGTGGATCGACGAGGACGAGCTGGTGGAGGTGACGCCCGACGCCGTCCGGCTGCGCAAGCGCGAGCTGCGCCAGTCGTTCCGCCCGCGCGGCCCGCGCGCGGGGCGCGTCGGCGGGCCGCCGACCGTCGTCGTGCGCGTCGCGTCCTGAGGCGTGCGGGTCGGCGCGCCGGAAGCGCCCGGCGCCGGCCCTCACGCGGGCGGGCGCGCCACCCGCCCGACCAGCGCGTCGATCCGCTCGACGAGCGCGTCGCCGTCGACCGGCTTCGCCATGTGCTCGTCGAAGCCGGCGGCGAGCGCGCGCGTGCGGTCGCTCTCGCTCGCGAGCCCCGTGATCGCGAGCGCGGGGAGGCGTCCGCGCCCGGTCCGCCGGAGCGCGCGCACGAGGGCGCAGCCGTCCTCGCCCGGCATGGCGATGTCGCTCACGAGAGGCCGTCGGCGCGGCGCAGCCGGTACTCGTGCTCGAACGGCGTCCCCGCGGCGACCGACGCCTTCCACGCGGCGACGCACCCGTCCGCGTCGTCGGGATGGAGGAACGCCGTCCAGGCCCACCCCTCGCCCGCCGGCGCCCGCCAGCGCGTACGCGATCGGCGCGATGACCGCGTCGAAGGACGCGAGCCCGAAGGAGAAGCGCGGCGGCGTGAAGAACCAGAGGCCGGCGGCGCCGCCGAGGACGAGCGCGACGAGCGCCGGCCCGAGGCCGCCGAACCGCGCGCTCGCCGCGATCGCGACGTAGAAGACCGCGTACGGCAGGCGCGCACGCCGGACCGGGTCGACGAGCAGCCGCACGACGAACGCGACCGCCACCGCGCCGAGCGCGAGCAGGCAGCCCGCCCGTCCCCTCACCGCTCGATTTCCTTCGGACGCGCCTCGGCGCGACGTCGGGGACGGCCTCGCCTCCGGCGTTCCGGGAGACGCGGCGCACGCGTACCCAGCTGATCGGCGCGGACGAGCGCGCGCACGTACTCGCTCACGGTGCTGAAGCCGCCGTCCGCCACGCGCCGCTCGATGAAGGCCCGGAGCGCATCGGGAAGCGAGATGTCGATGGTGGCCACGCGGCCGTCCGCGTCGGGCGTCCATACTCCTCCCCCGCCGATGACAGAAATCGACGAACGAAGTGGAGGGCGGTGCGCGCGCGCACCCGCCGCAGCCCGCACAGCTTCCGCGCTTGCCGGGGGGGCACGGCCTTGCTACGACGACCCGCCCATGGCGGAGCAGAAGGCAACGAACATCGTCTGGCACCCGGGTGCGGTGACGCGCGCCGACCGCGAGCAGCTGAACGGCCACAAGGGCGCCTGCGTCTGGCTCACGGGGCTCTCGGGGTCGGGGAAGTCGACGATCGCCGTCGACCTCGAGAAGGCGCTCTGGAGCCGCGGCGTCCGGGCCTACATCCTCGACGGCGACAACATCCGCCACGGCCTCAACAAGAACCTCGGCTTCTCCCCCGCGGACCGGACGGAGAACATCCGCCGCATCGGCGAGGTCGCGAAGCTCTTCGTCGACGCCGGGCTCGTCGCGCTCACCGCGTTCATCTCGCCGTACCGGGCCGACCGCGACCAGGTGCGCGCGATCATGCCGCAGGACTTCGTCGAGGTGTACGTCGACTGCCCGGTCGAGGTCTGCGAGCAGCGCGACGTGAAGGGCCTCTACAAGAAGGCGCGCGCCGGCGAGATCGAGGAGTTCACCGGCGTGTCCGCGCCGTACGAGGCGCCGCTCTCCCCGGAGCTCACGATCCGCTCGAGCGAGCTCACCGTCGCGCAGAGCGTCGACACGATCCTCGGCTGCCTCGCGAGCCGCGGCATCGTGAAGGGCTGAGGCCGACGGCGCCTGGTCGGTCCGCGCCGGGCGGCGGGCGCGGCGGCAGCCCCTCCCGGATCTCGGCCGAGAACGCGCGCGGGTCCGCGGCGCGCACGGTCACGTCGCTCGCCGCCCGGAGCGCGGGGAACGGGCGCGTCCGGTCGATCGCGCCGCGCTCGTAGAGCAGCTCGTCGAGCCGGCCGTTCGCGAGCACCCGCCAGTCCCACGTCGCGGGCCGTCCCGCGTCGAGCACGTGCAGCCGGATCGTCGTAGTGCAGTTGCGGGTGAGCGCGTTGTACCAGGCCGGCCGGCGCGCGAGCCGGTTCGCGGCGTCGACGTACGAGCGGAGCACGTGGCCTGCGGTCACCGGGTCCGCGCGGAGGCGGTACAGGAAGACGCGCTCGCCGCGGACGCCGCGCAGGCCGACGAGATCGTGCTCGTCGGCGACCACGTAGTAGAGCTCGTACTGGCGGAAGAACCCCCGGATCGCGGAGTACTCCTCGTCGCGCTCCTTGCGCGTCTCGATCGAGATCGCGAGGTGGCGGCCGTCGGCGAACTCCCAGCTCACGATCGTGTGCGAGATGAGCCGCGGCCCCCAGTACGACAGGAAGAGGTCGACCCCGCGGATGCCGGAGAGGTCGAAGGCGCGCTCCTCCCAGCGCGGGGTGAAGTCCGTCTCCGAGCGCCACTCGAAGTCGCCGAGGTCGTGGACGACGAGGCGGTCGCCCCGGATGTCCGCCGTGCTCGTCCGGGCGACGTCGGGCTGCCACGCGCGGTCGTTGCGGGGCGGGATGGCGAGCCACCAGCCGAGCACGGCGAGCCACGCGAGCCAGAAGAACGTCGCCCGCAGGCGAGCGCGCGCGACCGCCAGGCCGAGCGACGCCGCCCCGACGGCGGCGAGCCCCGCGGCCACCCACGACCTCGGGCCGTCGAGCCATACCGCGAGGCCCGCCCAGCCGATCGCGAGGGCCGTTGCGACGCCGCGGAGGACGCGTCCGACCGTCCGCATCACCGCGGCGCGCAGGCGACGATGCCGGCGGCGCACGCCCGATCCGCGTGCTCGAGCAGGATGCGGTGCACCTCGTCGATGACGGCCGGGTTCGCCTGACAGGAGTGCCCGCTGCGGACGACCAGCTCGGATTCGACGCCGTCCAGGTGCGCGCTCGCGTACCTGACGACGCCGTCGCTGCCGCCGGCGACCGGGCCCTCGCCCTTCACGGCGACGATGGAGTTCACGGCGACGCCGGGGGCGACCGGGATCGTGGCGAGCGTCCGGAGGAGCGGGCTGCCCGGCGACATGCCGTAGACGGCGCCGAGATGGAGCCCCCGCGGATCGAACAGGAGCGCGTCGGCGTTGCCGACCGAGGACGAGGCATCGGACGCGCGCCACTCGCCGTTCCGGCGGGTGTCGGATCGCGGCGAGGGGGCGTGATTCGATTCGTGGTGGCGAAGGCGGTACCGGCTCGCGCCGCCGGCTCGTCGCGCTCCCGAGCGCCGTGCGGCGGCTCGCGCAGGCCCGTCTCCCGCCTTGCCGTTCGAAGCGTCGCGCACGTCCGGGACTGCACCGCCCCGTCGGACGTGGTACCGAGGGGAGAGCGGCGGGGAGCCGTCGCGCCGCGGAAATGGGGTGACGCGATGAACACGCGCGCGCTCATGGCGGAGCGCCTCGGGACGTTCGTCCTCGTCATCGGCGGCTGCGGCGCCGCCGTCCTCGCCGGCGACCGGATCGGGTTCCTCGGTGTGGCCCTCGCCTTCGGCCTCTCGCTCCTCGTCGCCGCGTACGCGGTGGGACACCTCTCCGGCGCCCACGTGAATCCCGCGGTGAGCGTCGGCATCGCCGCGGCCGGACGGCTGCCGTGGCGCGAGCTTCCCGGCTACGTCGTCGCTCAGCTCGTCGGCGCGATCGTCGCGAGCGGCGTGCTCTGGGTCGTCGCCACGGGCCGGCCGAACGCCGATCCCGCGGCCGCGGGCTTCGCGACGAACGGCTGGGGCGCGTTCTCGCCGGGGGGATTCGGCTTCACGGCGGCGTTCGTCACGGAGGTCGTGCTGACGTTCATCCTCGTGTTCACGATCCTCGCGACGACCAACCCGCAGGCCCCGCTCGCGCTCGCGGGCGTCGCGATCGGCGGCGTGCTGGCACTCGTCCATCGACGAGATCGCGATCGAGCGCCCGGAGCGAAAGCCGACGCGCGAGCGCGCGTGAGCCCGCCCCGTCGCCGCGGCGCTCGCGGACCTAGCTCGACCCGTCCTGCGCGACGACCGTGAGCTCGACCGACGCCGCCGGCAGCGCGCCGGGCGGGTCGGCGGCCTTCACGATGCCGCCCAGGAGGACGAACGGCGCCTCGCCGCGCACCCACGCGACCCGCCGGAAGCCTTCGCCGCGGAAGCACGGCTTGCGGTAGACGATCCGGGCGCGCGCGAAGCGGAGCGCCCGCAGGTCGTGGCCGCGGGCGTGGAGCGCGTCGGCGACGAAGGCCTCGCACTCGCGGAGGTATTCCATGCCGGTCACGTGGCGGTTCGCGTCGGTCTGCTCGTAGTGCCAGACGTGCGCCGCGGCCTCCGCGAGCTCGGGCGCCCGGCCGGCGGGGACGAAGTCGGTCATCCGCGGCACGTCGACCACGCGCGAGGGGACGCCGCCGAGCCCGAGCTCGGGCGGCAGCTCGGTCACGCGCCGCTTCGCCGGGTCGGCGTCGTAGCGCGTGAAGACGTTCACGAGCCGCGCGCGCGCGACGAGCGCCCCGGCGCCCGAGCGGACCTCGTGCTCCCCCTCGCGCACGATGTGGCGCAGGGTCCCGTCCGGCTCGAGCGACTTCGCGAGGAAGCTCCGGCCCCGGACGTCGAAGGGAGCGCGCGGGTCGACGGGGACGTCGGTCGCCTCGAGCTCGACGTAGACGAGCGGCGTGAACACGCCCGTCAGCCGGCGGAAGTCGGGCATGCCGATCGCGCGGTGCCAGATGCCGAAGTGGACCCGCGCCGTGTACTCCGAGACGGCGGCGAGCTTGAGCGCCAGCCGCTCGGTCAGGTCGACGAAGCGGACCGGCTCGCGGACGCGCGCGCGCAGCACTCGGTCGATCGCGGGGACCCGCCGGGACATCGGGCGAACGTA
>DASRHG010000102.1:0-4833 GCA_035650655.1 Binatia bacterium | reverse complement strand
GCCGGGAGTTCGCCGTGCGCGACGCCCTCTGCGAGCCGAAGCCGGTTCGCCGCCCGCCGATCCTCGTCGGGGGCGGCGGCGAGCGCGTGCTGCTCCGGATCGCCGCGCGCCACGCCGACGTCTGGAACAACCTGGCGGCGTCGCAGGCGGAGCTCGGGCGCAAGGTCGAGGTGCTGCGCCGCCACTGCGCCGAGGTCGGCCGCGACTTCGCGGAGATCGAGGTGTCGCAGCAGTGCCTCGTCGTCGTCGCGCCGACGGAGGACGCGGCCCGGGCCGGCCTCGAGCGGGCGCAGCGGATCTACGGCGGACACATGGGCGCGGGGCTCGAGGCGCACGGCATCTGGGGCACCCCGCCGCGGGTGATCGACGCGATCCGCCGGCACGTCGCGCTCGGCTGCACGCTCTTCGTGATCGAGTTCTTCGGTCGCGACACGCGGGAGCCCGCGCGGCTCTTCGCCGCGGAGGTGCTGCCGGCGTTCCGGTGAACCGCTCAGCCGGCGGGCGCGATCGTCACCGCGCTCAGGAGGAGCACGCGGGACGAGGTGCGCACGTACCCGATCATCTCGACGGCGTCGGCGGGCCCGGCGCGCGCGAGCCGATCGAGCAGCTCGTGCGGCCCGCGCACGAACAGGTTCGGATCGTACGGCTGGACGTCGGCGAGCACGTCGGCACCCAGGCGCTGGCCCTGGAGCACGTAGGCGCTCTCGACCTGGAAAGGGACGCGACGCCCGCGAAGCTCGAGCGTGAGCGAGGCCGCGGGCTGCCGACCGGCCGGCGGCGGGCCGACGCGGCCGCGCAGCCGCAGGAGCGTCGGCCGGGGCGCGATGCGAACCCCCGCGCAAACGGGCCGCGGCAGGACGCACGCCGCGGCCGCGACGGCGAGCGCCGCGAACGCGTAGCGCATTCGCCGAGCATACGCCGTTCCCCGCCCGCGGCGAGCCACGGCGACGGGGGAGACGTGATGGCGGGCCCCGCGCGCTTGGGGAACGGTGCGCGGCGGAGGGCTCGGTGGCGCGCTTCCACTCCCCGGCGGTGCTCCTGCTCGTCGTGCTCGCCCGGCACGTCGCCGTCGCAGCGCCGTCCGACGCGACACTGCCGTCGTTCGCCGGCATCCTCTCGAAGACCGAGCCCGCGGTCGTCAACATCGCGGTCGTCGGCCGGGTGGAGGAGCCGGGCGAGCCGGAGAACATGCAGGACTTCCTCCGCCGCTTCTTCGGCGAAGGCGGGCCCCGCGTGCGCCGGAGCCTCGGCTCCGGGTTCGTCATCACACCGGGAGGCGACATCGTCACGAACAACCACGTCGTGCAGGGTGCGGACCGGATCCGCGTCCGCACCGCGAGCGGCGAGGAGTTCGACGCCAAGGTGATCGGGACGGACGAGAAGACCGACCTGGCCCTCGTGCACGTCGACGCCTCGCACCCGCTGCCGACCCTCGCGTTCGGCGACTCCGACGCGCTCCAGGTGGGCGAGTGGGTGGTCGCGATCGGGAATCCGTTCGGGCTCACGCAGACCGCGACCGCCGGCATCGTGAGCGCGAAGGGCCGCTTCCTCGGTGCCGGCCCCTACGACGACTTCATCCAGACCGACGCCTCGATCAACCCGGGCAACTCCGGCGGTCCCCTGATCGACGGGTCGGGAAGGGTGATCGGCGTCAACGCCGCCATCCTGAGCCCCGGGGGCGGGAACGTCGGGATCGGGTTCGCGATCCCGAGCAAGCTGACGGAATGGGTCATCGGGCAGCTCCGCGACCACGGCCGCGTCGTTCGCGGGTGGATCGGGATCGCCGTGCAGCCGGTCACGCAGGAGCTCGCGCGGTCCTTCGCGCTGCCGAAGCCCGAGGGCGCGCTCGTCGCCGACGTGACGAAGGGCGGGCCGGCGGACAACGCCGGGGTCGCGCGCGGCGACGTGATCGTGCGCTGGGGCGACCACGCGATCTCCTCGTCCCGCGAGCTGCCGATGCTCGTCGCCGGGACCGCGCCGGGCACCCGCGTGCCGGTCGGCGTCGTACGCGAGGGGCGCGAGCGGACGATGGAGGTGACGGTCGGGACGCTGCCGTCCGAGCGCGCGCAGGCGACCGCACCGCGGGGGAGGGAGGAGACCGGCGTCGCGCAGTGGGGGCTCGCCTTGGAGCCCCTTCCGCCGGCGGCCGCGCGGCGCCTCGGCGTCCCGGGTGGCGTCGTCGTGGCGGGCGTCGCGTCGGGAAGCCCGGCGGACGACGCCGGCCTCGAGCCCGGCGACGTGATCGTGCAGGTGAACCGGCACCCCGTCACGTCGCTCGTTGACGTCCGCCGCGCCCTCGGCGGCAACGTGCGGCACGCGCTCCTCCTCGTCCGGCGCGGCGACACCTCGGTCTACGTGGAGCTCACGCGCTAGGCTCGGCGCGGGCGCCGCCGGACTTCGATCGTCCGCGCCGGCCGCCCTGCGGGGACGCGCCCCCGTGCCGTGGTTGCCGAGCGCCCCGCCCTGGATCGGGTGCGGCGCGACAAGTACACTCCCCGGTGATGCCGTCACCTGCCGAGCTGCCGCCCTGGACCTGGGACATCCCGGAGCGCTTCAACATCGCGGTCGCGTGCACCGACGCGCATCTCGACACGCCGCGCGCGTCCCGCGACGCCATGATCGTCGACGACGCCGTGCACGGCGTCGCCCGACTCACGTTCGCGGCGCTCGCGGAGCACACGGGGCGGTTCGCGCAGGTGCTCCGCGACCTCGGCGTCGAGGCCGGCGCGCGCGTCCTCATCCGGCTGCCGAACTGCATCGAGTACCCCGTCGCGTTCCTGGGCGCGATGAAGCGCGGGGCCGTCCCGGTGCCGACGTCCATCCTGCTCACGGCCGAGGAGGTCCTCTACCTCGCCACCGATTCGGGCGCCGCCGCGTTGATCACCGACCGCGCGACGTGGAACGCGATGCACGCGACGCTCGACGGGCTCGACGGCCTCGCGCACGTGCTCCTCGTCGGCCGCGGCGACGCCGCGCCCGCCCGCCGCGCGGCGCTCCACGACTTCGACGCGGCGCTCGCCGGCGCCGGGCGGGCCGCGCCGCCGCATCCGACGCGCGCCGAGGATCCGGCGTACCTCGTGTACACGTCGGGCACGACCGGCTACCCGAAGGGCGTCCTCCACGCGCACCGCGCGCTCCTCGGCCGCCAGCCGTCCTCGACGTACTGGTTCGACTTCGACCCCGCCGGCGACCGCGTGCTCCACTCCGGCAAGTTCAACTGGACCTACGTCCTCGGCACCGGGATGATGGACCCGCTCTACCGCGGCCACACCGCCATCGTCCACGAGGGACCGAGCGATCCGGGCGCCTGGCCGCGCCTCATCGCGCGGCACCGGGCGACGATCTTCATCGGCGTCCCGACGCTCTACCGCCAGATCGTGCAGCGCACCTCGTACGGTCGCGACGACGTGCCGACGCTGCGCCACTGCATGAGCGCCGGCGAGCACCTCTCCGAGGAGCTCCTCGCCGCCTGGCGCGCGCGCTTCGGCCTCGACATCTACGAGGGCCTCGGCATGACCGAGTGCTCGTACTACCTCTGCCAGACGAAGGCGCTACCGCTGCGCCCGGGCTCGGCGGGCATCGTGCAGCCCGGCCACGACGTCGCGCTCCTCGACCCGGCGACGTGGCGCGAGGTGGCGGTCGGCGAGGAGGGCATGCTCTGCATCCCGCGGACGGATCCCGGCCTCATGCTCGGCTACTGGAACAAGCCCGAGGAGACCGCCGCAGCCTTCCAGGACGGCTGGTTCCTCACGGGCGACTACGCGCGCCGGGACGCGGACGGCTACCTCTGGTTCCTCGGCCGGCGTGACGACCTCATCAAGAGCTTCGGGTATCGGGTGTCGCCGCACGAGGTCGAGCGCGTGCTGAAGGACCATCCGGACGTCGCCGACGCCGCGGTCGCGGGCGAGGACGTCGCGGAGGGGAAGCGGCTCGTCGTCGCGTACGTCGTGCCGCGCGCCGGCGTCCGTCTCGACCCCGATGCGGTGCTCGCCTACGGCCGCGCGCGGCTCGCGTCCTACAAGGCGCCGAAGGTCGTCTACGTGATGGACGAGCTGCCCCGCACGCGCAACGGGAAGCTGCTCCGGCGAGCCCTCGATCCGTCGCGCACCCGCGGCCGCTCGCGCTGAGAGGCCGACGCGGGCGGCTCCCGCGTGATGCGCCTCGCCGCGCGGCGGCTCAGCCGCCGAGCCGCCGGACGAGCGCGTCGTTCTGCGCGAGGAGCTCGCCCGGCATCCGGGTGCCGAACCGCTCGAGGAACTTCCGCTGCTCGCCGGCCGCGTCGAGCCAGCCCGTGCGGTCGACGCGGAGGAGCTCCTCCAGCACGGCGGGCGCGAGGTCGAGCCCGCTCGTGTCGAGGTCCTTCGCGTGGGGGACGAAGCCGAGGGGCGTCTCCGCGGCGCCCACCTCGCCGTACACGCGCGCGATCGCCCAGCGGAGCACGCGGAGGTTGTCGCCGAAGCCCGGCCAGAGGAACCGGCCGTCGGCGCCCTGGCGGAACCAGTTCACGCGGAAGACGAGCGGCAGCTTCGCGACGCGCGTGCCCATGTGGAGCCAGTGCGCGAAGTAGTCGCCCATGTTGTAGCCGCAGAAGGGCAGCATCGCCATCGGATCCGTCCGCACGACGCCCACCTTCGCGGTCGCGGCGGCGGTCGTCTCGGAGTTCATCGTGGCGCCGAGGAAGACCCCGTGCGGCCAGTCGAAGGCCTGGTAGACGAGCGGCACGAGGCTCGCCCGGCGGCCGCCGAAGAAGATCGCCGAGATGGGGACGCCCTGCGGGCTCTCCCACTCCGGCGAGATCGACGGACACTGCGCGGCGGGTGTCGTGAAGCGGGA
>DASRHG010000101.1:0-16814 GCA_035650655.1 Binatia bacterium | reverse complement strand
GCGGCTCAAGTGCTGCCTGCGCTACGAGTACCAGACGTACGTCGAGCTCCGGCGCGCGCTTCCCGCCGTCGGGGTCACGGTCGAGTCGGTCAAGGGCAACGGCGTGATCGTGCGCCAGAACGTGCTGCGGCAGACGGTCGTCGTGCGTCGCGCCGAGGACGGCGTCGAGGTCGAGGCGACACGCGACGACCTCGTCGTCCGCCGGGCGGACGCCTGAGCGGCGCCGAGCGTTCTTCGATGGCGGGCGAGCCGCTCTACCTCACGACGCCCATCTACTACGCGAACGCCGAGCCCCACCTCGGTCACACCTACACGACGGTCGTCCAGGACGTGCTCGCGCGCTTCTGGCGCGCGCGGGGGCGGCGCGTCTTCACGCTCACGGGCACGGACGAGCACGGGGACAAGATCGCGCAGGCCGCGGCGAAGGCGGGTGTGGAGCCGAAGGCGTACGTCGACCGGATCAGCGCCGCCTTCCGCGCGACGTGGGACGCGGTCGGGTTCCCGATCGACCACTTCGTCCGGACCACCGACCCCTCGCACCGGGACTTCGTCCGGAAGATCCTCGCGGAGATCCACGCGCGCGGCGACATCTACTTCGGCAGCTACACCGGTCTCTACTGCTACGGGTGCGAGCGGTTCTACCAGGAGCGCGAGCTCGTGAACGGGCTCTGCCCCGACCACAAGGTGGCACCGGCGGAGATCGCCGAGGAGAACTACTTCTTCCGGATGGGCGCGTACCAGGAGCGGCTCGTCCGGCTCGTCGAGGAACGGCCGGACATGATCGTGCCGGACGGCTACCGCCGCGAGGTCCTCGGGCTCCTGCGCGAGCCGATCGGCGACCTCTGCATCTCGCGCCCGAAGTCCCGGCTCACGTGGGGCATCGAGCTGCCGTTCGACGACCGCTACGTCACCTACGTCTGGTTCGACGCGCTCCTCTCCTACGTGAGCCCGCTCGAGGCGCGCGGGCTCACGGCCGAGCTCTGGCCGAGCGCGCACCACCTGATCGCGAAGGACATCCTGAAGCCGCACGCGATCTTCTGGCCGACGATGCTCATGGCCGCCGGCCTCCCGCTCTACCGCCGCCTCTGCGTCCACGGCTACTGGCAGATGGACGAGGGGAAGATGTCGAAGAGCCTCGGGAACGTCGTGCGGCCGCTCGCGATGAAGGCGCGCTACGGGATGGACGCCTTCCGCTACTACCTGCTGCGCGAGATGGCGTTCGGGCAGGACGCGGACTTCAACGAGGACGCGCTCGTCGCGCGGCTCAACGCCGATCTCGCGAACAGCCTCGGGAACCTGGCGAGCCGCGTGCTCGCGATGCAGCAGCGCTACTTCCAGGGCGTCCTCCAGCCGCGCGCCCCCGGGCCCGCGGAGGAGGCGCTCCGCGAGGCGTTCGCCGCCGCGCGACGCGACGTCGACGCGCACGTCGCGGAGCTCGCGTTCCACCGCGCGCTCGAGGCCGTCTGGCGCGCGCTCGACCACGCGAACAAGTACGTCGTCGAGACGGCGCCCTTCACGCTCGCGAAGCAGCCGGCCGAGCGGCCGCGCGTCGGCGCGATCCTCCACGAGCTCGTCGAGGCCCTCCGCGTGACGGCTCAGCTCGTGGAGCCCTTCCTCCCCGAGACCGCGGTGCGGATCGCGACGCTGCTCGGCTTCCCGGCCGGGCGGCTCGCGGCGCTCGACCTCCCGTGGGGAGCGGCCTTCCCGCCCGGACACCGGACGGCACCGCCGGAGCCTCTCTTCCCCCGCGTCGAGACGCCGAAGTGACGGACGGCCCCGCGCTCGTCGACTCGCACTGCCACGTCGCCGAGCCCGAGTTCGACGGCGACCGCGACGCCGTCCTCGCCCGGGCCTCGGCCGCCGGCGTGTCGACGCTCCTCTGCGTCGGCGCGACGGGTCCCGTCGCGTCGAACGCCGCCGCGGTCGCGCTCGCCGGCCGCCGCGCGGGCGTCGCCATCGCGGTCGCCGTCGGCATCCACCCGCACCACGCCGACTCGGCCGACGATGCCGCGTTCGCGACGCTCGAGGACTTCGCGCGCCGCCTCGGCGTCGTGGCCCTCGGCGAGACGGGTCTCGACTTCCACTACGATCACTCCCCGCGGCCCGCGCAGCTCGACGCCTTCGCCCGGAGCGTCGCGCTCGCGCGCCGCCTGGCGCTCCCGCTCGTCGTCCACGTCCGGGAGGCCCACCGCGAGGCCGCCGCCCTGCTCGCGCGCGAGGACGCGGGCGCCGTCGGCGGCGTGATCCACTGCTTCACGGGCGACGCCGCGGAGGCGCGGCGCTACCTCGACCTCGGCTTCCACGTCTCGGTCGCCGGCATCGTGACGTTCAAGAACGCGGCGGCGCTTCGCGCCGCGGTCCGCGCCGTCCCCGCCGACCGCCTCCTGGTCGAGACCGACGCGCCCTACCTCGCCCCGGTCCCCCATCGCGGCCGCCGCAACGAGCCCGCCCACGTCCGCCTCGTCGCCGAAGCCGTCGCCGCCGCCCGCGGCGAGCCGCTCGCGCAGGTCGCCGAGGCGACGACCGAGAACGCCCGTCGCCTCTTCCGCCTCCCGAGCTGACGCCTGCGTGCCGGCCGCAACCGGAGGGCGCGACGTCAGCTCGCGGTCGACGCGCCGGCGAGCTGCGGGAAGACGGCGGCGAGCGCCGGCGGCACGGTGACCCCCTCGTCCTGGGTCGAGTCCGGCAGGTGCTCGAACTGGAGCACGCCGATCTTCGCGAACTCCTCGCGCACGCGCGGCGTGAGGAGCCCCAAGCGCTTCAGGTTCGGGACGATCTTCGCGAAGAGCAGCTGCCGAAAGGCCTGCATGAACGGCGTCGTGAGCGACCACTGGACCCACCGCCCCACGTCGTACCCGAGCCGCTCCCACACCTCCTGCATGAGGAGCCGGTCGCGCATCAGGTATGCGGCCTCGATCACGAACTCCTCCCGCTCGCGGCGCTCGGCTGCCGTCATCTCGCGGTAGACGTCCTCGAGCGAGAGGACGCCGAAGGCGACGTGCCGGGCCTCGTCGCGGATCACGTAGCCCGTGATCTGCTGCACGAGCCGCTCGTGGGGGTTCGTCAGGTTCATCATCCCGAAGGCGGCGAGCGCGAGCCCTTCGATCATGATCTGCATGCCGAGGTACGTCATGTCCCAGCGCGACTCGCGGACGATCTGCCCGAGGAGCGTGTGGAGGTGCGGGTTCACGGGGAACGCGAAGGGCAGCTTCTCCGTCAAGTAGCGGCGGTACACCTCGACGTGCCGCGCCTCGTCGGCGACCTGGCTCGCGGCGTAGAACTTCGCCTCGAGCCAGGGCACCGTGTTCACGATCTGCGCCGTGGCGAGGAGCGCGCCCTGCTCGCCGTGGAGAAACTGGGAGAGCATCCACCCGAGCTGGTGGACGCGCATCCGCGCGAGCTCCTTCGGCTCGAGCTTCTCGGGCGGGTTGAGCACGGTGTTCACCGCCTCGGGCGGGAGGAAGTCCGGGAAGCGCTCGGGATCGACGTCGATCGACCAGTCGATGTCGGTCGCGGCGTTCCACTGGAGGCGCTTCCCCTTCTCGTACAGCGCGAGCAGCGCCTCGCGACGCGTCTCGTAGTCCCAGGTGAGGATCGTCTCCGACGCTTCGGGGACGCGCTCGAGGGCCCCGATGGGAGGGAGGGGGATGCGGGCGTGCGCCGGCTGGTGCATGGGGTGGAGCCTCCGGCTACGGTTCTCCCATCGGACGCGGCGCGTCGCAAGCGCCCGCGGCGCCGCGCTCCTAGTACGTCGGGCGCGGTGGGGGAGCGACGCCCCCACCCGGGCTGAACTCGTACTCGATGAGCGCCTTCAGGATCACGGGGTCGCTGTTCCGGGTGAGGCCGAAGCCCGGGCCGAGCTGGAACTTGAAGCCCGGGAAGAAGGCACGCCCGTAGAGCATCGGGAAGACGTAGTGCTCCTGCTCGCGGCTCGGGTCGACGTCGCGGATCTGGCCGATGTCGCCGTAGAACTCGACGCCCGGCTGGAAATCGCGGCTCACGCGCCAGTACACGCGCGCGGCGTAGTTGAACTCGATGGTGCGGCGTTCCTCGCTCACCGTCGGCAGCTCGAAGATCGGGTTCAGGTCGAACGAGAGAGGGCCGACGTCCTTCGAGACGATCGGCCGGAACTCGAGCTCGAGGTCGGATTCCTCGTTGTGCGGCATCTCGGCCTCGAAGTACCAGCCGAGATCGAGGAAGTATCGGCCCTTGTCGAACACGGCGCCGCGCACGCGGGCGCGCGCGCCCGCGTACTCGAACTCGTTCGCGTTCTGTCGGACCAGGTCGACGTAGGCCGCGATGTCGATCTTGTCGGTGAGGCCGTAGTTGTACTCGAAGCTCGAGCGGAGGAGCCGATGACGCCGGCGCTCCTCGCCTTCGCGCTCCTCCTCGCTCGGGTCGCGGCCATTCGGCACGAACGTGGTCAGGTTCTCGATCTCGTGCAGGCCCTTGCCCTCGGTCGTCGCCGGGTAGACCTCGAGCTCGAAGAAGTTCAATGCCGCCGCCGGCGTCGCGGCGAGCGTGCAGGCCGCGAGGAGGCCGGCAGCGTGGAGAGCGATGGTGGCCGCGCGGCGGGACACACCACGCGCGTCGGGTCGGGTCGTCACGGTCGAGCTCCTTCTGACCGTCAGGCCGCGCGCGCCTTGAGCGTCGGGTCGCGGCCCGCTGGGCCGACCGACCGCCCCGCGCGATGGAGCAGCCAAAACATGGTTGGAACGTAGGCGAAGAACACGAGCACTTCGAGAAGCGACGGCCGCGCCCGATACCCGACGAAGGCCCGCAGCACGCCGCCGACGATCCCGTCGTCGGGGACGAGCCACGATGTGTTCCAGACCTGCGAGACGAGCGCCGGCAGGTAGTCGAGCGCGATCAGCTTGTTCACGGCGGCGGTGAGGAGCCCGCCCGCGACGAGGAGAAGGAGCACGCCGGTCACGCGGAAGAAGGTCTGGAGCTTGAGGAAGCGGAAGCCGCGGAAGAAGACCCAGGCCGTCGCGACGGCGAGCGCCGTGCCGGCGAGACCGGCGCCGAGGAGCGCGAGGACGCCGTCGTGCGCACCCTGGAGCACGACGCCCCACAGGAAGAGCACGGTCTCGACTCCTTCGCGGAAGACGGCGGCGAACGCGATCGTCGCGAGGCCCAGGAGGCGGCCCGCGGCGAGCGCGCGGTCGGCGCGCGCGTGCAGCTCGCCGCGGAGCGCGCGCGCGTTGCGATGCATCCACACGACCATCCAGGTGAGGACGGCGACGGCGAGGAAGAGGATGCCCGCCTGGGCGAGCTCCTGGACGTCGGGGTCGAGCGCAGCCACGAGCCCGTTCGACGCCGCGGCGCAGACGAGCGCGGCGAGGACGGCTGCGCCCGCCCCGCCCCACACGTACGGGACGCCTCGGCGCTCGCCGCTGCGACCGAGGTAGGTGAGGAGGATGCCGACGATCAGCGCCGCCTCGAGCGACTCGCGCCACGTGATGAGGAGGGTCTCGATCATCGCATCGTCACTCGACGAGGAGGGTGCCGCGCCGCTGCTGGTGGAAGTCGTCGAAGAACTGGTACCGGCCCGGCTTGAGCCCGGAGACGTACACCGCGGCGGTCTGCCCCGGCTGCACGACGCGCTCGCGGTTCAGGTCGAAGCTCTCGAACTCGATCGCGACCGGCGTCTGGTTCGTCACCTCGATGCGGACGCGCGCGGACGCGGGGACCTGGACGACCGCGGGCTCGAAGCCGCCGTCGCGGACGGCGAGCGCGACCGTCAGGTCGGCCGCCCGCGCGACGGGCACGCTCGACGCGAGGAGGGCGGCGGCGAGAGCCAATTGAAAACGCATTTCAATTTCATGTACCGCGGCGGCCGCCCGCCTGTCAAGCGGAACGGAGGACGGTCGTCTCCGCGAGGACTCCCCCGTGCTCCCGCACGATGCGGTACGAGCCGCAAACTGACCCACTACCGGAGGACGGGGCACGGGCGTCCCGGGAGGGGGGCTGGCGGCGCGGCGGGCCACGGGCGAGGATCACCCCGGCCATGCCGCTGCCGAACTTCCTCGTCATCGGCGCGATGAAGGCCGCGACGACCTCCCTCTACCACTACCTCGGCCAGCACCCCGACGTGTACGTGAGCCCGATGAAGGAGACGAGCTTCTTCGCGCTCGAAGGACACCCGCTCGACTTCGACGGGGCCGAGGGACGCGCCGTGATCGGCCCGTGGGCACGGCGCGCCTCGGTGACGGACATCGCCGCCTACCGCGCGCTGTTCGACGGCGTGGCGGGCGAGACGGCGATCGGCGAGGCGTCGCCCCTCTACCTGTATCATCCCGACGCGCCCCCGCGGATCGCGCGCTACGTCCCGAACGCGAAGCTCATCGCCGTGCTCCGCGACCCCGCCGAGCGGGCGTACTCCGCCTTCCTCTACATGCGACGCGATGGGCGCGAGCCGATCGCCGACTTCGCCGGGGCGCTCGCCGCCGAGCCGGCGCGCATCCGGGCGAGCTGGGAATGGATGTGGCACTACCGGGCCGTGGGGTTCTACCACCGCCAGCTCCGCCGCTACTTCGACCTCTTCCCCGCCGAGCAGATCCGCGTCTGGCTCTACGAGGACCTCCGCGCCAACGCCGCCGCCGTCGTACGCGACGTCTTCCGCTTCCTCGGCGTCGACGACGCCTTCACACCGGACACCTCGCTCGCGCACAACCGCTCGGGCGTCCCGCGGAGCGAGAGGGCCATCCGGCTCCTGAACCGTCCGAACCCGCTCCGCAGCGCGCTCCGGGCGCTCCTCCCGTCCGACGCGCGTCGCCGGATCCGCATCCGGCTCCAGGACCTCCTCCTCGCGAAGCCGCCGTCGCTCGACCCCGTCGTCCGGCGCGACCTCGTCGCGTCCTACCGGGAGGACGTCCTGGCGCTCGGTCGGCTGATCGGCCGGGACCTCTCGCACTGGCTCGCGTGACGGCGCCTGCCGTCAGCGCATCTTCAGGTGCTCACGCAGCGTGGGCGCGACCCAGGCCGCCGCGCGCGCGACGCCGCGGGCCGGCCGGCGGAGCGGCGACGACAGCAGCCAGCGGCGCACGCCGAAGGTCCCGCGCCGGAGCGCAGCGACGAGCGGCCGCGTCTCGACGCATCCCTCCGCGACGAGAACCACGCCCGACATGAGCTGCTGCTTGTACTCCTCGGGCCCCTTCCCCAGGTGGATCGTGCGGATGCCGCGCGCCGCCGCGGCCTCGGCAATGCGGAGCAGCAGGACGAGGCCGGGGGAGCAGCGGTGGAGCGAGCGATCGTAGCTCGGGAGCCAGCTGTGCAGCACGGCGTCCGACCGCATGCCGAGGTGCACGGCGGCGAGCCGGTCGCCGGTCCAGAGCGCGGACAGCACACCGCCGAACCCGTCGGCGTCCGTCGCGAGGATGCGCTCGAGGAGCGCCACCACCCACGGCATCGCGGTGATGTCGGTCGTCGTCGTCCGCCGGTACTGCTCGCGCTTCCAGGCGAGCAGCGTCTCGAGCACCCGCCGCTCGTTCGTGTGGAACTCGAACCGGAGCGGGCCGACCTCGCGTGCGAGCTTGCGCGCCTTGCGATGGAGCTGCGCCATCGTCTCCGACCCGCCGCCGCGATGTGCCCGCTCCCACGCGGCATAGCCCTGCGACAGGTCCAGCACCGGCGACGGCGCGGTCACGGCATGGTACCGGCGGAAGGGCTCCTGGGACGCGAGCAGGTGGTCGAAGCTCCAGGCCCGGAGCCCGCATGCGCGGAGAAGGGCCTCCGGCTCCCGGACGGCCTCGGGGCGGGCGACGATGCCCTGGAAGTCGGAGAGTCGGCCGCCGACGGGCTTCGCCGTCCGGCCCCGGCGCTCGTAGGGGAAGAACCCGACCGGCGTGCCGTCCTCCTCGAGCACCGCGACCTCGACCCCCTCGCGGATCGCCGCGACGACGGCGGTGAACTCGGGCCGGAAGAACGGCGGCTCGAGCGATCGATCGGCGCGTTGCAACGCGCGCCACGCGCGCGCGTCGTCGGCCGTCAGGCGGGCGCCGGGAACGACGCGGACGTGCATCCCGCCGCACGCGTAAGCCGACGCCGCGCCGAGGACAACCCCGTTTCCCCGTGCGAGCGGCTCCGCTCTCCGGTTGCCCCGGGAGTGCGTGCGCGGACGGAAGGCAGCATGCTGCGTCCGTGCGGCGCCGGGCGGTGACCGTCCTCACCTACCACGAGGTCCGCCCCCACCTCGGCGGACGACTCCGCTCGTTCGGCGTCCACCCCGAGGCCTTCGCGCGCCAGATGGCGCTCCTCGCGAAGGCGGGCTGGCGCACGTGCGATCTCGACCACCTCGGTGATGCCCTCCGCGGCGTGCGCGAGCTCCCGCGAGGCGCCTTCGTGCTCACCTTCGACGACGGCTACGCGGAGCTCGAGCGGTACGTCGCGCCCATCCTCGCCCGCCACGGCTTCCGGGCGATCGCCTACGTCGTGACCGACCGCCTCGGCGCCATCGCCGCGTGGGACGACGAGGTGCCCCGGCTCGCCCTCTTCTCGCCCGACGCGATCCGCCGGCTCGACGGCGGCGTCTTCCGCTTCGAGTCGCACTCGCGGACGCATCCCGTCCTCACGCGCCTCGACCCGGACGGCGTGCGGCGAGAGGTCGCGGAGTCGCGGCATCGCCTGGAGGACGTGGTGGGGCGCGAGGTGACGAGCTTCGCGTATCCGTACGGCGCGTTCGACGTGGCGGTCGAGGCGATCGTCCGGGACGCCGGATACCGGACGGCCGCGACGATGCTCGCCGGTCCGAACCGCCCCGGCGACGACCCGCTCCGCATCCGCCGCGTCACGATCCGCGCGCGCGACACGCTGGCGGGCATGCTCTTCAAGGTGATGACGGGTCACGGTCTCCGCTCCGCCGCACGGCGGATGCTCGGTCACGAGACCGGACGCGCGAGCCGCGGCCCCCGATAGCCGCCGCGTCGACGACGATGCGGCGCCGTGGGCCGTCGCGCGCGGCGTTCGTCGCTGCGCGCGTCGCGCCACCCGCGCGACGCGCGCTCGCCACGGCGAGTGCGAGCGGACCGCGAGAACGACCGACCGCCGCTCCCGCAGCGCCAGCCGCGGCACCACCGCGGGCCCCGCGCGCAGGGCGCCGGGTGACGGCGGCACGAAAGGTGCTCCCTTCCCGGCGTTGGCGCGGCACCGTGCAAGGACGGGTCGCGCGCGGCGGTGGTGAACGGGGCGTGATGGCGACCGACGAGCACGGTCGTCGCGCCTGCATGACTCGGTGCGACCTTCGGCCGACACATCTTTTTAGTAACCGACCATTCCGACCGCGTGCGTCGGCAGTGCATGTTCCGCGCGGGAGGACACATGCGCGGGATTCGAACGTGGAGGATGGTCGTGGGGTTCGGAGCGGCGGTGGCGTGCGGCGGCTTCGCCGTGCACGCCGACGCGGCGACGTATGCGGCGCGCGTTCGCTTTTGGCCGAGCGCGGACGTCGGCGTCGCCGGATATCGTCTGTCGGTGTGCCCGGTCGGCGCACCCTGCCTCGCGCCGATCGACCTCGGCGTCCCGCCGCTCGACGCCGACGGGACGCTCGGCGGCGTCGCGAGCGGGCTCGACGTCTGCACCGGGTACGACTTCTTCGTGACCGCATACGGGAGCGACGGCAGCGAGAGCAGCGCATCGGAGCCGCTCAGGCTGCGCTACGCCGACGTCGCACCCCTTCTCGACCCGACCGGCAGCTGCACGGGCGGTCCGGGGCCGGGGAGCACGACGACGACGACCGTCGCCCGCGCGACGACCACGACCGCCACGACGACGGTCACGACGACGACCGTCCCGGGCGGCACGACGGGCTCCGGCTGTCCGAGCGGAGTGGACCTGCGACATCCGCGACACAAGCACCTCGTGCCGCGGCGCTGCCGGGTCACCTGGCATCCGCGGTCCGTCCGGAGGCGCTCGCGCGTCGCGGCCTGACGTCGGTGGTGAACGGTTTGGATCGAGAGGAGGATCGCGTGGAGGCGGAGCTCGTTCGGAGGAAGGCAGGAAGCATCGAGGCGGCGGGGACCCCTGGGGACCCGCGCGGGGACCGGGCTGTCGGGATCGCGGGAGGTCGGGTATCCGTCCCGCGTGCGCGGTGCGGCCAACGGCGCGAACGCGGAGGGGCGCAGCGGCGTCGGCGCCAGCGCGCGGGAGCGACGCGATGCGGGGTGCGACCGTTGAGGGCGCTTCTCGGCGCCGTCGTCGCGGCCACGCTCGCCGCCGCGCCGGCGAGCGCGCGCGACTGGCGCACGTGGCCGTTCACCCGCACGTCGCCGTGGAACATGCCGATCGGCAGCAACGCGCGCTACGCGGACATCCCCGGCATGTCGTCGCTCGGCGTGTCCCTCAACTACGACGGCCACTGGACGGCGAAGGTCGCCGTCGCGAAGTCTGGTGACCCGAAGGCGACCATGCTCTTCTCGCCCGCGGTCGGCTCCAACTCGACGTGGGCGTTCCTGAACGGCGGCGGCAAGCCGTGCGGCAACTCCGCCTCGACCGACGCCTGGCTCGCCGGCGCCGCGTCGACGACGCTCCTCTACCCGGCGAACTACTACTCCACGCTCTCGACGCCCGACACGAGCAAATGGCTCCTGCCGCCCGACTACCACCACGCCATGCAGGACTTCCGCCCGAGCTTCCTCTTGCCGCCGGGCACGTGCGGCTCGCCCGACAGCGACGGCTTCCTGTCCGTCGTCCAGCCCGACGGCTGGGTGCTCGACGTCTACGCGTCGGTCGTCCTCTCCGGCAACCGCGTGCTCGGGACGATGGGCAGCTTCATCGACGCGCGCGGTGACGGAACCGGATGGTGGAGCGGGCGGCGCGCGAGCATGCTGCCGTCGTTCGCGGGCTTGATCCGCACGGGCGAGCTCGCGTCGGGCCGGATCCCGCACGCGCTCGCCGTCCAGATGTCGCCCGGGATGATGAAGAACCAGGCGGACTGGCCCGCCTACGCCTTCGACCGGAACTCGGGGTACGGCGGGACGCTGCCGATGGGCGCCCTCCTCGCGATCCCGCCCGACGTCGACGTGACGAAGCTCGGGCTCACGCCCCGCGGCGTCGTCCTCGCGCGCGCCGCGCAGGACTACGGCGTCTACATCGTCGACCGCGGCGGCGGGAACGGCATGAATTTCCTCGCCGAGCTCGGCAATCCCGACATCCGCTGGACGAACGACTGGCAGGACCTCGCGATCGTGAAGAACCACCTGAAGCAGGTGACGAACAACACGCGGTCGACCCCGGGCGGCGGCGGGACGCCGCGCGTGCCCCTCGCGCCGCCCTTCACGCCGGCGCCCGTCGACGTGACGGTGGTTTGGTGAGCGGGGGCTCGAATGCCGGCTCGGCGGCGGGCGCGCCGCGGTACCGCCAGGCGTAGACGATCCCGAAGATCACGCCGATGGCGGCGATCGCCCAGACGGCTCCCCACACGCCGAAGGCCCGGGAGGCCGACCAGCAGAGCGCGATCGAGGTGAGGAGGCGGAGCACGCCGAGCTGCGCCGCCTCCCACACGCGCCCGGCGGCGCGGAACGCCTGCCCGAACAGGTACGAGCGGAAGCGGAACGCGAGCGACGGCGCGAGCACGAGCATGAACGGGACGACGGCCGGCGTGCGCAGCACCGTGTGCGCGAGGACGAAGGAGACGACGAGACACACGACGGTCGCCACGCCGCCGATCGCGAGGAGCTGCCGCGCGAGGCGCTCGACGGCCGGCCGGCCCCGGGCGACCAGGTCCGGGTAGCGCGACTGGACGAACGTCCAGCACGGCGAGTCCGACGCCCCGAGGAGCTGCTGGCACAGTCGGAAGAGCCCGAGCTCTTCGCGCGTCACCTGCCCGGCGAGGATGAGGGGCGCCACGTCGTCCGCGCCCGTCGAGAGGACGTCGAGGCCGAGGTAGTGTGCGCTCCTCCGTGCGTCGCGGACGAGCCGCGCCGCGGGCACGCGCTCGAACGAGAACCCGCCCCAGATGACGAGCACGCCGGCGAAGCGCCCCGCGAGGAGGACGACGGCGAGGACGGTCGGCGTCGGCGCGAGCCCCGCGCCGAGGACGAGGCTCGTCGTCTCGCACATCGGCGCGAGCAGGCCCGGCCGGAATCGCCCGCGCATGATCGACAGCATGAGGCCGACGTTCGCGAACGCGATCCAGTAGCCGCCGAGCGCGACCGCGAAGACGAGGCGGGCCTCGTCGGCGGTCCGTCCCTCCCAGAGAGCGTACGCGGCGAGGAGGCCGACGACGACCGGCGCCTGCGCCGCGAGGAGGCCGAGCCCGGTGAACGCGACGCGCGGATGACGGTCGTCGAGCCGGGGCAGGTACGCCGCGAGCCCGAGCGGGCAGAGCTTCGCGAGGACGGTGACGGCCGCGATGCCGAGGGCGAACGAGCCGACCACGTCGAGCCCGAAGCGGCGGATCACGATGGCCGAGAGCAAGAGACCGTTGGCGAGCTGCACCGCGCGGCCGGCGAGCAGGTACGCCGGACCGGGCTCGCACATCGCGCGCAGGCTCGCGCGGACGCTCACGCGCCTCCCGGCGCGACCTTGCGCGCGAACGGCGTGGCATCGCGGAGCCCGGCGAGGACCGCCCGAAGCGGTCGCGGGAACCAGGGCGCCCGGACCGCCGCCTGAAGCGAGAGGAGCGCGTCCGTGGCGACGGGATGCGCGCACCACTCGCGCCGGACGGCGCGGAGCGTGCGCGGGTCGTAGAGTCGGGGATGGTTCGCGCGGATCAAGGCGACCAGCTCGCGATGACGGCGGATCGAGCGGGTGCCCTGCGTCTCGCCGTGACGGCGATAGTGGAACAGGACCTCGGGCAGGAGGCGGCCGTGCCAGCCGCGCTCCCCGAGCTTGAGCCAGAGGTCCCAGTCCTCGTACCCGCGAAGCGCCGCGGTGTAGCCGCCGACCGCCTCCATGGCGCTCCGCCGGACGAGCGCCGTCGCACAGCAGAGGTTCTCCCAGAGGAGCACGTAGAAGTTGTACGGCGCCATCCGGCAGACGAACTCGGCCTCGCCGAAGAACCGGACGTGGGTGTAGACCCAGCCGAGCGCGGGCTCGGCCTCGAGGATCGCGAGCGCCTTCTCGACGAGCGTCGGCGAGACGAGGTCGTCCGCGTCGAGGGGCAGGACCCAGCGCCCGCGCGCGTGCGCGAGCCCGGTGTTCCGTGCCGCCGCCGAGCCGCCGTTCGGCCCGCGGAGGACCGTCGTCCGCGGCCGATCGAGCCGGTCGAGCAGCGCCTGCGTCGCGGGATCGGTGGATCCGTCGTCGACGACCACGACCTCGAGATCGTCCACCGTGGAGGCGAGCGCCGAGTCGATGGCGTCGAGGAGGAACGCCCCCGCGTCGTAGCAGGGGATGATGACGCTCACCGCGGGCGTCACCGCCGCGCCTCCTTGGCGACGAGCAGGGAGACCGCGCGCAGCACGTGCTCCGCCGCGGCGTACGCGCGCTGGCGGCGGCCGGGCGGCAGGACGAGCGCCGCGAGATGGACCGCGATCATGCCGGCCGCCCGCGGGTCGGACACCGCGAGCGTCGGCGCTTCGGCGAGCGCCGCCCGGAGAAAGCGCCGGGAGCGGACGACGTCCCCGTTCGCGAACGCCTTGCGGCTCGCGATCCGAAGCGCCTCCGCGCGCACGCGCGCGGCGTCCCGGGCGGTGAACCCCGGGACGTAGCGCCGGAAGCACTCGACGGCGAGCCGCGAGCCGGCGAGGAAGCCGTCGAACGCGACGCTCAGACTCCCCGGCCGGATGCGGTAGCCGGTGAGCGCCGCGGGGACGAGGCGGACCCGGAACCGGGTGCACGCGGCGATCCGCACCCACATCTCGAGGTCCTCGAAGTTGCAGACGAACCGCTCGTCGAAGGGTCCGGCGGCGTCGAACGCGGCGCGGCGGACGACGGGAGTGCTGCCGTTGCCGACGTGGTTGCGGCGCGCGAGCTGACGCGCCGTCGGCTCGCGCCGTCGGGAGAGGAGGAGCCGTCCCGTGCGCGCCCCGCCGGGCGCGAGGTACTCCGACCACGAGTACGTGAGCCCGAGCGTCGGATCGGCCTCCATGACCGCAAGGTGGCGTGCGGCCTTCTCGGGGAACCACACGTCGTCGCCGTCGCAGAACCCGACGTACTCGCCGCGCGCGACCGCGAGCCCCGCGTTGCGCGCCGCGGGCAGACCGCGCGGCGGCCCGGCGACGCACGCGAGGCGCGGGTCGGCGATGCCGAGGACGCGGGCGAGGCCGTCGTCGGACGACCCGTCGTCCACGACGACCACCTCGAGCCGGGGCATCGTCTGGCCGAGCAGCGACGCGACCGTCTCCTCGACCCACGGCGCGACGTCGCGCGCGGGGACGATCACGGAGAGGCGCACGCGATCGCGCGGCACGGCCGCCGCGCGGAGGACGTGCGTGTCGGCGGGAAGGGTCGGCGTCATGAGGGGACGGCCGCGGAACCGCGACAGCGTGCGAGCGCGAGGCCGAACCAGACGAAGACGAACACCGACGGGAGGACGATGCCCTGGAGGCTGTCGCTGAGCGAGGCCAGGGCGAGGGCGAGGAGCAGCGCGAGCGCGTCGCGGGCGAGCGCGGGGTCGGCACGCGACACGACGAGGAGCATCGCCGTGCGGAGGAGCGCGAAGAGGAACGCCGCGAACGTCACGATGCCGCCGAGGTAGAGGAGGCCCGTGAAGGTCGAATGGGTGCCGACGAGCATCGTGGCGCCGAGCTCGTACTCCGACGGGTACACGGACTCGCCCGGCCACCCGTGCCCGAGGACGGGGGCCGCGAGGAAGCCGTCCCAGGTCTCCTCGTAGATGAGCTCGCGCGCTTCCGAGGCGCCGGGGCGCGTGTTCTCGAACGCGTCTCGCGCCTCGGCGATCCGCGCCCCGGGGCTTTCCCCGCGGACGACGACGGTCATCCAGCCAACCACCACCGCGAGGAGGACGGCGCACACGACCGGCACGAGGACGGCCGGGGGCCGGCGGATGAGCCAGCGCACCGCGAGGGCCGCGACGAGGGCGACCATCGCCATGCGCCCGAGCGAGGCCGCCACCATGAACGCCCCGCACGTGAGGCCCAGTCGCCGCCGGCGTCGATCGCGCTCGCCGAGCACGAGGAGCACGACGGCGACGCCGTTGAACCCGAGCGCGGTCGACCACGGATGGAACACCGACATGCGCGGCAGTTCCACGCCGAAGAGGTCCTCGTGCGCGAAGAGGAGCATGCTGAACGAGAACTTCTTCGCGGGCAGGTCGTCGGGCAGAAGGCTCCCGACCGGCGTCGGGGTCAGGAGGAATTCGCGCTCGCCGGACTCGAGTGCGAACGGATAGAGGCCGAGCGCGACCACGAAGCAGGTGATCGCGAAGCGCCGGACCGCGGCGAGGAGCGCCTCGCGGTGGACGGCGCCCGACGCGCCGACGGCGATGGCCGCGCCGGCGAGGAACCATCCGCTCACGTAGCTCGCGACCACGTGTCGCGGCAGCGTCGCAAGAGGCTGTCCTTCGCGGAGGAGGTTCACGACCACCGAGGCGAGCTGACAGCAGCCGACGAGGATCCAGGGCGCCGCGTACGCGATGGCGCGCCGGTTGCGGATGCCGAGCGCGAGCCCGCCGAACAGGACGAACGCCGCGGGCAGCGTGAGCCCGATCACCCAGAGGACGGGGATGGCGGTCACGTACGCGCAGACGAGACGCTCCGCGACCGTGCCGCGCGACGAGCGCGCTCTCACGCTCGCCTCCCCGCCGCGGCTTCGCCGAGGACGCGCTCCGTCGCGTCGGCGACCACGCGCACGGAGTGCGATCCGTCGAGCACGCGGCGCGCGCGGCTCGCGACCGCCCGATACTGTGCGATCCCGGCCAGGCTCCGCGCGAGGCGATCCGCGAGCGCGTGCACGTCGCGCGGCGGGAAGAAGAGGTCGTAGCCGGGAAGGTCCGCGAGGAGCTCCCGGTGGGGCGGGATGTCGCTCACGACGGCAGGGACCCCGTACGCCATGCACTCGAGGAGCGACATCGGCTGCCCCTCGAGCTCGGAGGGCAGGACGTAGACGCGCGCGCTGCGGAAGAGCGCGTCGAGCGTCTCCCCGGACTGGAACCCCGTGAAGACGACGCGCGGATCGCCGGCCGTCGCCGCGCGGAGCCGCGCCACGTAGCCGTCGGTGTAGCCGCCCTCGCCGACGATGGCGAGCCGGCACGGCGTATCGACGCGGCGGAAGGCGGCGAGAAGGTCCTCGACGCGCTTTTCGGGCACGAGGCGCGCGACGAACAGGACGTACCCGCTCGGCTCGAGCCCGAACCGCCCGAGGACGGCCTGATCGACGCCGCGCTCGGCCGGCGGCTCGATGGCGTTCGCGACGAGGTCCGTCACCCGTCCGTACGTCCGCGCGAAGTACGCCTGGAGGTCGCGGGACACGACGATCACGCGCTCGACGTTCCGTACCATCGTCCGCTCCGCGCGCCGGAGCACGCGTGCGCCGAGGCCGCGCCACTTCGCGCGCTGCCAGTCGAGCCCCTGCACCGTCGTCACCGTCGGGACGCCGGCGTGCCGGCACACGGGTGCCAGGAGCGCGGGGGCGAGCGCGTGGAAGTGGACGACGTCGCACCCGCCGCGCCAAATCGCGTGCGCGACGCTCGCCGCGGCGTGCGACACCGTGTCGAGGGCACGCGTGCGGACCGCCGGCGCGCGGCGGAGCGCGATGCCGCGATGCGCCCCCGTGCGGCCGTCGAGGTACTCCACGCGGCAGTAGACGGTGATCGCGTGTCCCCGGCGGGCGAGCTCCGCGTAGAGGCTCTCCGCGGCGCGCTCGAGGCCGCTGTACCCGCTCGGAAGCCCGCGGAGCCCGATCGCGGCGATGCG
>DASRHG010000100.1:0-3118 GCA_035650655.1 Binatia bacterium | reverse complement strand
CGGGCTACGAGACGCCGAACGCGAAGGGCGCGCCCTGGTGGCCCCAGGAGAACCTCGTCTTCGTGCCGCGGCCGGTGTGGATCGTCGAGGGCGAGTCGACCGACCCGTACTACAACTTCGGGAAGGTCATCATGTACTTCGACAAGGACATGTACCGCATCTACTGGAAGCTCGTGCACAACCGGGCGGGCGAGTACTTCTACACCGCCGCGTGCGGCTACCACTTCGTGAAGAACGACGACTCGTTCTCCGCCGTGTTCCCGAGCGTCGTGATCGGCGTCAACGACAAGACGAACCGCGCGGCGCTCGGCGGCCGCTACCAGAGCTCGTTCATCGAGCGGAACTGGGACCCGAGCTACTTCTCGCTCCGTACGCTGACGCACATGACGGACTGAGCCCGGCATGCGCCGCGGCCTCGCGGTCCTCTGCTTCGTCCTCGCGTGCCGCCAGGCGCCACTCGCCGAGGTGCTCGAGCATCACGGCCGCTGGGAGTCCGGGTACGGCTCGACGTGGTACAACGTCGTCGGGCGGCTCCGGAACACGAGCGGCCATGCCGTCCGGTACGTGAAGCTCCGCATCGACGCGGTCGACGATGCGGGGAAGGTCGTCGCGTCGACTGACACGTACAACGAGAGCGCCGAAGCGCTCGGCGTGCCCGACCTCGACGCGAAGGAGCTTCTCGCGAGCGGCAAGGTGAAGCCGCTCGCGGCCGGGACCGAGGAGCGCTTCCGCGGGAGCTTCCTGAAGGACGAGACGCCCGCGTTCGCCGACTATCGCGTCACGGTCGTCGAAGCGCCGCCGGCGCCCTGACCGGCGTTGGCTTTTCACAACGTTCGCGCGCGGCTTCCGGCCGGGTCGTCTGCCCCCGTCGCTCCGCCCGAATGCCCGAGCCCGGGACGCGCCGCCTCCCGATGCCGCGCGTTCGCGAGGCTCCGGGCGTGAGGCGCGCCTCACGCGGCCGTCGCGCGCGCGCGTGGAAGCCGCGGGATCCCGCCGCCGCGCCGGCGGCACGGCCGT
This sequence comes from Binatia bacterium, assembly GCA_035650655.1. GTDB lineage: Bacteria > Desulfobacterota > Binatia > DP-6 > DP-6 > DASRHG01. The sequence goes on along the minus strand of DASRHG010000100.1, from coordinate 2,101 downwards.
TGCTGTTCTGCCCAGCCGCGGTCGACGACTTCCCGGCCGCGAACGTGGGGGAACCATGCTGCGCTTCATCGTCCTCGGACTGCTTCGCGACCGCGCGCCGCGGCACGGCTACGCGCTGAACAAGGAATACGAGCGCCGCTCGGGGCTCGAGTCGAACGGCGGCCGCTTCTACCGCGAGCTCGCCCGCCTCGCGTCCGACGGCCTGGTCGAGATCCTGCCGACGCCGCCGGGTGCCGATTCCCGCCAGATCCGCTACGCGATCACGCCGCGCGGCGCGACGGCGTTCGACGCCTGGCTCGCGTCGCCGGGGCCGTCGGGCGACGAAACGTCCGACGACCGCCTCTTCACCCGCGCGCTCTTCCTCGGGCGCGCGACGCCCGCCGTCGCCCGCGCGCTCGTCGACGGGTGGCGCGAGGAGATCCGCGGGCGCGGCGCGCGGCTGGAGCACGTCGGCGCGCCGGCGGGTGAGAAGCCCCGCGCGAGCGCGGACTTCGACCCGCTCCCGCTCCTGGTCGCGCGGCGGTTGAAGGTGGTCGCCGCCGACCTCGACCTCGTCGAGCGGCTGTGGGACGCCTACGAGCGCTCGATGCGGCCCGCAGCGGTTCCGCCGCCCTCGCGCCCGCTCGCCCCACCGGCCCCCGCAGCCGCCGCGACCCGCGGCCGGAGGAGCTAGAGAGCGACCCGAGACTCATGTCTCGGGTCGGATCCGGACGCGAGGGCGGGGCGCCCGGCTCACGCCCGACCGCCGTGCCGCGGCTGGCGGAGCCAGCGCGGCAGGACGGCCACGCGCACGGGCCGCACACGCCGACGCCGCGACGACAGGCGGCGGGTACCACGCTGACGCCGTGGCCGCTCTACGACGCGGCAGAGACCCGTAGTGATCCGATCCTCGTGTGCGCCGCGTTCACGCGTGCCCGCCTTGCCGCGCCGGCTCCGCCGGCCGCGGCACGGCGCGCGGGCGGGAACGGACGCCTCACGCTCGCGTTTCCCCCGCGAGCCGAGACGTAGTCTCGGCTCGCGCTGCCGGCGCCGACAGGAGGAGCCGCGCGACGGCGTCGCGGGCGGCGGCGAGCGTCCCGACCACGGCATCGGCGCCGACCTCGGTGAGCCGCTGCACGAGCGGGTCCGTGTCGCGCACACCGGGACGCACCACGAGGATCTTCAGATCCGGCGTCCGGGCGCGGATCCGCTTGCAGAGGTAGCGGAGGTGGTTCACGCCGCCCGGAGGAAGCGCGGCGAGGCAGACGAGGTCGGGAGCGTCGCGCTCGATCGTCTCGATCACCTCCGACGCGAGGGTCGCGGACGACACCTGCTCGACACGGCACGACGGCCCGTCGAGCACCTGGCAGAGGAGCGTCAACAGTATCTCGTCGCCCGCGTGCCGGACGGGCACGCCGAGGACACGGCCTGCGGTCGCGCCCGGCGGAAGGGCCGGCGCGGCTTCCACGACCTGCTGCACGATCTCGTTCGCGGCCTTCAGCACCCACTGGTGATCCGCGTCCGAGATCTCGTCACGCGCGCGATCGCGGCCGGCGAGGGCGAGCGCCGGAACGACGACGCCGTCGAAGACCGCGTCCGGCGGCGTCGTCCCGAGCCGCTCCTCGACGATGTCCGCCGCCTCGTCCTCGTCGCGCGCGAGGAGGCGTTGGTAGAAGGTCACGTCTGCCTCGAGCGGCTCCTCGTCGCCGAGCAGGACGGCCAGGAACTCGAGCTGCGGGACGTGCTTGCCGACGACCGCGAGGCACACGGTGAGCGGCGTGGAGAGGACGAGGCCGAGCGGCCCCCAGAGCCACGTCCAGAAAAGCGCGGTGACGAGCAACGCGAGCGCCGAGACGCCCGTGTGACGGCCGATGATCAGCGGCTCCACGACGTTCGCCGTCGTCGCTTCGAGCGCAAGGAACAGGGCGAGCGTCTCGACGGTCTTCGCCCAGCCGTCGTACTGGACGAACGCGAGCGCCATCGGCATCGCCATCGCGATCAGGGACCCGACGTACGGGACGAAGCGGAGCAGCGCGGCCGTCACGCCCCAGAGGAGCGCGTACTCGATCCCGAGCGCCGTGAGCCCGGCGGCGATCGCCGTCCCGAAGCCGGCGTTGATGAG
>DASRHG010000099.1:0-34420 GCA_035650655.1 Binatia bacterium | reverse complement strand
AGGGCCAGCTGACTCCTCTCGTAGTTGACGGGCGAGCGGTAGTCGAGGGCGGAGTGGCGCCGATGCGGGTTGTACCAGCCCTCGATGTACTCGAAGACGGCGAGGCGCGCTTCGGCCTGCGTCCGGAACGAATCGAAGCGTCTTCTCGTACACCCGGAGGCTCGACGGCTTCACGGTCGCCGCGATCTCGCGCAGCCACGCCCCGGCGTATTCCGACACCGTCGTCCGGGGATCGACGGCGCAGCGACGCGCCTGCCGCGAGTCCCGCACCCCATCGGCGAGGACGTCCTCGGCCCCTTGGCGCGTCCTGCACGTGCGCCAGTGCCGGCGCCCGCTGCTGTCCCGCCAATCCGCCACGTACTTCCCCCGCTTTCGGATGCACGCCACCTCCTACCTCCGTCGGTGTCTCGCCGGCTTCCCTTCGACGTCGGCGAGCAGTTGAACGACCCGAGCCGCGAGCCCGGCGATCGCGCGCTCCTCGCGCCCTCGCCGGCCAGCTCGTCGGCGCTCGCCAGAAAGCTTGCCTCCTCCCGGCTACCCTCCCGCGGAACGGCTTACCGATTGCGACAATGCGGCCGAAGCCGTGTGAACGGTGCGGCGCGGCCAAAGCGGCTCGCTACCACTGGTCGCCGCTCAAGACGTGTGGACGTGGCGGTGCAGGCCACACCCCTACGCGCGATGGGCTGAATGGTACTAGCGAGGTCCGGTGCGGCGGGCGGATGAGGGAGGCGAGGACGGTTACGGTCTGAGCGACGCAGCGCGCTTTGACAGGCCGCTACCCGGCCGTGTTAGGAGGCCACGCCAGGGAGGGCGGCTTACATGCGCACTCGCTGGCTTCTCTCTTCGGCCCTCGCATTGGTTTTAGGCGTAGTAGCGACTCAACCTGCCGCCGCACGCCGGATCCGGCTGACCTGCACCGATGGGGATCCGAGCTGTGATGCGGACCACGCGTGCGACGGGGGCTGTACGTTCTTAGCGTGTGTGGATTCCGCGTGCTCGCAGACGGCTGGCGTGCTTGGCGTGCTGAGTGGGAGCTACGCATGTTCGCCCGGCACGCTTACGTGCGCGGAGAGCGTCGGAGCGATTAGCGGGACCGTCGTGGGGAGCACGATCTACCCGGTTGTTAGCTTTGCGGACGGCTATTACTGCAACTTCGGCGGCCTAATCGTCGGTCTCGTCGCTAGCGGGAAGTATGCATGCCATGACCCTTCGGGAATCGTCACGGTGGACTATGGGCAGTGGAGTGCCTCGCGGTGCCCATGACGGTCGGCTCGCATCCCCTTGCAGCCTCCGACAGCCCGAGCGGTGACGTCTGCCCTTTGTCGCTAGCATTCCGGACGCGACCGAGCGGACGGCATGAAATCGACCTTCCTACCGGCACTCACGGCCGCATTGGTGGTCCCCCAGGTGCGTCCGGACGCGTCGATCTTCGGCTGCGTCAACAGTCGCGGTTGCGTGCGGCTGATGTCGACCAGCCCACCGGCGTGCCGCGCAACAGAGACCATCCTCGGATTCGTCCCGCCCTTCCACGTCGAGGGGCCGTAATGCTCGTTTGCCACTGCACCTCGATGTTGGTCGAAACGGCTGCTCTGCTCACTCTCATCCTGACCTGCGGTTGCTCTGGTTGGAAGCATGGAAGCACCCTTGCGTACTATCAGGGGGCGATCCTCGACGCGCGCGACGTAGGAGCGGAGCGGGTTCGTATCGAAGCCGCGTACGATGCGACCATAGCGGACTACCTGAAGCGGAACGGCACACCTGATTACGTACTCGTCGGAGGCGATCGCGACGTCGAATTCGTGTACGTGACTACGAATCGCCTCGTCTACTTTCACCGGTCCCCACTATACGCAACGAGCACATTGGCAGAACGGCCGATCCCCGAGGCATTCCTCAGGCTCATTCCCGAAGATCGGGCACACGTAGCTCCGGACGCGGGCCCGAAAGAGTGATGCGCGCGCCGGTCGCACTGGTCTTGGTCACCGCATGTGCAGGCTGTGCACCGGCAGGCACCTTCAGCCGAGCGCCGCTGCCAGGCGCTTCCCGGAACGAAATCGCACGCGTGACGCAGTACGTTGGCGCGGCCAACGAAGCTTCACTCCTTCGACTCTTGAAGGTGAACTTCTACAAAGCGTGGCTCACTGAATTCGGACCCGACGCCGTCCCGCCTACAGTCGTCAACTTCCACCTCAACCCCTCGGACGCGGTAACTCTCGACACAGTCGCGGCCGGGATGGCCGACGGTGAAGGGAGCATCAGCGCTTTGCTGCTCCTCCAGTTCACGCCTGAAGCGATCAGTGCGTTGTCGCAGAGCCTATCGGTTGCCGAGGTTCAACGGTTCGGCGCTATCGTGAATCAGTATCAGGCTCCGGTCCGTCATCGGATCGAGCGAGTAGGTGCACGGATAGCAGCGGTGGCAAACCGTGCAGACATTACCTTCACGCTGGACCCCGCGTTCGGTTTGAATGCCGGTGCGCCACACGCCCTCAATGCGAAAACCGTTTTCGTCGGTCCTCAGATCGTGCTCTTGACGGAATCCGATGATGAATTGGCAGCGGTTCTCGGTCACGAGGTGGCGCATATCACCCAAGGGCACACGAGGGCTGGCGCGATCCGCGACGCAGTCGTCACAACTCTTCAAGTAACGGCGATGGTTGCCGTAGCAGCCGCGGCCGCGAATTCCAACCAGCGCCTAAGCCAACAGCAGCTAACGGCTTCAATGGTTGGTGCGGCGGCATTAACCGGTTTGGCTGCGCGCGGAGCTGTCACAGCCTCCGGTTACACACGCGACAACGAGCGAGATGCCGATTACTACGGAATCCAACTAGCAACTGCCGCAGGCTACGATTCGGTAGGGGCCGCACGCGTGTTTACCAAGCTCGCGATGCTGGAGAAGGGGCTCGGGGGACAGTCGGCCATCCCTTTTTTGGTTGACCATCCGGGCGGCGCCGAGCGCGTGGTTCGCGCGGTGAAGGAGGTGGGCCGCCTACGGGCGAGGGACGGAGACTTTTTTGAAGAGGGCCTCGGCTGCTGGACCGTTTCTCTACCAAACGCCAAGTGCACCACCTGCTGTTCCGGCACTTCGATCTGTCTCAACGACTGCGGTTGACGTTCTGCGATGGTTCTCGGACACCGTCACGGAAATTCCGACGTTTCGCGAAAGATCCGGGTGCCACACCCTTGACCAAGGAGAGCCCCGGCGTGGGCACACGGGTCCCCCGCTTCGTCTGGCCCGCTGGCACTGCCAGTTGGCATCGGCGAGGTCGCCGCAGCGTGGAACACGGCGCGCCGAAGCGGCGGGCGACGACCGCCGTGTCGGCAGAGGCGTGGCGGCCTCCGACGGCAGTGCTACCGCGCTGCTGCCACTCCACGGCGCAGCGACGAAGGCGGAGCCGACGAAGACGGGACCGGACATGCGCCGACCGTCGCTACCACGTCGCCGGGAACGCGGCCACCGCGCCCGGACCGGGCGCTACCCCGCGAGCGGCAGCGTCCGCTGCGCGCTCTTCGCCGGCGCGAGCGGAATCGTCAGGAGGATCTGCACGCCGGCGCGCGGACGCGAGCGGATCTCGATGCGCCCCCGATAGTAGGCGACGCGCTCCCGCATGCCGAGGAGCCCCGCGCCGCCGAGCCCGGGGGCGCGGCGGAGCCGCTCGACGTCGAAGCCGATCCCGTCGTCGGCGATCCTCAGCTCCGCCTCGCCCTCGCGCACGGCGAGCGCGACCTCGACGCGCCGGGCGCGCGCGTGCTTCACGACGTTCGTGAGCGCCTCCTGCGTCACGCGGTAGAGGAGCACCTCGATCGCCGCCGGCAGGCGCGTCTCCGCGGGCGGGGTCGTGAGCGCCACCGGAAGGCCGGTCCGGCTCGTGAACTTCTCGACGAGCCACTGGAGCGTCGGGACGAGGCCGAAGTCGTCGAGCATCGACGGCCGGAGGAGCTGCGAGAGCGAGCGAATCTCCTGCTGGAGATCGGTCACCTGGTCCCGGACCTCGCGGAGCCGCGCGCGGAGCGCGTCGCGGTCGAGCTCGCTCGTCCGCTCGAGGCTCGCGAGGTCCATCTTGATCGCCGCGAGCATCTGCCCAACGCCGTCGTGCAGCTCGCGCGAGAGCGTCCGCAGCCCCTCCTCCTGGAGCTGCACGCGCAGCTGCGACAGCCGCCGGAGCTCCGTCTCGTGCCGGCGCACGGTCTCGAAGAGGCTCGCGTTCGCGAGCGCGGCGGCCGCCTGGCTGGCGAGGACGCCGGCGAGGTCGAGATCGAGGAGGGAGGAGTCACCGGCGCGATCGGCGAGCAGGAGCCCGGCGAGCGCGTCCTTCAGAACGAGGGGCAGCACGAGGACGTCGGGCCCGCCGAGACGCCCCGCCACCTGGACGGGGAGCAGCGGCCGGAGCGCCCCGAGCGGCTCGACCGCCGGCGCGAAGCGCCCCGCCGAGAGCGCCGCCAGATCCGCGTCGTCGACCTCGAGGCGCGTGCCGTGCGCCGCCGTCGCGACGTAGGCGTCGAGCGCCGCTCCCTCCTCGGGCGCGCGCCAGAGGAGGACGACGCGGGCGAGGCCGAGCGCGCCGAGGAGCTTGCGGGCGACGAGCGCCAGGACGTCGTCCAGCTCGAGCGTGGCCGTCGTCGTGCGGGTGACGTCGTAGAGGAGACCCAGCTGCCGCGTCGCCTCCTCGATGCGGCGCTCGAGCGCCGCGCGCTCGGCGTCGAGCGCGTCGTGCGTCTCCTCGAGCCGCATCGCCATCCGGTCGAACGCCGCCGCGAGCGCTCCCACCTCGTCGTTCGTCCGGACCGCGAGGCGCGCCCACGGCCCCCGGGGCATCGCCGCGATCTCGCCGGCCATCTGCGTGACGGTCTCGATCGGCCGCATGAGCCGCCGCGAGAAGAGGAGGCCCTGGACGAAGGCGAGGAGCAGCGCGAGCGCCAGGACGGCCGTGCCGCGCGCGAGCATGGCGTCGAGCACCGCGGCGAACTCGCGCCGGAGAACCACCGTGAGCACGCGACGCGACGTCCCGGGGACGGGCGCCCCGGCGACCACGCGCGGCACGCCGACCCGGTCGACCACGTGCCGGGCGCCGCCCGTCGAGACCGCCGCGACGGCGGGCGCCCGCAGGCCGCGGTCGGCGAGCCGCCCGCCCGCGCCCGTGCCGGCGACGACCGTTCCGTCCGCCTCGACGAGCAGCGCCTCGCCCGAGGGGCCGAGGTCGATCCGGGCCGTCCGGCGCCGCCACCACTCCCCGTCCGTCGCCGCGCTCGGCGCCGCGGCGACGTCCGCGGCGAGCTGGCGGGTCTCGACGAGGAGGCGGTCGCCGAGCTGCTCCTCGAGGATGCGCTCGCCGCCGCTGTAGAAGATCGTCCCGAGGAGGAGGAGCGCCGTGACGGTCAGGACGAGCGAGCCGCCGAACACCTTCGCGAAGAGCGGCACCCGCCGGCCGGCGGGCGGCGCGGCGCCTCGGCGCGCGCCCACCGCGCGCACGAGCGCCCCGAGCCGCCACTCGAGGTAGAGGAACGCGAAGAGCCCGCCCACAACGCCGGTGACGAGCCCGAGCGCGAAGATCTTGTAGACCTCCGCGAGGGGCAGCGACGCGAAGAGACGGACCTGGAGAGCGCCGATCCCGTAGCCCACGAGCGAGGTAATGACGAAGACCCACGCGACGCGCAGCGGAAAGTCGAGGAGCGCGGCCTCGAGCGCTGCGATTGTGCCCGGCTCCGGGTCGGCGCCGGCGAAGACCGCGTCCCAGCGCCGCTCGATCGCGCGCCACCAGAGGAGCGGGAAGAGCAGCGGCCCGAGCACGCCGGCGACGGGCACCTCCCACGCGTAGCAGATGAGGACCCACCGGAGCTGCTGCGCGTCGAGCAGCCACGCGAAGACGGAGTACGGGAGCCCGATGCCCCACCAGGTCGCCATCGCGACGAATGCGGCTGCGACGATCGACCACCGATGGCGAGCCGGGCCGGGGCGCTCCACGGGGGTGCATGGTCGCAACTCCGCCGCTTCGCGGCAAGCAAAAGCGCGCTGCATTGCACCATGGGGTCGGCCGTGCCCCGTGGTGCCGACGGCGCTCCCCCGTGTCCCACGCTCGCGATCACGCCTCGCGCGCGCGCATCTCACCCGTCTCGGGGACCGACGTGCGGCGTCCCGGCTCGGCCCCGTCGCTCGCACGATCGTCGCCGCGCGTGGTAGACCCGCGACCCCGTGAAGTGGACCTCGTGGCTCGCGCTCGCCGCCCTCGTCGGCCTCGTCGCCTTCGTCGTCTACTCGAGCCTCGAGCTGGGCGGCGTGCGCTGCGAGGTCTGCATCACGTTCCGCGGCCGCGACGCGTGCCGCGCGGTCGACGCGGAGACCGAGCACGACGCGCTCGAAGCCGCGCGGACGAACGCGTGTGCCCTCCTCGCCTCGGGCGTGACCGACTCGATGGCCTGCGCGCGCACGCCGCCGTCGCGGAGCGAGTGCCGCCCGCGGCGATAGGCGCGGCACCCGACCGCCGACGCGGGGGCGCGCGCGGAGCGCGGCCTCACGCCGGGGCCCGCGCGAGCGCCCGGAGCGCGCCGGCCGCCGCCCGGCGGAGGGCCGGATCCGACGCCCCGGCCGCCGCGTCGAGGGCCGCGAGCACGGCGGGCGTCGCCCGGCCGAGGGTGCCGAGCGCGGCAGCGGCCGCGCGGCGGAGCGCCGGCGGGCCGGACGCGAGGGCGCCGGTGAGCCGCGCGGCCGCGGCGTCGCGGTCGCACGCGAGCCGCGCGAGGGCCGCCATGGCGGCCAGGCGGACGCCGGGATCCGGGTCGTCGAGCGCGCCCAGCACCGTGCGCTCGACGTCGGGGCCGGCGGCGCCGAGGTCGCGCAGGCAGTAGAGCGCCATCTTCCGCGCCGCGCCGCTGCCCGTCGCGACGAGGTCGCGGAGGCGCGCCGGCCCGTCCGCGAACCGGACGCGCACGAGGAGGTCGGCGGCGGCCCACCGGAGGTCGCCGTCCGCGTCGCCGAGCGCGTCGAGGAGGACCGCGTGCGTCGCGGGCGACGTCTCCCCCGCCGTCGCGAGCGCCCACGCCGCTCCGAACCGCGCGCGCGGCGGTCCCTGCGCGAGGACGCGTGCGAGCCGTGCACGGACCGGGACGCCGCGCGCGTCGAGCGCGGCGAGCGCCTCGGCGGCCCGCCGCTGCACGGCCTTCCGCTCCGCCCCGAGGCAGGCCGCCAGCCCCTCCAGGTCCGCCGCCGACGCGTCGGCTCCGGCGGCGATCTCCGCGATCGCCGCCAGGCGCTCGGCCTCCGTCCCCGCGAGCCGCTCCGCGCGCGTCACGGCGCGAGCCCCGCCAAGATCGTCTCCGCGATCGCCGCGGGCGCGACGCCCAGGACGAAGCTCTCCGGCGGCGCGAAGGCGTCCCGGACGGCCGCGTGCACGGCGTCGGCGGTCGCGGGACGGCCGCGGAGGCCCGCCTCCAGCCGCGCGACCGCGGGCGAGCTCGCGAGGAAGTCGCCGGTCACGAGCGCTTCGCGGATGGTGCCGTCCACGACCGCGGCCTGGCTCTCGACGATGCCGAGCTGCCCGCGCCGCGTCGCGCGCCGGTCGAGGTCCGGGCGGCGCCGCCGGCTCGCCACCCACGCCGCATCGGACGCCGCCTCGACCGCGGGCGCATCCGCCGCGACGACGTCGACGCCGAGCCGGCGATAGCCTTCGGTGAGGAGCGCCGCCAGCTCCGCCGGGCCGGGCGCCTGTCCGAGGAGCCGCCCGAGCGAGGTCGCGTCCTCGGGCGTCCAGAGCGTGCACGGGACGACGCCCGTCGGGTCGACGGCGTCGAGCCGCGCCGGGAGGACCGCGACGTCCTCGGCCGCCGCGACGACGGCCTCGAAGAGGGCCGCGCCGCGGGCGTCCACCTCGAACGAGACGAGCGCCAGCACGCGCCCGTCGACCGTCACGAGGTCGCGGCCGCCGTAGTACGGCGCGAGCCCGGCGACCCGGCACGCCTCGAGGAGGCCCCGGACGCAGCGGTTGAGGACCTGCTCGGGCGCGAGCGCGAAGGGGTCGTCCGCGACGAGGGCCGAGCGGTGCGGGAGCGCGAGCGTCACGCCGAGGAAGCCCTCGCCGAACGGCACGGCGCGGCCGCCGGAGAGGCGGCGGCAGCACGCGACGCCGCCGGCGGCGGCCGGCTCCGGGGCGCAGTGGTAGCGGCCGAGCGCGACGAGCCGTCCGGCGGCCGTCCAGACGCGCAGCACCCCGCGCCCGCGGCGCGCACCGTCCCGGACGGCGGACAGGAGCGCCCGGTCGATCGCCAGGCTCGCCGACGGCGCGACGCCCGTCTGAACGATGCACTCGAGGGACGGCCGCACGCCCGCCGCTCCCTAGCACTCGGCACCGCCGGCCTCAAATCCCGCCGCGCCGGGGACGACGCCGTGGCGCTCGCTCTGCGCTCGGCGCGCGCGGCCGCCGCGGCAGCCGCCGGGGAGCGCATAGCAAGCTAGCTTCCCACCCGATGCCCCGGTGACGGGCCGCCCACAATTTTGTCCGCGGCCCCCCGCGACGGCTTCGGCGGAGCGCACGCCGCCGTCCCGTCCGGCGTGGGCGTGACGCGTGGCATGCTTCTTGGACTTCGCGCCGGCACATCCCACGAGGAGGACACCCTGTGAAGCCCATCGCACGGATCGCGATTCCGATCGCCCTCGCGCTCACCTTCGCCCTCGTCGCACGCCCGGCCACCGCCGACGTCGGTCCGTTCGCGGACCTCGACGGCGACGGACAGCTCGGCCCGGGCGACGTGCCGATCGCGGATCTCCTGAAGGACGGCCGCTTCTCGACGGCCGAGGCCGAAGGCGCCTACCAGCCCGCGACGGGGCCGGTCGGCGTCGTCGTGCCGGCGAGCGCCAAGAAGCTCTCCCTCAAGTCCGGGAACCTCGTCCTGATCGCCAGCGGCGACCTGACGATCGACGCCGACGTGAACGCGTCGTCGCCCGACAGCGTCGTCCTGCTCGTCTCGACCGGCGGCAGCATCACGGTGGCGCCCGGCGTCCGCATCGCGGGCGGCATGTTCGTGAAGCTCTCCGCCGCGGGCAACGTGACCGTCGGCGACGGCGCCGCCTTCCAGACCCGCGGCCACGACTTCGGCGACGTGCTCGCGATCGTGTCGACGGGCGGCTCGATCGACATCGGCGAGCGCGTGTCGCTCAACGGCGGCGGCCTCTGCCAGATCGCGACGGCGGACGAGGGCGGCGGCGCGATCCTCATCGGCCCGAAGTCGAAGCTCGCCGCCACGGCGGGCAACGTCCAGGTGACGGCCGGCATGGACCTCGTGATGAACGGCGTCACCATCACGGCCCCCGACCTGCTCCTCGGCTCGCACGCGGGCGAGCGCGGCCCCGCCGAGGCGTACGTGCGGAAGAGCACGCTCAAGGCGGGCGGCCGCGACGGCCGCATCCGGATCTACGCCGACGGCGCGGGCGGGATGGTCGACCTGAGCGGCACGCGCATGAAGATCGCCGACACGGCGAATCTCCTCATCACCGCCGACCAGATCGTCCACACGACGCCGTAGGACCGGCCCCTCGAGCGTTCCAGGCCGGCGGCCCCGCGCGGGTCGCCGGCCTTTTTTTTTCGGCCGCAGCCCACGGCGACCCCCGTCTTGCTCGAGCCGCTGCCCCGTGCGATGCGATCCGGATGATCACCGTGCGACCGGCCGACGAGCGCGGAGGGACCCGCCGCGACTGGCTCGACAGCCGCCACACGTTCTCCTTCGGCGACTACGTCGACCCCCGCCACCAGGGCTTTCGCGCGCTGCGCGTGATCAACGACGACCGCGTCGGGCCCGAGCAGGGCTTCCCGCGGCACCCGCACCGCGACATGGAGATCCTCACCTGGGTGCTCGAAGGCGCGCTCGAGCACCGCGACAGCCTCGGGAACGGCTCCGTCATCCGTCCCGGCGACGCGCAGCGGATGAGCGCCGGCACGGGGATCGCGCACAGCGAGTTCAATCCCGCGCCGACCGAGCCCGTCCGCTTCCTCCAGGTCTGGATCCTCCCCGCCACGCACGGCGTCCCGCCGAGCTGGGAGCAGCGGCACTTCCCCCCGGCCACGCGCCGCGCGGCGCTCCGGCTCATCGCCGCCGGCGACGGGCGCGACGGTGCCATCACGATCGACCAGGACGTCGACGTCTTCGCGACCCTCCTCGCGCCCGGGGACGCGGTGACGCACGCCCTCGCGCAGGGCCGCCACGCCTGGGTGCAGGTCGCGCGCGGCGCCGTCCGGCTCGGCGACCGCGCGCTCGCCGAAGGCGACGGCGCGGCGGTGAGCGACGAGCGGGTGCTCACCCTGACCGCGACCGCGCCCGCCGAGCTGCTGCTCTTCGATCTCGCCTGACGCGGACTGCGTCGAGGCCCGCGGCGGCGCGGACCACGGCCGGCGCGCGCCGCGCCGGTGCGGCGGGGTTACACCTGCCGGCCCGCGTCCGCTTCACGCAGCGCTTGCGAGCACGTCACGTCTCCGGTCGGAGCGCACGTGATCTGCTTCCGAGCGCTCGCACCGTTCGACCGCCGCGGCGCTCGCCGGCGCGAATGCTCCTCCCGGCATCGCGTGCTGGAGCGGCCGCGGTGCTCCGGTGCATCAGAGCCTTGTCGCATGGCGCGCGTGCTCGGCATCAACGCGGTCTTCCACGATCCGGCGGCGGCGCTCGTCGTCGACGGCGCGATCGTCGCCGCCGCGGAGGAGGAGCGCTTCACGCGGCGCAAGCACGGCAAGCGCCCGGTGCCGTTCTCCACCTGGGAGCTGCCGGAGCGCGCGGCCGCGTGGTGCCTCGCGCACGCGGGCCTCGAGCCCGCCGGCCTCGACGCCGTCGCCTACTCGTACGATCCCGCCCTCGCCGCGCCGGACGGCGGCGACCCCACGGCCGGCGGGTGGGAGGCGCTCCGCACGCTCTACGCGCGGCGCGCGCCGCGCTTTCTCGCGACGGCCCTTCCCGGGCTCGACCCCGCGCGCGTGCGATTCGTCCCCCATCACGTGGCGCATGCCGCCTCCGCGTACCTCGCGGCCCCCCACGTGGCGGGGCCCGGCGGCTCCGCGGCCGTGCTCGTCCTCGACGGCCGCGGCGAGCGGGTCTCGTACCTCGCCGGGCACGCCGTCGGCGGCAAGCTCCGCGTCCACGCGCTCCAGAGCCTGCCGCACTCCCTCGGGCTCTTCTACGAGGAGGCGACCGAGCACCTCGGCTTCCTGCGCTCCTCCGACGAGTACAAGGTGATGGCGCTCGCCGCCTACGGCGAGCCGCGCTTCCTCGCGACGCTCCGCGCGGCGGTGCAGCCCGACCGGGACGGGGGCTTCACGGTCGCGCCCATCGACTGGGCGGCGCTCGCGCCGCGCCGCCGCCCGGACGAGGACTGGCGTCCCGTCCACGCCGATCTCGCGGCGAGCGTTCAGCGCCGCCTCGAGGAGATGCTGCTCGCGCTCGCGCGGTGGCTCCACACGCGCACCGGCGCGCGCCATCTCGTCATGGCGGGCGGCGTCGCCCTCAACTGCGTCGCGAACTCGCGACTCGCCGCCGAGGGGCCGTTCGAGAGCGTCTGGGTGCAGCCGGCGGCGGGCGACGCCGGGACGGCGCTCGGGGCGGCCCTGTGGGTGGCGCGGCTCTTCGGCGACCGCGGCCCGGGCATGACGACGGCCGCGCTCGGCCGCGAGTGGTCGGACGACGCGCTCGCGGCCCGCCTCCGTGCTGCCGCCCTGCCGTTCGAGCGGCCGCCCGACATCGCGCGCGCGGTCGCCGAGATCGTCGCGGCCGACGAGGTCGTCGGCTGGTTCCAGGGACGGAGCGAGTACGGGCCGCGCGCGCTCGGGCACCGGAGCCTGCTCGCGAACCCGGCCCGCGCCGCGAACCTCGAGCGGCTGAACGCCATCAAGGGCCGCGAGTCGTTCCGCCCCGTCGCCCCCGTCGTCGTCGCGGAGCGGGCGGCGGAGATCTTCGCGGGGCCGCTCCCGAGCCCCTACATGCTCTTCACGCACGAGGTGCGGCCGGCGTGGCGGGCGCGGATCCTCGCCGTCGTCCACGTCGACGGCTCGGCGCGCGTGCAGACCGTCGACCGGGCCGAAGCGCCGCGCCTCGCGCGCCTCCTCGACCACCTGGACACGCTCACGGGGGCGCCGGTCGCCATCAACACGAGCTTCAACACCGCCGGGCGGCCGATGGTCGACGATCCGCGCGACGCGCTCGAGTGCTTCGGGGCGGCGCCGATCGGCGCGCTCGCGCTCGGCCCCTGGCTCGTCCGCCGCCCCGGACGAGGGCCGGCATGACTCCGGCCGCGTTCGACGTGGTCGTCCCGACCGTCGGGCGACCGTCGCTCCCGCGCCTCCTCGGCGCCCTCGCGGGCGCGGCGGGGCCGCTCCCCGGCCGCGTGGTCCTCGTCGACGACCGGCGGGACGCAGGCACGCCGCTCCTCGCCGCCGAACCGCCCCCGCGGGTCGCGCCGCGGCTCCGCGTCGTCGCGAGCGGCGGGCGCGGCCCGGCCGCGGCCCGCAACCGCGGCTGGCGCGAGACGGACGCACCGTGGGTCGCGTTCCTCGACGACGACGTCGTCCCGACCCGGGACTGGCTCGCGCGGCTCGCCGCCGACCTCGCCCCGCTCGGACCCGACGCCGGCGCGAGCCAGGGCCGCGTCCGGGTCCCGCCGCCCCTCGGGCGCCGGCGCACGGACTGGGAGCGACACGTGCAGGGTCTCGAGCGCGCGCGCTGGGCGACGGCCGACATGGCCTATCGCCGCGAGGCGCTCGCGCGTGTCGGCGGCTTCGACGAGCGCTTCGCGCGCGCGTACCGCGAGGACGCCGACCTCGGGCTCCGCGTCGCCGCCGCCGGCTTCCGCCTCGTCGCCGGCACCCGCCGGGTCCGGCATCCCGCCCGGCCGGCGGGCGCATGGGCGAGCGTCCGGCTCCAGCGCGGGAACGCGGACGACGCGCTCATGCGGGCGCGCCACGGGCGGGACTGGCGTGTCCGCGCGGGCGCGCCCGCGGGCCGCCTCCCGCGCCACCTCGCCACCACCGCCGCGGGGATCGTCGCGGTCGCGGGCGCCGTCGCCGGCACGACCGCGGTCGCCGCGGCGGGCGGCGCCGCGTGGCTCGCCGGCACGGCGGAGCTCGCATGGGCCCGCATCGCGCCCGGTCCCCGCACGCCGCGCGAGGTCGCGACGATGCTCGCGACGAGCGTCCTCCTCCCCCCCGTCGCGTCGTTCCACCACGGCGCGGGCGTCGTGCGCTGGGGCGCCGCCCGCCGCCACGCGCGCCCGGCGCCGCCCGCCGCCGTCCTGCTCGACCGCGACGGCACGCTCGTCGTGGACGTCCCGGGCAGCCGCGACCCCGCGCGCGTGGCCCTCGTGCCGGGCGCGCCCGCCGCGGTCGAACGGCTCCGGCGGGCGGGCGTCGCGCTCGCCGTCGTCTCGAATCAAGCGGGCGTCGCCGCGGGGGCCGTGACGCCCGCCGAGCTCGCCGCGATCCACCGCCGGATCGAGGACCTCCTCGGCCCGCTCGGGCCGTGGATGGTCTGCCCGCACGCGCCGGAGGACGCGTGCGCGTGCCGGAAGCCGGCGCCGGGCCTCCTCCTCGCCGCCGCGGCGGCGCTCGGCGTCCCGCCCGAGCGCTGCGCGGTCATCGGCGACACCGGCGCCGACGTCGCCGCCGCGCGCGCCGCCGGCGCGCGCGCGATCCTCGTTCCGAACGCGGTCACGCGCCGGGAGGAGATCGCGCGCGCGCCCGAGACGGCGCCCGACCTCCCGACCGCCGTCGACCGCCTCCTCGGCGCGGGGCCGGCGTGATGCGCGTCTTCCTCTGGCACGTGCACGGCGCGTGGACGACGGCGCTCGTCCACGGCCGCCACCACTATCTCGTCCCCGCGCTGCCGGAGCGGGGGCCGTGGGGCCTCGGGCGCGCCCGCACGTACGCGTGGCCCGACGCGGCGGTCGAGGTGACGCCCGCCGAGGCCGCGGAGACGCCGGTCGACGTCGTCGTCCTCCAGCGGCCGGAGGAGGCCTTCGGGCTCGCCGAGCGCTGGCTCGGCGGGCGGCGGCCCGGACGCGACGTGCCGGCCGTGTTCGTCGAGCACAACGCCCCCCAGGGCCGCGTCGCCGAACTGCGCCACCCGCTCGCGGACCGCCCGGACCTCCTCCTCGTCCACGTGACGCACTTCAACCGGCTCTTCTGGGACGCCGGCACGACGCCCGTGCGCGTGATCGAGCACGGCGTCGTCGACCCCGGTCCCCGCTACACGGGCGAGCTCGCGCGCGCCGCCGCGGTCGTGAACGAGGCGCGCCGGCGCGGGCGGGTCACGGGGACCGACGTGCTCGCGACGCTCGGCGCGCGGTTCCCGATCGACCTCTTCGGCATGGACGCCGCGGCCCTGGGCGGCGTCGAGGACCTCCCGCAGGCCGAGCTCCACGCCGCGATGGCGCGCCGGCGCGTCTACCTCCACCCGATCCGCTGGACGTCCCTCGGCCTCGCCCTCATCGAGGCGATGCACCTCGGGATGCCCGTGGTCGCGCTCGCGACGACCGAGGTCCCGGAGGCGGTGCCCCCCGCGGCCGGTGCCGTCACGAACCGTCTCGATCGTCTCGAGCAGGCGCTCGCCCGGCTCCTCGCGGACCCCGACGAGGCGCGCGCGCGCGGGTGCGCCGCCCGCGCGGCGGCGCTGGCGCGCTACGGCCTCGGACGCTTCCTCGCCGACTGGGACCGACTCTTCGAGGAGATCACTGCATGACCATCGCCATGGTGTCCGAGCACGCGAGCCCCCTCGCGGCGCTGGGCGGCGTGGATGCGGGCGGCCAGAACGTGCACGTCGCGGCGCTCGCGACCGCGATCAGCCGCCGCGGCCCGGCCGTCGTCGTCCACACCCGCCGCGATCGGCCCGACCTCCCGACGTGGGTCCCGCTCGCCCCCCGCGTGCTCGTGCACCACGTGACCGCCGGCCCGACGGGTCCGGTGCCGAAGGACGAGCTCCTGCCGTACATGGACGACTTCGCGGCGGCGCTCGCCGCGGTCTGGCGGCACGAGCGGCCCGACGTCGTGCACGCGCACTTCTGGATGTCCGGGCGCGCCGCGCTGGCGGCCGCGCGGCCGCTCGGCATCCCGGTCGTGCAGACGTTCCACGCGCTCGGCGTCGTCAAGCGGCGCCATCAGGGCGACAAGGACACGAGCCCGCCGGCGCGCCTCGGCGAGGAGCGCGCGCTCGTCGCCGGCGTCGACAGGATCATCGCCACGTGCACCGACGAGGTGCACGAGCTGCGCCGGCTCGGGGCGGACCCCCGGCGGGTCGCCGTCGTCCCCTGCGGCGTCGACCTCGACCGCTTCCGCCCCGACGGCGCCGCCGCATCCCGGCGCCCGGGCACGTTCCGGCTCCTCGTCGTCGGCCGGCTCGTCGAGCGCAAGGGCGTCGACGACGTCCTCGTGGCGCTCCGCCACCTCCCGCGCGCGGAGCTCGTCGTCGCGGGCGGCGGCGAGCCCGGTCGGCTCGCGGAGGAGCCGGAGGCCGCCCGTCTGATGGCGCTCGCGGGGCGCCTCGGCGTCCGCCGTCGCGTCCACTTCCAGGGCCGCGTCGCGCACGAAGACGTGCCGACGCTCATGCGGTCGGCGGACGCGGTGGTCTGCGTGCCGTGGTACGAGCCGTTCGGGATCGTGCCCGTCGAAGCGATGGCGTGCGGCATCCCCGTCGTCGCCTCCGCCGTCGGCGGGCTCACGGACACGGTGGTCGACGGCGTGACCGGCCTGCACGTGCCGCCGCGCCGCCCCGCCGTCCTCGTCCGCGCGCTCCGCACGCTCCAGCACGACGCCGCGTGCGGCCGGCGGCTCGGCGCGGCGGGCGCGGTCCGCGCGCGCGAGCGCTACGGCTGGGACCACGTCGCCGCAGCGACGCTCGACGTGTACGCGTCGATCCTCGACGCGGCGGGCCGGAGCGTCCGGCCCGCGCGGACCCAGCCGTCCGGGTCCCCGTCGCCCGCGACGCGGGCGGCGGGGCACCGCACGGCCCGGAGCGGCGAGCGGCGGTCGCGCCGCGGCGACCACTCGGCGAGCTCGCACGCGGAAGGAGACGGAGCATGACGCGCGCTCTCGGCACCGTGCTCGTGACCGGCGGGGCGTCGGGCCTGGGCGACGCCGTCGTGCGCGCGGTCGCGGAGGCCGGCGGCCACCCGCTCGTGCTCGACGTGCGCGCGCCCGCGGTGGCCGTCGCGCACGAGCGCGTCGACCTCGCCGACGGGCGCGCGGCCGAGGCGGCCGTCCACCGGGCCGTCGAGCGCGCGGGCGGGCTCGACGCGGTCGTCACCGCGGCGGGGATCGACGCCTGCGGGCCGCTCGACGGCGTTGCGCCCGAGGCGTGGGAGCGCGTCGTGCGCGTGAACCTCCTCGGCACGGCGGCCGTCGTCCGCGCGGCGCTCCCCCACCTCGAGCGGAGCGGCGGCCGCGTCGTCACGGTCACCTCGACGCTCGGCCTCCGGGCCCTCCCGCACGCGACGGCGTACTGCGCGAGCAAGTTCGGCGTGGTCGGCTTCACGCGCGCGCTCGCGGCCGAGACGGCCGGCCGCGTCGGCGTGACCCTCCTCGTCCCGGGCGGCATGGCGACCGCGTTCTTCGACGACCGCGACCCGCGCTACCGCCCCGGGCCGGACGCGCGCTTGAACCCGCCCGAGCACGTCGCCGCGGCCGTCCTCTTCGCGCTCCGCCAGCCGCACGGCTGCGAGGTGCGCGAGATCGTGATCGCGCCCTCGACGGAGACGTCGTGGCCGTGAAGCCCGCGCTCGTCGTGCTGCGCGCGCTCGGCCTGGGCGACCTCCTGGCCGGCGTGCCCGCGCTGCGTGCGCTCGCGGCGGCGTTCCCGGACCATCACCGGGTGCTGGCGACGCCCGCGTCGCTCGCCCCGCTCGCGGGGCTCTCGGGCGCCGTCGACGCCGTCGTCGACGCGGCGCCGCTCGCCCCGCTCGACCCCGCGCTCGCCGAGCCCGACGTCGCGGTGAACCTCCACGGCTCGGGCCCCGAGAGCCACGGCCTCCTCCTGGCGCTCCGGCCCCGCCGGCTCCTCGCCTTCGCGCACCCGGACGTCCCCGCGACCGCCGGCGCGCCGCGGTGGCGCGCCGACGAGCACGAGGTCCACCGCTGGTGCCGGCTCCTCCGCGAGACGGGGATCGCGGCCGACCCGACGGCCCTCGACCTCGACCCCCCGCCCGTTCCCGCGCCCGCGGCCGCGCGCGGCGCGACGCTCCTCCACCCGGGCGCGTCGAGCGGCGCCCGGCGCTGGCCGATCGTGCGCTGGGCCACCGTCGCGCGGGCGGAGCGCCGCGCGGGCCGCCGCGTCGTCGTGACGGGCGGTCCCCGGGAGTCGGGGCTCGCCCGCGCGATCGCCGAGGCGGCCGGGCTCGACGCGACCTCGGTCCTCGCCGGCCCCGCCGACGTGCTCGAGCTCGCCGCCGCCGTCGCCGCCGCCGCGCGCGTCGTCTGCGGCGACACCGGCGTCGCGCACCTCGCGACCGCGCTCCGCGTCCCCTCCGTCGTCCTCTTCGGCCCCGTGCCGCCCGCGCTCTGGGGACCGCCCGCGGACCGCCCGTGGCACCGCGCGCTCTGGGCCGGACGCCAAGGCGACACGCACGCCGAGACGCCCGACCCGGGCCTCCTCGAGATCCAGGCCGCCGACGTGGTGGGCGCGCTCGCGACGCTTCCGCCCGCGGCGCCGCGCCCCGACGTGCGGCCGCCGCTCCCGCGCGAGCTCCAGGTGGAGGTGACCGGCGCGTGCAACCTCCGTTGTCCGATGTGCCTCGTCGCGCACCGCCCGCCCCTCCCGCGGACGACGGGAAGCATGTCGTTCGCGACCTTCCGCGCGCTCGTCGACGCGCTCCCGGGGCTCACGAAGGTGACGCTCCAGGGCCTCGGCGAGCCGCTCCTCGCGCCCGACCTCGACGCGATGGTCGGGTACGCGACCGCGCGCGGCGTGCGCGTCGGCTTCACGACGAACGGGACGCTCCTCACCCGGAGCCGCGCCGAGCGGCTCGTCGCCGCGGGCCTCGACTGGCTCCACGTCTCGCTGGATGCGGCCAGCCCCGCCACCTACGCCGGGATCCGCCCCGGCGGCGACCTCGCCCGCGTCCAGGCGAACGTGCGCGACCTGGTCGACGTCATGCGGCGGCGGCACGCCGTCCGCCCGGCGATCATGCTCGTCTGCGTCGCGATGCGACGGAACGTCGCCGAGCTGCCGGCGCTCGTCCGCTTCGCGGCCGAGACGGGCGTCCGTCGCCTCCGCGTCCAGAACCTCTCCCACTCCTTCAGCGACACCGCGCCGGAGACCGCCTACGCGGGGCTCCGCGCCTTCGTCGCGCGCGAGGCGCTGTACGACGGCGCGGACCCCGGCGCGGCGGAGGCCGTCGCCGAGGCGCGCCGTCTCGCCGACGCGCTCGACGTCGACCTCCGGCTCCCGGCGACGGACGACGAGGTGCCGCCGCGCGCCCCGGGCGACGTCCCCTGCGACTGGCCGTGGCGCGCGACGTACGTGACCCACGACGGGACGGTGCAGCCCTGCTGCATGGTCATGGGCGAGGACCGCGCGACGCTCGGGCGCCTCGGCGAGGGCGGCCTCGCCGCCGTCTGGCGGAGCGACGCGTACGTCGCCTTCCGCGCCGCGCTCCTCTCCGACGCGCCGCCCGCGGTGTGCCGCGGCTGCGCGATGTATCGCGGGGTGTTCTGACCGTGACGGGCGCGTGGTCGTCCGCGGCGCGCGTCCTCGCCGTCCGCCTGGACGCCCTCGGCGACGTCCTCATGACGACGCCGGCGCTCCGCGCGCTCCGCGCCGCCGTGCCCGGCCGGCGCCTCACGCTCCTCACCTCGCGCGCCGGCGCCGGCGCGGCGCTGCTCGTCCCCGAGGTCGACGAGGTGCTCGTCTACGACGCGCCGTGGATGAAGGCGACGCCGCTGCGGACGGCGAGCGGCGTGGATCGCGCGGTCCTCGACCGCCTGCGCGCGCTCCGCTTCGAGGCGGCCGTCGTCTTCACGGTCTACACCCAGAGCGCGCTCCCGGCCGCCCTCCTCTGCTACCTCGCCCGGATCCCCGTCCGTCTCGCCCACGCGCGCGAGAACCCCTACCAGCTCCTCACCGACTGGGTGCGGGAGTGGGAGCCGGAGCACGGCATCCGGCACGAGGTCCGCCGCCAGCTCGACCTGGTCGCGACGATCGGCTGCCGGACGGCGGACGAGCGCCTGGCCCTCCGCGTCCCGCCGGCGGCGGCGCGCCGGGCGGCCGCGCTCCTCGACCGGCTGGGCGTCGACCGGCGCCGCCCGTGGGTGATGCTCCACCCCGGCGCCTCCGCGCCGTCCCGCCGCTACGCGGCCGCCGGCTTCGCCGCCGCCGCGGAGCACCTCGCCGCCGCCACCGGCTGCCAGCTCGTCTTCACCGGCACCGTCGCGGAGCGCGCCCTCGTCGAGCGCATCCGGGGCGCGGCGCGCGCGCCGTCCGTGTCGCTCGCCGGCCGCCTCTCCGTCGCCGAGCTCGCCGCCGCGATCGCGATGGCGTCGCTCCTGATCGCCAACAACACGGGCCCCGTGCACATCGCCGCCGCCGTCGGCACGCCCGTCGTCGACCTCTACGCGCTCACGAACCCGCAGCACACCCCCTGGCAGGTCCCCGCCCGCGTCCTCACCCACGACGTCCCCTGCAAGTACTGCTACCGGAGCGTCTGCCCCGAGGGCCACCACGACTGCCTCCGCCTCGTCCCGCCGGAGGCGATCGTCGAGGCGGCGTGCGACCTCCTCGCCGAGGGCCGGGGGCTCGCGCGCGCGGCCGCGCGGTAGGGCCTCGCCCGGGCCGTGAACCGCGTCCTCGGCCGGCGCGGGCCGGGTGTAGGAGGACCGCCGCTATGCGCGCGCGCTCGCGCGAGATGACCACCGTGCTCGGCCGCGACACCGCGGCGTCCGAGTCTACACGTGTAGACTCGGCATATGTCAGCTAGCTAGCACGCGCCCGGCGCCCGCGGCTCATCGCGCGGCCGCCCCCCGCAGGGGCGCGTCCTGGAGCCGCCGGAGGCGGGCGTACGGCCCGGGGCGGGCGATCAGCTCGTCGTGGCGGCCGTCCTGGACGACGGCGCCCCCGTCGAGGACGAGGATGCGGTCCGCCCGCTCGACGCTCGCGAGCCGGTGGGCGATCGTGAGGACGGTCCGCGTGCCGCGCAGGCCGTCGAGCGTCGCGCGGAGGCGGGCCTCGGTGGCGCGGTCGAGGTGCGCGCTCGCCTCGTCCAGCACGAGGATCGTCGGGTCGTGCGCGAGGGCCCGGGCGAGCGCCAGGAGCTGGCGCTCGCCGACGGAGAGGTTCGCCCCGCGCTCGCCGAGCCGAGCCTCGTAGCCGCCGAGCCGCGCGACGACGTCCTCGGCGCCGGTGCGGGCGACCGCCCGGACGACGTCGGCGCGCCGCACGTCGGCGCGGCCGAGCGTCAGGTTCCGGAGCACGCTTCCCCGGAAGAGGACGACGTCCTGCGCGACGACGCCGACGCGGCGCCGGAGCGCGGCCGGGTCCCAGGCGCGCACGTCGAGGCCGTCGACCAGGATCCGGCCGCGGTCGACGTCGTAGAAGCGCTGGAGGAGCTTCACGATCGTCGACTTGCCGGAGCCGCTCGCGCCGACGAGGGCGACGTGCGTGCCGGGCGCCAGGCGGAAGGACACGTCGCGCAGCACCCGGTCGCCGCCGGGGTACGCGAACGAGACGCCGTCGAAGGCGATCTCGCCCCGCGCGCGGGCCGCCACGCGCGGCCGCGCCGGCGCCGCCTCGACCGGCGCGTCGAGGAGCGCGATCACGCGCTCCCCCGCCGCCATCGCCGCCTGCACCGCGCCCCAGCGCGCGCTCGCGTCGCGCAGCGGCGCGAAGAGCTGCTGCACGTACTGCACGAACGCGACGACCGTGCCGACGGCGAGGACGCCGCGCGCGCCGAGCCACCCGCCCGCGACGAGCACGAGCGCGACCGACAGGGTGGCGAGCGCCTCCATGGTCGCGAAGAGCCGCACCTCGAGCCGGCCCGCGGCGAGCGTCGCGTCCCGCTGCGCGCCGCTCGCGGCGGCGTGCTCCGCGACCGTCGCCGCTTCGCGCCGCGAGAGGGCGACGACGCGCATGCCGGCGAGCGTCTCCTGGACGACGCCGCCGAGCGCCGCCGTGCGGTCGCGGACGGCGCGGTACGCCGCGGGCGCGGCCCGCCGGAAGGCCGCGATCGCGGCGAGCGCCGCCGGGACGAGGGCGAGGCTCACGAGTGCCAGGCGTGCGTCGAGCCAGAGCATCGCGCCGGCCGTCCCGACCACGCGGAGCCCGTCGAGCACGATCGTCACCGCGCCCGCGGCGAAGAGCTCCTGGAGCGCCTCGACGTCGGTCGTGAGCCGGGCGATCGTCGTGCCGACCGGCTCGCGCTCGACGACGGCCATCGGCCGCCGCACGAGGCGCCCGAAGAGCGCCTGGCGGAGGTCGCGGACGGTGCGCTGCGCGACCGCGGCGGTCGCGTACTGGACACCGGCCGCGGCCGCGAGCTCGACCCCGAGCGCCGCGAGGAAGGCGAGCGCGAGCCGGTCGAGCCCCGCGGCGTCGCCCGCCGCGAGCGCGTGGTCCACCGCCCGCTTCAACAGATACGGCTGCACGAGGCCGGCCAGCTCGACGACGGGCGCGAGGCCCGCGACCGCGAGGAGCGCCCGGCGATGGGGGCGCACGAAGGGCCAGAGCCGCCCGAGCGATCCGCGCACCCCGCCCGCGCTCACCCGGCGGCCTCGAGCGCGCGCGCGGGCCCCGGGGTCTCGAAGAGCTCGGCGTAGCGGCCGCCGGCGGCGAGGAGCGAGCGATGGTCGCCCGTCTCGACGACGCGCCCGCGGTCGAGGACGACGATCAGGTCGGCGGCGCGCACCGTGCTCGGCCGGTGCGCCACGACGAGCGTCGTCCGCTCGCGCGGCGCGCCGAAGAGCACGCGGAGGATCGCGCGCTCGGTCGCCGCGTCGACGCCGGCGAGCGCGTCGTCGAGGACGAGGACCCGCGGCGCCGCCGCGAGCACGCGCGCGAGCGCGAGGCGCTGGCGCTGGCCGCCGGAGAGCGTCGCCCCGCGTTCGCCGAGGGCGGTCGCGCGCCCCGCCGGCCAGCTCTCCACCTCGGCCGCCACCGCCGCGGCGTCGAGCGCGCGCATCACGCGCCCGCCGATCCACTCCTCGTCGAGCGCGAAGGCGACGTTCGCCTCGACGGTGCGCGAGAAGAGGAAGGCGTCCTGCGGCACGAAGCCGACGACGCGGCGGAGCCAGTCGAGCGGCAGGGTGCGGACGTCGCGCCCGTCGAGGAGGACGCTGCCGCTCGCGGGCTCGAGGAGGCGCGGCAGGAGCTGGACGAGCGAGGACTTCCCCGCGCCCGTCGCGCCGACGAGCGCGACGCGGCTCCCGGCCGGGATCGCGAGGCTCACGTCGACGAGCGCGGGCGGCGCGTCCGGCCGCCCGGGATGGCGGACGGTGACGTGCCGGAGCGTGATCTCGCCGCGGCACGGGCGCGGCGGCGGCGCGACGGGCGCGGTGCGGAGCGGTACCAGCGCGAACAGGGCGTCGATGCGCGCGAGCGCCGCCCGCGCCGTCTGCACGACCGTCAGGAGCCACCCGAGCGCCGCCGTCGGCACGGCGAGGAGCCCGAGCGTGCCCGTGAAGGCGACGAGGTCGCCGACCGAGAGCGCGTGCGCGAGGACGAGGCGGCCGCCGAGCCAGAGGACGACGAGCACGCCCGCGCCCGCCGCGAGCGTCATCGCCGGGTCGAGGAGCGCCTTCACGCGCGCGAGCGCGAGGGCGTCGGCGCAGTAGTCGTCGTTCACGGCGGCGAAGGCGGCGAGCGTCTCGCGCTCGACCGCGTGGGCCTTCACGACGTGGAGCCCGGCGGCGGTCTCCTGGACGGTGCTCGACAGCTCGGCGAGCGCCTCGCGGACGCGGCGCGCGCCGGGGAGGAGCCGGCGGCTCCGGCGCCGGACGCAGAGGACGGCGAGCGGGTGAAGGGCGAGCGTCGCGAGCGCGAGGCGCGGCGAGAGCGCGAGCATGCCCGCGAGGCCGCCGATCCAGTAGAGGGGCGCGTTCACGAGGTTCACGAGGCCGGGGCCGAGGAGCTGGCGGACCGCGGCCACGTCGTTCACGAGCCGCGACTGGAGGTCGCCCGTCCGCTCGGTCGCGAGCGCGAGCGGCGGGACGCGCGCGAGGTGCGCGACGAGGTCGTCCCGGAGCGCGGCCTCCACCTCGCCGGCGACGCGGAGGAGGACCCCGCGCGAGGCGAGCCGGAGGAGGCCCTGGAGGACGCCGACCGCCGCGATCGCGCCGACGCACGGCCAGAGCGCGGGCGAGCCGGCGACGAGCGCCTCGACGCTCCGCCTGCCGAGCCACGGGAGCGCCATCGTGAGCCCCGTGCCCGCGACGAGGAGCCCGAGCCCGGCGGCGACCGCCGTCCACCGCGCCGCCACGTACCGCCCCACGCGCCGCACGCGCGCGAGTTAGACGAAGCGAGATTTTCGGTTCAACGCCCGCGCGTCGCGACGACGGCGTCGGGCAGGACGGCGAGCGCCGCCCGCGGGCGCCGGCGGTCGCCTTCGCCCGCCGGCGCGCCGCCGCGTGAGGCCGGGGCTCAGATGCCGGACACGCGCACGGGCTCGATCGTGTAGACGACGCGCACCTCGCCCGGCTGGCGGTGCGGATAGCGGTCGACGCCGAGGTACCGCTTCGCGAGCCGGTCGATGTGCGCGTCGGCCCCCTCCTCGGTGATCTCGACGACACGCCCGCGGAGCTGGACGTAGTGGTAGGGGTTCTGCGGGTCCTGCACCGCGAGCGCGACGCGCGGGTCGCGCCGCATGTTGCGGTCCTTCAGCCGGCCCTTCGCGGAGTTGACCCGCACGACGCGGCC
Source organism: Binatia bacterium (assembly GCA_035650655.1). GTDB lineage: Bacteria > Desulfobacterota > Binatia > DP-6 > DP-6 > DASRHG01. The sequence continues at coordinate 10,570 of DASRHG010000099.1, read as the reverse complement.
GTCGAGCTCGAACCACACGGGCGTCACGTGCGGGCTGCCATCGGGCATGAGCGTCGCGAGGTGCGCGAAGGCGACCTTGTCGAGGAGGTCGCGGCAGCTGGCGGGGATCTCGGTCGTCATGCCGCGGTCATCGCGGAACGCGCGGCCCCGCGCAATCACCGCGGCCGGGGCGCCGACGGCGGTCTAGCGCGCGCCCCGGGCGTCGGCGGTGCGGGGAAGGGCCGCCGCGCCGAGCGCCTCCTCCATCTGCGCGCTCTCGCCCGCCTGGAGCACGAAGGCGCGGTCGACGGCGGGCAGCGCCGCGGCGTGCGCCCCCGAGCCGGGCCTCGCGCTCGTCGACCTCGCGCGCTCGGGCGTCCCACCGCCAGCAGCCGTCCTCCGTCCATGTCCGTCCGCGGCGCCCGCGCGCCGCCCCCGGGCGCGGCCTGCGCGGGCGACGAAGCCGGCGGCCCCGGCGAGGAGGAGCGCCCGCACGGCGCGCTCGGGATGCGGTCGGAAGACGACGCCGCTCCTCCAGACGTCCAGCACGGTGACGGTCGAGAGCCTCACCGGCGGCCTCTTCTCGAGCGACCCGTGGGGCGGGAGCTACGGCCAGTTCCAGCTCGGCATCTCCGGCGTGACGGGCGCGTTCATGGGCACCGACGGCGGCGCGTCGTCGACCACGATCGCGGTCACGAGCGAGGACGTGAATGCGATCCTCGCCGCCCGTGGGGACACCGGCGTGAAGAAGTTCACGCTCGGCCTCGGCCAGGTCGTCCTCCAGTAGCGCGTCGCCCGTGCGAGGGCGGGCCCGCCCGCCCTCGCCGCACGCGCGCCGCCCATCCGCCGCGCCGCGCGGTCGAGGCAGCGGCCGAAGCGCCGAGGGTCCGGCTCGTCGTTCCGCGGCGGCACGACCCGGTCCTCCCGCGACACGTTCGCGACGAACCCCGGCCGTCGGCAGTCCGCCCGGACGTTCGGCGCGAGGACGTACCCGCGCCGGTTCCCCGCGAGCTCGTTGCGCTCGAACACGTTCGCCTCGCTCATCGTGTCCGGAAAGCAGCGCGCCGGGCGGCGGTTCTGGATGACGGCGCAGGTGAGGAAGACGCCCGCCTGGCGGTTCCCCGCGATCCGGTTCGCGGCGACGACGTTCCGCCGCGAGTTCGCGAGGTAGATGCCGGCCGAGCCGTTGTCCGCGAGCGTGTTGCCCTCGATCCGGCTGTCCTCGAGGTGCTCGGCCGTGATGCCGGCCGCCTTGTTCGCGCGGACGACGTTCCCCGTGACGCGCGCCCCGCGCGTGTCGTTGAGCGAGATGCCGTCCCAGTAGGCGCCGCGCGCGACGTTGTCCGCAATCGTCACGTCGCGGCTGTCGTGCTCGGTCAGGATGCACGCGCTCCGGCAGCCCGCGAGCTCGAGCCCGCGGACGACGACGCCGCGGCCGGCCCGGACGGCGACCGCGCTGTTCATCAGGTACGGATGCTCCCGGTCCGCCTCGCGGCCCTTCCAGCCGCCGCCGACCACGCGGAGGCTCTCGATCCGCACGTCGGCGACCGGGTGCGCGGGCTCCCGGCGGCGGTGGTCGCCCACGACGAGGACCGGGCTCTCCCGCCCGTGGTCGAGGCGCAGAACGGTCGCCCGGCCGGCGCCGCGCAGCACGACGTCGTCGCGCTCGATCGCGACGAGGCGGTGGAGCTTGAACTCGCCGGCGCCGAGGCAGAGCGTCGCGGGGCCGGCGGGCAGCGCGTCGATCGCCTGCTGGACGTCGCCCCCCGCCGGGAGCACCGCCGTGCACGGCGTCGTCGCCGCGCCGCGTGCGCCCGCGTCGGAGAGGAGGAGCCGGCAGGCGAGCAGCGCCGCCGCGAGGTGCGGCCGCGGCGCCCTACGGCACCTCCACGACGCGCCCGTTCACGACGACCGTGCTCCGGAGCGGCACCGCCTGCTTCACGAGGTTCTCCGCGAAGCACCCGCGCTTCGCGTTCCGGACGAGCGCCACGAGCCGGTCCTCGGCTTCGTCGGACTCGACCTCGAGCCGCACGCGCACCTCGCGGCAGCCGCTCTCGATGTCGCCGTCCCAGACGGATCCGCGCTGGCGCTGGAAGAAGTCCATCTCGACGTGCGCGCGGGCGGCGCGGACGCTGAGCCGCATCTTGAGGGCGAAGAGCTTCAGGTTCGCGAGGAGACACGTGCCAACGCCGCCCGCGATGTAGGTGAGCGGCTGCGGGTAGCGGCCGTCGCCGTGGAGCCGTGGCGGCTCGTCGGCGAAGAACGTGAGCGTCTCCTCGGGCCCGCCCGCGGACTTGCCGCTGGCCTCGTCGGTGGACCGCTGGTAGCCGCGGACCTCGTCCAGCAGCTTCTCCCGGCTCTCGCAATCGACGTACACGGTGACCTCCGGCATCGAACCTTCCTCCCCTCTACGACTCGCGGGCCCGCCCCGCGGCGGACGGCCGCGCGGGCGCCGCGCAGCGCGGCCGGCGTCGCGACGCGCCGCGCGTCCGCGAAGCCCGAAGGCTTCGCGATGGCGGCCAGGTCGAGGCCGTGCGCCGTGTGCGACGGCTGCATGCCGGTCTCGCCGCAGCGCTCGCCGTCGAGCACGACGACGGCGAGGTCCCGCGGGCGCCGAACGCCGATCGTCGCGAGGCTCCCGAGCCCCATCGGCATCTCGCCGTCGCCGGTGACGACGAGCACGCGACGCCGGGGCTGCGCGAGGCCGAGCCCGACCACGCACGCCGGAGCGCCGAGCCCCGCGACGGCGAGGAGAGCGCCGCGCCCCGCGAGGAGCGCCTGCACCACCGCCCGGCGCGCGAGCCCGGCGTCGGGGACGCAGCCCACCTGCGTCACGTCGCGGGCGCGAAGCACGCGGTGGGCGGCGTGCACCCAGTCGGCGCGCCGATCGACGATCGCGGCGCGGCCGGCCGCCCGCGCTCCTCGCCTCCCCGGCCGCATCTGGCGCCTCGTGTTCCACGCCGTCCGGGGGCGCGTCAAGGAACGGAGCGCCGATCGCCGGCGCGCCGTGGTCACGCGCCGACGGCGTGTCGATGGCCCATGCGGCGGCGTCACGCCGCGACGGCGCGCCGCGAGCCCGCGCGCGCGCCCGCGACCGCGGCGAGGAGCGAGAGGAGCAACGCCACGAACGCCGCCCACGCGACCAGCACCCCGGCGCGCATCGCGCGCAGCGGAGGCACGCTCGGCGGCACGCGGCCCGGAGCCGCCGCGAGCCGGGCGAGACCGACCCGCGCCTCGGCGAGCGCGCGGGCGCGGTCGGTGCGCCGCGCCGCGACGCGAGCGCGGAGGTCGGCGAGCTGCACCTCGACGTCGGCGTGTGCCTGGCCCGTCGCGCTCGCGATCCGATCCGCGGTCGCGGGCTGTCCGAGGAGGGCGATGACCCCGTCCACGTCGCGGGCGGCGATCGCCGCGGAGACGGCGGGCGCGATCTTCTCCAGCGGCGGACCCGTGACGATCGTCGTCTTCGTCGCGCGCGGGAGCGCGAGCCCGCGCCCGATCGCCATGCCGTCGACCGTCACGCTTCCGACGAGCGCCAGCGAGAGCACGGAGAGCACCCACACGAGCACGCCCTCGATCGCGCGCGGCCGGCCGGCGGCGCCCCCGCGGTAGCGCCCGGCGACACGGCCGCCGGCCGCGAGCGCGACGATCGCGCTCGCGAAGGTCCAGAGCGCCGTCCCGACGCCCCACGCGCGCGGATTCGACGCCGGCCACGGTGCGACGCCGAGGACGCTCGCTCCGATCGCGGCGCCGAGCACGAGGAGGAGGACGAGCGTCCCGACGGCGACGAAGAAGCCGCTCCACACGGCGCTCCACGCGACCGCTCCCGCCGCCGGCCTCGCCGGCGCCAACGCCGCCGGAACGGCGACCGTCGCGCGCGCGCCTCGCAGCTGCTCCTCGGGTGTCATGGATCGCCTCCCTCGTCGCCATGCTCGCGCGGCGGCGGCGGCGAGACGACGCCCACACGGGGGAGGAGCGGACGAAAAGTATGGGACGCGACGGTGCGGACGAGCGCTTCCGCTCCCGGGCGGTCGTGGCGCGGTCGCCTGCCGCGGCTCCTCGGTCGCTCACCGGCGGCGCCTGCGGTCCGGCCTGCCGCCCCCGCGCCCCGCGTCGTCCTCGAACGAGCGCGGCCGACTCCCGCCCGGGCCGCGCGGACCGCGCGACGGCCCCGGCTCCCACTCCCGCCGCGGCTGCTTCCGGTACGGCCGGCGCTCCTCGTGCCGCGCGCGACGTGCCATTCGTCGCCGCGCCACGACGACGCGCTCCCGCACCCCGGTCGTGTGGGCGGAGCCACGCGCTCGCGCTTCGCGACGCTGGCCGGAGCCGCGTCGCACGCTCCGCATCACGCCAGCCGGTCGCTCGGTAGACACGAAGATTCGCCCACCGACGGCGAAGGAGGCTCAACGGCTTCGGGTGTCGAACCTCCTTCCGCCGCCACGACGCCGCGCGCGTGGCCCGGGCATCGGCAACGTCGTCCGCTCCGACGCCGTTGCGCACGCAACGAGAGGTCGATAGACTCCGTCCGAGCCCGTTCAGAGCCCCGCAGCGCGACTCGTCGAGCGACCGAGCTCCTCAACCACGCGTGTTCGGCGGCGGACTCCCAAAGGAGAATCTGCCATGCACGTGACCGATCCCGACGACATGAACGCGCTGGGACGCCTCCGGCAGGGTGTCCGCCGATGGCTCGGGCGACTGGAGGTCTTCGGGGTCGCGGAACGCGAGGAACCCGACCCGAGTCGCCAGCGCCTCGCCGCGCGTGCGCGGTTCTGGCGCGAGCACCGCGAGGGGCAGCGCGAAGCGGAGCTTCTCGCCGCGACATCGCGGCGCTGATGCGGCCGCCGGCGCCGGACGAGGAGTGAGACGGCGTGATCGAGACGGTGCTGCCCACCCAGTACCTGCGTCGTCGGACTTCGCCCGCCGATCGGTGCAGGCGCCTGATGGCCGCCGTGCTCCAGACGGCCCTCGACGACTGCTTCGGGTCGGCGTACCGGCGCGCGAGGGGATATCCGATTCACTCGGTTGGGCGGGACGTCCGCAATGCGGGGGCCTACGTGGCGAGCGACGATCGCCGGTGGCCGTTCAGCTTCGAGAACCTGTGCGAGGCCCTCGGCCTCGACCCGGGCAGCGTGCGGAAGCAGCTGATCGCGGCCGCCGGGGGGCGTCGCGGAGGGCGTTGGTCCGAATCAGCGTCGGCCGCGTGGGCCGCCGCCCCGCCGGTACCCGAAGCCGGAGTGCATCGAGCCCGGAGTCGCCGCGGCGGCGATGTGCTTCGGCAGCGGCTTCGGCGGCGCCCGGAAGAGCATCCGATCGCGGCGGCCCTTGATGTGGACCCGGATCGCCTCGCGGGCCGTGAGATCGCCGGCGGCCCGCATGAGTAGGTCCGCGGGGATCTCGATCAAGACGTGACGGTGCCGCTCGTGGAGCACGATCCCGACGCTCGGACCTTCGACGCCGGGTAGCTCCGAGAACTCCGTCTCCAGCTTGTTCGAGATCTGGCTGGTGACGTCGCGAAGCAGGCGATGCTGAGACGGCGAGATGTCCCGGAGACGCACGGAGCGCGGTCAGCGGCTGCGCCGGCCGAAGCCGCCGCGTCCACGGCCGCCGCCGTTCCCGCTCGCGCGCTCCTTCGCCTCGCTGACGCTCGGCGTGCGTGCCGCTTCCGAGAGCAACGACTCCAGCTCGGCGCTGGTGGTGTCGAGCGCAAGGTTCCCGACGAAGATCTTCTCACCCATGCTTGCTGTTCTCCTGGCCCTCCACGGGCCTGCCGTCTTCGGTTGGTTGGGCGAGAAGACCGATCGTCCGAGTGAGGAAGGGGCGGCGGGACTCACCGCACAAGCAAACGATGGACCCCCGTATAGCAGCTCGTTCCGAGGCGCACAATGCGGCAGTGTCGACGGCGTCGCTGCTCATGCCGGGGGGATGATCTGCACCAGCTCCGACCGCTCGCCGGTCACGAGATCGACCGTCAGCAGATTGCCGACGCCGGCCGCGTAGAGCTTGTTCTCGGCCGCGTCGGGCTCCAGGGGCGAGGTCTCCTTCGTCTCGAGGCACTTGTCGAACGGAGCCGCTCGCAAGGGGACCGTGACGGACTCGGTGAGACTCACGACTTCCGCGAGGTCTTCGGCGTCCTTCAGCAGAAACTCCTGCCGGTAGAAGTCGCCGATCGCCGGGTGCGCCTCCATCACGATGCCCGGCTCCGCACCGTCGACACCCGCCGTCCAGGAACCCTCCAATCCCACGATCAGGCCACCGGCGAGCTGCTTCGAATTCTCGCCGAAGTACCACACGTTGCCGGCGCGGTCCTGCGCGAACCAATCGAGGGTATCTTCCGTCACCTCGCCGTCGACCGTGACGACGTCCCGCACTTCCACGCAGGTGACGCCGAGAATCACCTTCGTGTTCCGGGTGACGGCGAGCTCGTCGTGCTCGAGCCCCTCGGCCGTCTGCCCCTCGTAGACGAACGTCGTCCCGGGCACCAGGGGGAAGAAGGGATTGTCGATGGTCGTAGTGAAGCTGGCGGGGTCGATCGCCGGAGCGAACGGCGCGGGGCCGAGCCGGTCGCACACCGCCCGCCGCGCGCCGCGCTGCGCCTTGCAGCCATCCAGCGCATCCTTGGCCTCCGCCGACGCCTGCTCCTTGCACGTCTTGCTCGCCGTGCGGTCAGGCAGGTTGGCGCACTTCCCCTGGGCGAGCGCCTTGTCGCTTCGCGCCTCCAGCTGACAGGCGGTGAACGCGGCGTCCGTGCTGGCCTTGCACGCATTGGACGTTCTCGCCGCCGACGGCCTGAGCATCCGCGGAGTCGCCGCGGCCCAGGTGGCCAGGCCGACGGTCACGACGATTGCGAGCGCGATGGACGGGCGGCGGGTGTCGGACATGACGGCCTCCTCCGTATCCAGAGCCGGTCGATGACGATGCCGCCAAGATCGCGGAACGCGTCGACCTCTGTGACACCCAGAAGCAGGTCACGCAATCGCCTGTTGTCACGCCGCTCTCGCCTCGCGTGACGGGCCCCACCCTCCTGCTGGACGCCGTCGGCGCACGATGCTCGCCCGGACGAGCGAAAGCAGGTGGGCCCGGTCGAGGCGTCAGCCACGAGCGCGACCCGACGAGCACTTCGGGGAGTGGCTCGGCGGTCGATCAGGCGGGTGGAAACAGCTCGGAGAAGTCCGCGCTGTACCAGCGCTTCGGCGTCAGGCGGACGACCACCTGGTTCGGACGGTCCGAGGCGGACAGCCGGAGGTACGCCTCGGCTCGCGCGCGACCGACGTAGCAGAGCGCCTCCTCGCGGACGATGGGCTCGGGGTCCACCTTCTCGATGCGCACCGGCCCCTCGACGGTGACGTAACGGAACGGCGGACGCTCGTCCTGCACGCAGAACGTCGCGCGTCCCGCCTTCCGGAGGAGCGCAATCTTCCGGGTCGTCTCCCTGGTGACGAAGACGACGTCGCCCGCGGGCTCGAACGCGTACCAGACGGGCGTGGCGATCGGACCCCGACCCTGGTCGGCGACGCAGAGTGACCCGCGTCAACAGCGGGAGCACCGTCCGCCGGAGCCAGCTCGGATCGCGTGCGAGCATCGCGGGGAGCACGTCGTCGCCGCGCACGTGGTACATCGGCACCTTCGTCATGTGGCCGGCGGTGAGCTGAGCGCGTCGACGGTGCCGTCGGCCTCGAGCGTGCGCGCGACGGCGAGCGCGCCCCAGCGGCTCGACACCACGTGCTTCGTCTGCCAGCCGTACCTGCGGCTCGGGCCGATCGGCTGCGTGCCGGTCACGAGCGGGTTGGCGAGCCGGCCGGCGTGCCCGAGCTGGATCGCGGCCGCGGCGCCCTCGAGGTGCATCGCCGCGCAGAACCGGGTGAGGCCCGGCTTCGCCTCCTCGCGGAGCCGGATCTGGTGCGGGATCGACCGGCCGTCGGCGGACACGGCGCAGTACGCGAGCGTCGTCATCGCGACGTCGCCCGCGGCGAGCTCGCGGTGCCACGCGATGAGATCACCGGTGACGAGGCCGTCGCGTGTCCGGCTCTCGTACGTCGCCGCCTTGACGACGCGGTTCTGCAGCTCGATCGGGCCGAGCCGCGCGGGGGTGAGGAGACGGAGCGCAGGCGCCATCAGACCCTGGACGCGCCCCCGACGACCATCGCACGCACCACGTCGGGGGTGATCGGCAGGCGGTCGACGGTCTTCCAGCCGAACGGCGCGAGCGCGTCGGCGACGGCGTTCGCGATCGCCGCCGGGGGCGCGATCGCCCCGCCCTCGCCCATCCCCTTGATGCCGCCGACGGACAGCGGGCTCGGCGTCTCGAGATGCCCGTACTCGATCGGCGGCACGTCGGTCGCCGTGGGGATCAGGTAGTCCATGAACGACGTCGTGAGGAGCTGCCCGTGCTCGTCGTACTGGTGGTGCTCGTAGAGCGCGTTCCCGATCCCCTGCGCGACGCCGCCCGCGATCTGCCCCTCGACGATCATCGGGTTGATCATCCGCCCGCAGTCCTCGATCACGACGTAGCGCAGCAGCTTCACGGCGCCGGTCTCCGGATCGACCTCGACGACCGCGAGATGCGTCGCGTTCGCGAACGGCGTCGGCGCCCGGTAGTGGCAGCTCGCCTCGAGCCCGGGCTCCTCGTCGTCCGGGATGCCGCCGCCGTAGACGGCCGCGCGCGCCACCTCGCGGAGCGTCACCTGCCGCCCCGGCACACCCTTCACGCGGATCGCGCCGTCGCGGATCTCGAGGTCCTGCGGGCCGACCTCCATCATGTGCGCCGCGATGCGGAGCACCTTCTCGCGCACGCGCCCGGCGGCGGTGAGAACCGCGCCCCCGCCCGCGACGGCGCTGCGGCTGCCGAACGTGCCCCAGCCGACGGGCGTCGCCGCCGTGTCACCCTGGACGTGCACGAGGTCCTCGACGCGGCAGCCGAGCACGTCGGCGACGAGCTGCGCGTACACCGTCGCGTGGCCCTGCCCGTGGCTGTGCGTCCCGACGGCCACCGTGACCCCGCCCGTCCCGTCGACGCGCACGAGCGCGGAGTCGTAGCCGCCGTTGGTGTCCACGATGCCGATGAGCTTCCAGAACTCCCAGCCGAAGGTCGTGACCTCGATCATGCTGCTCAGCCCGATGCCGAGGTAGCGCCCCTCGCGCCGGGCCTCGGCCTGCCGCGCCCGGAAGCCCGCGTAGTCGACCTTCGCGAGCGCGACCTCGAGCGACTCGAGCGGCGTCGCGCTGTCGTAGTGGACCCCGGTCGCGCTCTCGTACGGGAATTCGTCGCGGCGCAGGATGTTCCGGCGCCGGACGTCCGCCGGGTCCATGCCGAGCCGCCTCGCCGCCAGGTCGAGCACGTGCTCCATCGCGTACTGCGCGGCGGGAAGCCCGACGCCGCGGTACGGGCCGGCCGTCGACTTGTGCGTCGAGACGCCGAGCCCCTCGAGCCGCACCGTCCGAATCTTGTAGGGACCCGGCGCCATGAGCGCGACCTGCACGGGCTCGATCATGGTCGTCCAGGGGCAGGCGTTGTAGGCGCCCACGTCGTCCTCGACCCACTTGACGGGCCGCCCGAGCTCACGGGCGAGCAGCGCGCAGAGGATCTCCTCCGGGTAGACGTGCGCCTTCATCCCGAAGCTCCCGCCGACGTCGGGCGCGACGACACGGAGGAGCCGCTCCGGATGCCCGAGCGACTCGGCGATCTTCCGGCGCACCACGTGGGGGATCTGCGTCGAGCTCCAGAGCGTCAGGTGGCTCTGCGCGCGCTCGAAGGCGGCGAGCACCACGCGGGTCTCCATCGGCGCCGCGCAGTGGCGGTTCAGGCGGAAGCGCGCCGAGACCGTCACGTCCGCCCCGGCGAAGACCGCGTCCGGGTCGCCGGACTCGGCCGCCGCGCGGACCATCACGTTGTCGCCCCACTCCGGGTGGACGAGCGGGCTCCCGGGCGCGAGCGCGGCCTCGGGGTCCGTCACGGCGTCGAGCGGCTCCCAGTCGACGACGACGCGCTCGGCCGCGTCCTCCGCCACGTAGCGGTCGACGGCGACGATCACCGCCACGATGTCCCCGACGAAGTTCGCCTTGCGGACCGCGACCAGGCTGCTGTCGCACGTCTTGAAGGTCCCGAAGAAGACCTCGGGTCGACCTCGAAGGCGGCCGCGAGCGTCCCCGGGGAAGACGGACGTCGTCGACGTAGCTCGCCCGCCCCAGGAGGAACCGGGGATCCTCGACTCGCCTGACCGACGCACCGAAAATGGCCGGCATCGCGCGCTACCTCACGAACGGCATCGCGCCGGGCCGCATCGGCCTCTTCGAGCTCTCGTACCGCATCGCTGCCCTCTCGTACGGTTGAAGGGTGCCCCCTGCGGGCACGAGCACAACACGAAGCGTGCCAAGTGAGTGTCGGTCCTCGGTGGTCCGCGCCTCGGAGACGCGCGACGGGCGAGGCGCCCGCGAACCGGATCGAGACGCCCGTCGGCGGCGGACGATTTCACGGTGTCGTCCGTCGCCTCCCGATGGGGCCGCCGAAGCGTCCAAAAGGCGTCCAAACGTCGCGGAGCGCCGAAAAACGCAGGCCGGACGTAGCGGAGGGGGGGAGATTCGAACTCCCGAGGGCTTG
>DASRHG010000098.1:0-16747 GCA_035650655.1 Binatia bacterium | reverse complement strand
GGATCGCGCCGTCCGACCCCTCGAGCGGGTCGGAGTAGACGACCTCGGCGCCGAAGGCGCTGACGACCCGCTTGCGCTCGACGCTCACGTTGCTCGGCATGACGAGCTTCACCGGATGGCCGAGCGCGGCGCCGATCCAGGCGAGGGCGATGCCGGTGTTCCCCGACGTCGAGTCGAGGATCGTCTTCCCGGGGACGAGGAGCTTCCGCACGATGCCGTCCTCGATCATCCGCTTCGCGGCCCGGTCCTTCACGGAGCCGCCCGGGTTGAAGCCTTCGAGCTTGGCGAGGATCCGGACGCCCGGCGCGACGCCGTCCCGCACGCGCCGGATCTCGATGAGCGGCGTGTTGCCGACGAGCGGGAGGACGGAGCGGGCGACGACCGGGCCGTCCCCCGGCGACACCGGCCCTGGGCGCGAGGCGGGAAGCATGCGACCGGCGCGCCCCCCCGGGGCTCAGCGCCCTCCAGCGATGGCGGGGACGATCGACAGCTCGTCGCCCGCCTTGAGCGGCGTGTCGAGCTGGCGGAGGAAGCGGATGTCCTCGCCGTTCACGAAGATGTTCACGAAGCGCCGCACCTGTCCGGCCTCGTCACAGATACGCTCCTTGATCCCCGGGTACCGCCGCTCGAGATCGTCGACCAGCGCCGCGACGGAGCTGCCCTCGGCCTCGACGGCTCCGGCGCCCGCCGTGTACTTGCGGAGTGGGGTGGGGACCCTGACCTGCACCATGATGACGTGTCCTCCTCTCGGTTGCCAGTCACACCGCGGTCGCGGTGCGACCGCCGGCGGTGAGCCGCGCGTAGAGCTCGTCGAACTCGGCGAGGCGCGCGGCGATCGTGAACGGCTGCTCCACCGTGTCGAGCACGGCCTCGAGCGTCTTGTACCCGTTCCCCGTGACGCTCACGACGATGGACTCGTCGCGCGGGATCCGGCCCTGCTCGATCAGCTTCTTCGTGACCGCGACGGTCGTGCCGCCCGCGGGCTCCGTGAAGATGCCCTCGGTCCGCGCGAGGAGCTTGATGCCGTCGACGATCTCCGCGTCGGTGACCGCTTCGCCCCAGCCGCCCGACTCGCGCACGGCCTTCAGCACGTAGAACCCGTCCGCCGGGTTCCCGATGGCGATCGACTTCGCGATCGTCTGCGGCTTCACGGGGGAGATCAGGTCCGTGCCCTTGTGGAGCGCGTGCACGACGGGCGCGCATCCGGCGGCCTGCGCGGTGTATATCTTGAAGTCCCCCTCGACGAGCCCGAGCTGCTGCAGCTCGCGGAACGCCTTCGCCACCTTCGGCAGGATCGTCCCGCCCGCGGTCGGCACGACGACGTGCTTCGGGAGCTTCCACCCGAGCTGCTCGGCGATCTCGAAGCCGTACGTCTTCGCACCCTCGGTGTAGTACGGACGCACGTTGATGTTCACGAACGCCCAGCCGTACTTGTCCGCGACCTCGCTGCACAGGCGATTCACGTCGTCGTAGTTGCCGCGGATCGCGATCGTGCGCGGGCCGTAGATCGTCGAGCCGATGACCTTCCCCTGCTCGAGGTCGTCGGGGATGAAGATGTAGCAGGTGAGGCCGGCGCGCGCGGCGTGCGCGGAGACCGAGTTCGCGAGGTTCCCCGTCGACGCACACGAGACGGTGTCGAAGCCGAACTCCATCGCCTTCGAGATCGCGACGGAGACGACGCGGTCCTTGTAGGAGAAGGTGGGGTGATTGACGGAGTCGTCCTTCACCCAGAGCTCCTTCACGCCGAGGGCGGCGCCGAGGCGCTCGGCGCGGACGAGCGGCGTCATGCCGGAGTGGAGGCCGACGTGCGGCTCGCCGTCGATCGGGAGGAGCTCCCGGTACCGCCAGAGATTGCGCGGCCGCGCCGCGATCGCCTCCCGCGAGAGCACGCGGCGGATCGCGTCGTAGTCGTACACGACCTCGAGCGGACCGAAGCACGTCTCGCAGACGTGCAGCGGCGCCACCGGCGATTCGCTGCCGCACTCGCGGCAGCGGAGGCCCTTCACGTAGCTCATGACGCTTCACTCCTTTGGACGGCATGATCCGCCGCCCGACAGCTCTGGCAACGGGGATTCCGCGCGAGCGGCACGCGGCGGTGTCGGCCCGCGCCGAGGTCGATGGCGAGGAGGCGATCCGCGAACAGCGGCTCGCTCCCGGTCGCGAGCCGGATCGCTTCGGCGGCCTGGAGCGCCGCGGCGAAGGCGACGGTCGGGCCGAGCACCCCGGCCTCGTCGCACGACGGCACGTCGCCCGGGGGCGGCGCCTCCTCGAAGACGCAGCGGTAGCACGCGCTCCGCCCCGGCAGGACCGTCATGACCTGCGCCCGGAGCCCGAGGACGCCCGCGTGCACGAGCGGGACGCCCGCTGCGACGCAGGCGTCGTTCACGGCGAACTTCGCGGCGATCGTGTCCGTGCCGTCGAGGACGACCTCGAAGCGCGCGGCGAGCGCGGCGTCGCCGGCGCCGAACCGCCGCGCGTGGGGCTCGACCGCGATGCCGGGCGCGAGCGCCGCGAGCCGCGCGGCCGCGGCCGCGACCTTCGGGCGCCCGACGTCGGCCGTCTCGTAGAGCGGCTGCCGCGGCAGGTTCGAGACCTCGACCGCGTCGGGGTCGACGAGGCCGAGCGTGCCGACCCCGGCGGCGGCGAGCGCGGCGGCCGCGGGGCTTCCGAGGCCGCCGACGCCGACGACGAGGATGCGCGCCGCGCCGAGGCGCGGATCGGGGCGGGCGGTCAGCATGATCGTGCAGGCAACAAAAAAGCCCCTCTCCAGGGGAGAAAGGGGCTTACCAGCGTGCGAACCCTTATCTTCCGCCCCTCCACGAGAACCCTCGCCGAAGCGGGCGTCGGAATTAGCACCAGCGTCCCGGGCGGGACCGGTTGCTGTGGCGTCGCCGGGCCGTGCCCTCAGCCACTCTGGATAAGGTATGTTCTATCGTCTCTCTGGCGGCTGAGCTATCCCGAAACACGCGGACGTGTCAATGCGCGGGCGCCGCGGCGGCGCGCCGAGCGGCCCGCCGAGCGGCCCGCAGCGGCCCCGCTCAGTAGCGCTGGCCCGTCAGGTTCCCGGTGTCGGGATACGCGGAGACGGTGGTCGGGAGCTTCTGGCGGTCGGCCTGCTGCTGCATCTCGTCGATGCGCGTCATGAGGACGGGCAGCGGGTCGTGGCCGTCGAGGTACACGGAGTCGTCGGGCCCGAGGCGGCGGCGCGCGTCCGCCGCGAGCGGGTTGTCGGGGTGGTAGCGGACGAGGGTCGCGAGCGCGAGCGTCGCCTCCTCGTTCTCCTTCCGCGACGCGTAGAGCTTCGCGAAGGCGTAGAGCGCCTCGGCCGTCGCGTCCGTCTCGGGGTACTCGGAGAGGAGGTAGCGGAGCCGGGACTCGCCGGCGCGCAGGTTCTTGTGGCGGAGGTAGTACTGCGCGATCTCCGCCTCGTGCGCCGCGAGGGACTCGCGGCACTCCTTGAGCCGCAGCCGCGCCTTCTCCGCCCACGGGCTCTGGGGCCAGCGGTCGATCACGTTCTTGAAGTAGGTGTGCGCGTTCGTCGAGGGCTGCTGATCGCGGTCCGCGGTCCGCATCTGCGCCATGTACGCGAGCCCGAGGTTGTACTCGACCTCGGGGAGGTTCGGGCTCGTCGGGTGCATGCGCTCGAAGTCGCCGAAGGCCGCGATCGCCTCGGGATAGCGGTGCGCCATGTAGTACGACTGCGCGATGCGGAGCTCCGCCTCCTCCGCGTGCGGGTCGAAGGGATGCTGATCGAGGAGCGCCTTGTAGCGCTCGATCGCGACCTGGTACGCCTCGTCCTCGAACGCCTGCGTCCCTTCACCCCAGAGCTTCTCGGGCGGGATGATCGGCTTCTTCGTCGAGCACGCGCCGCCGAGGACGAGCGCGAGCACGGCGAGCGCGGCGACGGGCCGGGACATCGGCGCCCCGGACCGTACTGAAACCCGGGCGGGCAGTCAACGCGAAGGCACGACCATCTGGGCACGAAGCCGTTGCGCCGTCTCGCGGTCGACGAGGCGCTCGACGAGGGCGAGGGCGAAGTCCATGGCCGTCCCCGCGCCGCGGCTGGTGATCACGCGGCCGTCGACGACGACCGGCGCCTCGGAGTAGTGGGCGCCCGCGAGCACGCTCGTGACCGAGGGATGGCTCGTCACGGTGCGGCCCGCGGTCAGGCCCGCCGCGTGCAGGACGGTCGGTGCGGCGCAGATCGCCGTCGTCCAGCGCTCGCGTTCGGCGAGCGCGCGGACGATCCGCAGCACGTGCGGATTCTCGCGCAGGTGCGCGGTTCCCGGCATGCCGCCCGGCAGCGCGACGCAGTCGTACGCCTCGGGGTCGACGGCCTCGACGGCCGTGTCCGGGGCGACCGTGATCCCGTGGGAGCCCGTGATCGGACCCTCCTCCGTGCCGGCGACGTCGACCGTGACGCCGGCGCGGCGGAGCACGTCGACGATCGTGATCGCTTCGATCTCCTCGAAGCCGGGGGCGAGGGGGACGAGGACGCGGGGCATGCCCGAGACGTCGCAGAAGCGTCGGACGCCTGCAAGCCCCGATGGGGCGCCGCTGGAGCACCGAGGCGGCGCGCGCCCGAGCCTTGACCCGTCCCGCGCCCGCAGGTAGGGCGGCCGCGGTCGCGCGATGGGGGAGCTCTTCGGCATGTGGCGGAACACGCGCATGGTCGTGCTGACCGCGATCTGCGCGGCGCTCTACGCGGCCGTCCTGATCCCCTTCAAGGTGGTGCCCGTCATCCCCGGCGTCACCGAGTTCCGGCCGGCGAACGCCGTTCCCGTCGTCTGCTCCTTCCTCTTCGGGCCGGCGGCGGCGTGGGGCGCCGCGTTCGGGAACCTGATCGGCGACTTCTTCGGCGGCCTCGGCCCCGGCGACTTCTTCGGCTTCTTCGCGAACCTCGCGTACGGCGCGATCCCGTACCTCGTGTGGGACGCGCTCACCACGCGCGACCCGCTCCTCGACCCCCGCGCCACCGGCACGGACCTGCTCGCCCTCTCGACCGTCGCGGGCGGCGGGGCGGCGCTCGCCGTCGTGGGCGGCCTCGCGCTCGCGGGTCTTCCCCCGCGTGCGGCGACCCTCGGCATCGCGGTCGCGCTCGTCGTCCTCGCCGCGGCGGTGCTCGCCGTCCGCCGGCCGGCGTGGCTCCTCGAGCGCGAGGTCCTCGGGCCGACGGTCGCGCTCCTCGGCGTCGTCGTCCTCGCCGCGACGTGCTGCGCGGACGTCGTCGGCTGGGGACTCCAGCTGCTCGGCTTCCACCCCTTCACGGTGCTCGGCACGTTCGTCCTCGTGAACAACTTGGTCGTCGCCGGCATCCTCGCCCCGTTCCTCCTCCGCGCGCTCCATCCGCGCGTCCGTCGCGCGCGGCTCCACTACCGCGACCTCTTGGGCCCGCGCCCGCGGCCGCCCCGCTGGCGCGCCGTGCTCGGCGTCGCGCTCGCGACGGCCGGGATCGTCGGCACGTTCGTCGCGGGCGAGGCGATCGCGAGCCATCGCTGGCTCGCGCCGTGGGCGCCGTTCCCGAGCGCGAGCGGGGCGCTCGCCGTCGGCCTCGGGCTCGCCCCCTCGCTCGCGGTGGCCGTCGGCGGGCTCGCGCTCCTGTGACGCCCGCGGTCCGGGTCGCGCACCTCACGTGCCGCTACGCGCCGGGCGCGCGCCCCGCGCTCGACGACGTGTCGTGCGAGCTCCCGCCCGGCGCGCTCGCCGTCGTCATGGGTGCGACGGGCGCCGGGAAGTCGACGCTCGTCCGCTGTCTCACGCGGCTCGTGCCGGCCTTCGTCCCGGCCGAGGTCGAGGGCGAGCTGGCACTCCTCGGCCGCTCGCTCGCCGGACGGCGGGTCGGCGAGCTCGCCGGCACGGTCGGCATGGTCTTCCAGGACTTCGAGGCGCAGCTCTTCTCGACCGACGTGACCCAGGAGGTCGTCTTCGCGCTCGAGCAGACCGGCGTCCCGCCGGCCGAGATGGCAGCGCGTGCCGCGCGGGCGCTCGCCACGGTCGGGCTCGCCGGCTTCGAGGACCGCGACCCGACGACGCTCTCCGGCGGCGAGAAGCAGCGGCTCGCGATCGCCGGGCTCCTCGCCCTCCGCCCGCCGGTCATGCTGCTCGACGAGCCGACGACCGACCTCGACCCCGCGGGACGGGCCGAGGTCCTCCGCGTGCTCGCGGCGCTGCGCGCCGAGGGGCTCACGCTGGTCGTCGTCGAGCACGACGCGGCCGCGGCGGTGGACGCCGACCTGGTGCTCTTCCTCCGCGACGGGCGCGTCGTCGCGCGCGGGGCGCCCGCCGCGCTCCTCGCCGATCCGGCCCTCTGCGCCGCGGCCGGCGTGCGCGCGCCCGACGTCACGCGCGTGTTCGCCGCCCTCGGGCTCGCGGAGCCGCCCCTCGACGTGGAGAGCGCCGCCGCCCGGCTCCGCGCCGCGGGTCTCGTGCCGGCGCCCCCACCCGCGCCCGACCCGCCGCCGCCCGCGCGCCCGCCGCTCATCGAGGTGGAGGACCTCCGCCACTGCTATCCCGACGGGCGCGCGGCGCTCGTCGGCGTCTCGCTCGCGATCGGCGCGGGCGAGCTCGTCGCGCTCGTCGGCCGGAACGGCTCCGGGAAGACGACGCTCGCGAAGCACCTGAACGGCCTCCTCGCGCCGACGGCGGGCCGGGTCCGCGTGGACGGCCGCGACGTCGCGGGCGTGCCGCTCGAGCGGCTCGCCGAGCGCGTCGGCTACGTCTTCCAGGATCCCGACCATCAGCTCTTCGCCGAGACGGTGGCCGAGGAGGTCGCCTTCGGGCCGCGGAACCTGGGCCTCGCGCCCGACGCCGTCGCCACGCGCGTCGCGGAGGCCCTCACGGCGGTCGGCCTCACGGCGGAGCGCGACGCCGACCCGTTCCTCCTCGACAAGGGCGCGCGCCAGCGGCTCGCCGTCGCCGCCGTGCTGGCGCTCCGGCCCGACGTCCTCGTGCTCGACGAGCCGACGACGGGCCTCGACGTTGGCGAGCAGGAGCGGATGATGGCGCTGCTCCGCCGCCTGCATGCCGAGGGACGGACGATCGTCATCGTCACGCACGCGCCCTGGGTGATCGCCGAGCACGCCGAGCGCGTCGTGCTCCTCGACGCCGGCCGCGTGCGCTACGACGGCCCGGTGCGCGCCTTCTTCGCCGACGACGCGCTCGTCGCCGCCGCGGCGTTCCGGGCGCCCGACGTGACGCGGCTCGGGCGCGCGCTCGGGTGCACGCCGCTCTCCGTCGACGAGCTGGTCGCGTGGCTCCGGCCGGGCGCGGCGCGGGGCGCCGGCGGGGAGTAGGGCGCGTGCCGCTCACGCTCTACGTCCCGGCGGCCACACCGCTCCACCGGCTCCATCCGGTCACGAAGCTCGGCGGGCTGGTCGCGTTCGTCGTGGCGGCGTTCCTCGTCGATCGGCCGCTCGTCGTCGTGCCGCTCGCGGCGGCCGTCCTGCTCCTCCTGCGGCTCGCCGGCGGCCTCCGCAACGTGCGCCGGCTCGGGCCCGTGTTCGTCCTGGTGCTCGCGTTCACGGTCGTCGTCTGGACCTTCTTCTACGAGGGCTTCTTCGTCCCGACGCGCGCCGGGTTCGACTACGGGCTCTCGACGGGCCTCCGGCTCGACACGTTCCTCGCCGCCGGGATCCTCTTTCTCACCACGACGCGTGTCGAGGAGGTCGCCTACGCGCTCGGTCGCCTGGGCGTGCCGTTCGCGGTCGGGTTCACGATGACGCTCGCGTTCCGCCTGGTCCCCGTCTTCTTCGACGCGGCCGTGAGCGTGCTCGAGGCGCAGCGCTGCCGCGGGCTCGACCTCCGGCGCGGCGGCCCCGTCGTGCGGCTCCGCCGCTTCGTGCCGATCCTCGTTCCCGTGCTGATCGGCGCGCTCCGGCGCGCGGACCGGGTCGCGATGGCGCTCGAGCTGCGCGGCTTCAACTCGGGGAGCCCGCGCACGACGTACCTCCGCGCGCGGGCCGGCGCTCGCGACGCGGTCGCCGCGGGCGTGCTGCTCGCGACCCTCGCCGCGTACGCGGCGCTGTGGGCGTCGGGGGCCGGGACGCTGCACGCGCTACCTTGACCCCCGTGCCTGCGGGCCGCTAGCATGCGTGGACTTTGAAGGCATCGAACGGCAGCCGGCGCCGCGTCGTGGTCACGGGCCTCGGCCTCGTCACGCCCCTCGGCACCGGCACGGAGGCGAACTGGGACGCGCTCGTCGCCGGCCGCTCGGGCGTCCGACCGATCACCCGCTTCGACGCCGGCACGCTGCCCGCGCGCATCGCGGGCGAGGTGCCGGACTTCGATCCGGAGCGCTTTCTCGATCGCCGCGAGGCCCGCAAGATGGACGTCTTCATCCAGTACGCGGTCGCCGCGGCGCAGATGGCGATGGACGACGCGCAGCTCGCGGCGCCGCTCGCCCAGCCGGAGCGCGTCGGCGTGATCATCGGCGTCGGCATGGGCGGGCTCGCCACGCTCGAGGATTGCTTCCCCGCGCTCGTCGAACGCAACTTCCGGCGGGTGTCCCCCTTCATGATCCCGCGCCTCATCCCGAACATGGCCGCCGGGCACGTCGCGATGCGGTTCGGGGCGCGGGGCCCGAACTACGCCACGACGAGCGCCTGCGCCTCCGGTGCGCACGCGGTGGGCGATGCGTTCGCGCTCATCCGCGAGGGACGCCAGGACGTGATGCTGGCCGGGGGTGCCGAAGCGCCCGTCTGTCTCCTCGGCGTCGGCGGCTTCAGCGCGATGCGCGCGCTGGCGACGAGCTTCAACGAGGAGCCGGCACGCGCGAGCCGGCCGTTCGACGCGAAGCGGGAGGGGTTCGTCATCGCCGAGGGCGCGGGCGTTCTCGTGCTCGAGGAGCTCGGGCACGCGCGCCGGCGCGGCGCGCGCATCCACGCGGAGCTGGCCGGGTACGGCGCGAGCTGCGACGCGTACCACATGACGCAGCCCTCGCCGGAAGGGGAGGGCGCCGCCGAGTGCATGGCCCTCGCCCTCGCCGACGCCGGCCTCGCGCCCGAGGACGTCGGCTACATCAACGCGCACGGCACCGGCACGCCGTTCAACGACGAAGCGGAGACGCTCGCGGTGAAGCGCGTGTTCGGCGGGCACGCGCACCGGCTCGCGATCAGCTCGACGAAGTCGATGACCGGCCACTCGCTGGGCGCGGCGGGGACGATCGAGGCGGCGTACACGGTGCTCGCCCTCGCCCGCGGCACGCTGCCGCCGACGATCAACCTCGACGAGCCCGACCCCGCCTGCGACCTCGACTACGTGCCGCACACCGCGCGGCGGGTCGCGATCCGCGCCGCGCTCTCGAACTCCTTCGGCTTCGGCGGCACGAACGCGACGCTCGCCTTCCGCGTCCTCGACGAGTGATCCATGCCGGCCTCGGTCCTCGAGCGCCGGCTCCACTTCGTCGTCGGCAAAGGTGGCGTCGGGAAGACGACCGTCGCGGCGGCGCTCGCGCAGGTCGCGGTGCGGCAGGGACGCCGGACGCTCGCCGTCGAGATGGAGGGCGGGCGGCTCGCGCGGCTCCTCGGCGGCGGCGAGGTCGCCTACGCGCCCCGCCCCGCCGCGCCCGGGCTCCACGTGATGACCGTCGAGGGCCGGGCGGCGCTCGAGGAGTACCTGGGGCTCGTCATCCCCGTGAAGCGGCTCCTCTCGAGCGTCTTCGCGAGCAAGATCTACCAGTACTTCGTCGCCGCGGCGCCCGGCTTGAAGGAGCTCATGAGCGTCGGGAAGATCTGGTACGAGGCGACGCGCACGGAGAACGGCCAGGCGGCCTGGGACGCGATCGTCGTCGACGCGCCGGCGACCGGCCACGGCCTCCAGGTGCTCCGCATGCCGGAGGCCGCGCGCCAGACCTTCGGCGCTGGACTCGTGCAGCGCGAGGCCACGAAGATCATGGACCTGCTGCGCGATCCGCAGACGACCGCCGTGCACCTCGTCACGCTCGCGGAGGAGATGCCCGTCGCGGAGACCCTCGAGATGCACGCGGAGCTCCGTGAGCTCGGTCTCCCGCTCGGCGCCGCGATTGTGAACCGCCTCCATCGCCGGCGCTTCGCGCGCGAGACGCTCGCGCGCCTCGAGGCGGCACGCGGCCGCCCGGTCGACGAGCGCGCGCTGCTCGGCGCCGTCGCCGCGTGCGCCGCCGAGGAGAGCGGCTGGGCGGCGATCAACGCCGGGCACCTCGCGCGGCTCCGGAGCGCGCTCGCGGACCTCCAGCTCGTCGAGCTGCCGTTCCTCTTCGTCGAGGAGTTCGACCGCGCCGAGGTCGAGCTGCTCTCGGCGCAGCTCGAGGCCGGGCTCGCCGGCCGCGCGCACCGCGCTTCGGAGCGGCGGCAGCGATGACGACGCTGCGCCGCCTGGTCGACGAGCACCGGATCGTCATCTCCGCGGGCAGCGGCGGCGTCGGGAAGACGACCGTCGCGGCGTCGATCGGGGTCTGGGGCGCGCTCGCGGGCCGGCGCGCCGTCGTGCTCACCATCGACCCCGCGCGCCGCCTGGCGACGTCGCTCGGCCTCGACGCGCTCGGCAACGACGAGCGCGAGATCCCGGCGGAGCTCTTCCGCCGCCAGGGCCTCGCGCCGACCGGGAGCCTCGCCGCGATGATGCTCGACCAGAAGGGCGCCTGGGACGCGCTCGTCGAGCGCCACGCGCCGCCCGAGGCCCGGGAGCGGATCCTGGCGAACCCGTTCTACCAGCACCTCTCGCGCACGTTCGCGGGCTCGCAGGAGTACATGGCGATCGAGCAGCTCTGCGTGCTCGCCGAGAGCGGGCGCTACGACCTGATCGTCGTCGACACGCCCCCCACCCGCCACGCGCTCGACTTCCTCGACGCGCCCCGGCGCCTCGACGAGTTCCTCGACCGGAAGGTCATCAAGTGGTTCGTGCGCCCGTACTTCTCGGCCGGCTGGTCCGCGGTGCGCGCGATGAACCGGACGGCGGGCTTCCTCCTTCGCCGCCTGGAGCAGGCGACCGGCGTCTCGGCGCTCCTCGAGATCTCGGACTTCTTCTCGAGCATGAGCGGGCTCTTCGAGAACTTCCACGCGCGGATCGAGCGCGCGTACGAGGTGCTGCGCGGCGCGACGACCGCGTTCGTACTCGTCACCGGGCCCGAGGAGCAGGTGCTCGGCGACGCGGAGTACCTGTCGGGGAAGATGGCCGACCTGCGGATGCCGCTCAAGGGCGTCGTCCTGAACCGGGTGCACCGGGAGTATCGCCCGCGCGGCCGCGGCCGCCGGCGCGACGAGGTCGGGCCCGAGGACCTGGACGCGCTCGCGGCGCTCGTCGGCCGCGTCGTCCCGGGCGGCGAGGCGCGCGAGCTCGCGGAGAACTTCGTCGACTACCAGACGCTCGCGCGCGGGGAGACGCTCCGGCTCGAGCAGTTCCGGCTGGGGCTCCGGCGCGCCATCCCCGTCGTCGAGGTGCCGAACTTCGCGCGGGACGTGCACGACCTCGCGAGCCTGGCCGCGATGCACGCGCACCTCTTCGGGCCCCCGCCGGCGGCGTAGGCCCGCCGACCGGCCATCGCGGCGCGCCTTGCTTTTCGGGGGGCGACCGTGCTCGATGCGCGCGTGCAGCGCGAGGAGGCGTGGCGGGCGGAGACGGTCGAGCGGGTGCAGATCGGGGTGCGCAACGCCAACCTGCTCGCGCTCCTCGTGACCCCGTTCTTCCTCCTGCTCGACCGGTGGCTCTTTCCGGCCGAGATCGTCACGCTCGGCACGTGCCGGCTCGCGATCGCCGTGGCGAGCGGGCTCTCGGTCTGGCTCCTCCGCACGTCGTTCGGCGGGCGGCACCCCTGGGCGCTCGGCGTCTTCGGCGGCGCCGTCAACGGCTTCGCGAACGCCGGCATGACGCTCGTCACCGGCGGCTTTGCGAGCCCCTACAACGCGGGCTTCACGCTGATCGTCCTCTGCGCGGCCGTCCTCGTCCCGTGGTCGGCCCGCTGGACGGCGCTCGTCGCGGCGCTCGTCCTCGCCGGCTCGGCGCTTCGCCTGCTCGTCCTCCCCCTCGGCGACCCGCACTTCGCCGTGACCTCGACGGGCGGGTTCCTCATCATGAGCGTCGTCGCGACGGTCGGGACGGCGGTCCGCGAGCGCCTGCACCGGAAGAGCTTCGCGCGCCGCCTCGAGATCGCGGAGGTCTACCGCGGACGGAGCGAGAGCGACGCGCGGCATCGGGCGATCCTCGAAGCGGCGCTCGACTGCATCGTGTCGATCGACCACGCCGGCCGGATCGTCGAGTTCAACCCGGCCGCGGAGCGGACGTTCGGGCGCCGGCACGCCGACGTCGAGGGCGAGGACCTGGTCGAGACGATCATCCCGCCGCCGCTCCGGGAGGCGCACGCGCGGGAGTTCGCGGAGTACATCGCCGCAGCGGGGACCGAGGCGGCCGCCCGGCGCATGGAGACCACCGCGATGCGCGCCGACGGCAGCGAGCTCCCGGTGGAGATCGTGCTCACGCGCATCCCGATGGACGGGCCGCCGCAGTTCACGGCGTACCTGCGCGACGTCACGGAGCGGAAGCGGGCCGAAGCCGCGCGCCGCCGCCGCGAGGAGCACTTCCGGGCGCTCACCGAGAACTCGCTCGACGTGGTGATGATCCTCGACGCCGCGGGCGTCGTCCGCTACGCGAACCGGTCCGTCCGGCCGACGCTCGGCTGGGATTCGCGCGAGCTCGTCGGCATGACGGCGTGGGACCTCGTGCACCCCGACGACCGCGAGCGCGCCCTCTCGAGCTTCCGCGCCGTCGCGCCGACCCCCGGCGCGACCACGGGCGTGGCGCTCCGCTACCGGCACCGCGACGGGTCGTGGCGCGACCTCGACGTCGCGGCCCGGAACCTCCTCGGCGACGACCTCGTGCGCGGCGTCCTGCTGAACGCGCGGGACGTCACGGAGGCGCGGCGCGCGGCGGAGGCGTCGCGGCGCGCGGGCGAGGCGGCGCTCGAGGCCTCGCGCGTCAAGTCGGAGTTTCTCGCGAACATGAGCCACGAGATCCGGACGCCGATGAACGCGATCCTCGGGCTCACCGACCTTCTCCTCGACACGACGCGCGCGCCCGAGCAGCGCGAGTACCTGGAGACGATCAAGCAGTCGGCGGAGTCGCTCCTGGCGCTCCTGAACGACGTCCTCGACTTCTCGAAGGTCGAGGCGGGGAAGCTCGAGCTCGAGGTCCGGCCGTTCTCGGTGCGGCGCACGGTCGACGACGTGCTGCGCACCTTCGCGCTCGAGGCGCACCGCAAGCGCCTCGAGCTCGCCCATCGCGTCGCCGCCGACGTGCCCGACGTCCTCCACGGCGATGCGATGCGGCTCCGGCAGGTGCTCGTCAACCTGGTCGGCAACGCGATCAAGTTCACGAAGGCGGGCGAGGTCGTCGTTCGCGTCCTCCTCGAGGCGGCGGAGCCCGAGGCGGTCGCGCTCCACGTCGCGGTCGCGGACACGGGCATCGGCGTGCCCGAGGCGCAGCGCACGCGGATCTTCGAGGCCTTCGCGCAGGCCGACGGCTCGACGACGCGCCGCTACGGCGGCACCGGGCTCGGCCTCGCGATCGCGTCGCGGCTCGTCGCGATGATGGGCGGGCGCATCTGGGTCGAGAGCGAGGTCGGACGCGGCAGCGTCTTCCACGTGACGGTGCGCCTCGCGCGGCCGGCCGACGCTGCCGGCGCGCGCCGGGACCCGCCGCCGTTCGCCGGACGCCGGGCCCTCGTCGTCGACGACAACGCGACGGCCCGCGACGTCCTCGTCGACCTGCTCGGCGACCTGGGCGCCCGCGCCGAGGCCGTCGCCGACGCCCCGACGGCGCTCGCGGCGCTCGTCCGCGGGCACCGCGACGGCGACCCGTTCGCCGCGCTCCTCGTCGACGCGGACCTCCCCGGGACGGACGGCCGGGCGATCGCGGAGGCCGTCGCCCGCGACGCGCGTCTCGCCGGGACGCGGATCGTGCTCCTCGCCTCGGCCGCGTCGCCGTCGCCCGCGGGCGACGCGGGGGAGGCGGGCGCGGTCGCGCGCGTCCGCAAGCCCGTCGCGGAGGCGGACCTCGTCCGCGCGCTCGCGGCCGACGGCGGCGCGGCCGGCTCCGGCGGCGGCGTCTCGAGCGGCGCCGTGCCGGCCACGCTCGCTGGGCGGCGCGTGCTCGTCGTCGAAGACAGCGCCGTGAACCGGGTCGTCGTCGTGCGCCTCCTCGAGCGCGCCGGCGTCGTCGTCGCCGCCGCCGCCGACGGGCGCCAGGCGCTCGCCGCCCTCGAGCGCGAGCGGTTCGACGCCGTCCTGATGGACGTGCAGATGCCGGGGATCGACGGCTTCGAGACGACGCGGGAGATCCGCGCCCGCGGGCTCGACCTGCCCGTCGTCGCGCTCACGGCGCGCGTCCTCCCGACCGACGAGGCGCGCTGCCGGGCGGCGGGGATGGACGCGTTCCTCCCGAAGCCGGTCGACGCGGCGGCGCTCTACGCGACGCTCGAGCGGCTCGCGACCTCCGGCGCGGGCGCGTCGGCCGCCTCCTCGGCGGCGGCGCGGAACGTCCCCCAGCGGCGGCAGACGTCGCAGTAGCCCTGCCAGCCGTCGGCGCGGCGGCCGCAGCCGGCGCAGGTGAAGGCGGACGCGAGGCCGAGCTCGGTCCGCACGGCGTGCGCGAAGCTGTTCGCCGCCACGTCGAGGTTGCCGCGCCGGCGGTTGAGCTCGCCCCAGAGGAGGTGCGCGAGCGGGAGCTCGCGCGCCGGGGCGGCGAGGTCGCCCAGGATCTCGGCCGCGCGGTCGAGCTCGCCGCTCGCGATCAGGTGGCGCGCGAAGAGGAGGGCCAGCGGCACGGAGTCGGGGTGGCGGCGGCGGAGCCGCTCGTAGAGCTTCGTCGTGCGCGCGGGCTTCTTCTCGGCGCGGTTCAGCTGCTCGAGGCGCTCGAGGAGCACGGGCGCCAGCGTGAACGCCGCGCCGCGCTCCCACGCCCGCCGCGCCTTCAGGCGGCGCTCCGCCGCGGCGAGGACGTCGCCCAGGCTCACCCACGCGGGCACGAACGTGCGGTCCTCGCGCGCGAGCGCCGCGAGCGTGCGCGCCGCACGGCGGCGGTCCGGCTCGGCGAGCGCGTTCTGGTACCGGAGCCCGCGGAGGACGCGCTCCTCGGCCGCGAGAGCCTCCGGTGCGCTCAGCCCGAGCATGATCTGGCCCTGGAGCGCGAGCGCCTCCGGCCACCGCCCGGCGCGCACGTAGAGGTCGCGGAGCCGCCGGGCCAGGCGAGGGCTCTGGGGGAGCACCTGCCGCGCGCGCTCGAGCGCGTCGGCGGCGGCGGCGAGGTCTCCCTGGCGCTCCGCCGCCTCGGCGAGGAGGTCGAGGAGCCTGGGCTCCGGGCCGGTGCGCCCGAGCCCGTCCTCGACGACCCGCCGGGCCGTCGTCGGATCGCCCTCGTGCAGGTGGGACTCGACGAGGACGACGAGCCGGCCGACGTCGGTCGGCGCCGCGCCGTCGAGCCGGAGGATCTCGGCGCGGGCCCGCGCGTAGTCGCCGCGCCAGAGGAGCTGCTCGGCGCGCGCCGTCGCCGCCGCGCGCTTCGCCTCGCGCCGCGCCCGGCGGCGTTCCCCCCACGCGCGCCAGCGTCGCGTCCCGGCGCCGATGCCGCTCACGAGCCCGACCAGGAGCGCGCCCGTGCCGAACGCCGCGAGGAGCGCGCCCGCGAGCGGCGCCTCGACGCTTCGCGCGGGGGCGAGCCGCACGGTGACGTGGCCCGGGTTCAGGAACGCCATCCAGCCCGCTCCGACGAGGACGGCGAGCGCGACGACGGCCGCGACGAGCCATCGCGTCATCGCGGGCCGCTACCGGCCTTCCGTGCCCGTCTTCTGGCTGCGTGCCTGGCTCTGGTACGGCTCCGGCAGCTCGGCGCGCGGCGCACGCACCCAGAGGCGCTCCAAGTCGTAGAACTCGCGCACGGGGATCTGGAAGACGTGCACGACGACGTCGCCGTAGTCGAGCAGGACCCACTGCGCGCGCGGCAGGCCCTCGACCGAGAGGGGACGGACGCCCTCCCTCTCGCGCACCTGCCTCTCGATCGCCTCGGCGATCGCCTGGACCTGCGTGTCCGAGCGGCCGCTGCAGATGACGAAGTAGTCCGCGATCGAGGAGACGCGGCCAGTTTCCAGGACCGTCAGGTCGTATGCCTTGTGATCCAGTGCGGCGCGGACGCACGCGAGCGCCCGCGACCAGCCCGGCAGCAGGTTCAACGCGGCGCGACCTCCCGGTAGAGCGCGTGCGCGGCGATGTACGCCTCCACGCGCGGCGGGACGAGGAACCGCACCGAGCGGCCGGCGGC
This sequence comes from Binatia bacterium, assembly GCA_035650655.1. GTDB lineage: Bacteria > Desulfobacterota > Binatia > DP-6 > DP-6 > DASRHG01. Next base: position 466 of record DASRHG010000098.1, on the reverse strand, counting down.
GATCAGAGCCCGGATGCGGGCCGCCGAGATGTCGAGGGCGGTGATGCGCTGGAGAGTCAGCACGTGCCCCGACGCGTGGCGCAACGACTCACTGCGCGACCCATAGCAGAAGGCCTCCCGAGCCGCAACGGGAATGTCGTCGAGCGTGAGCTTCTCGGGCCACGGCGGACGCGTGACGACGACGATATCGCACAGGCCGAAGATCGCCGCATGCTCCTTCCAGGTGTGGAAGTCGCGAAACGCGTCGGACCCGATGACGAAGACGAGGCGCGTCGCGTCGCCGATCTCCGCCCGGACCGCGCGCAGCGTGTCGACGGAGTACGATGCCCCCGCGCGCGCGAGCTCGATCCCCGACGCGCGGAAGCCCGGCGTCCCGTCGACGGCGAGCTCGACCATTCGAAGCCGGTCCGCGGCGGGCGCGAGGTCCTCCGTCTGCTTGTGGGGCGGGAGCGCGGCGGGGACGAAA
>DASRHG010000097.1:0-66962 GCA_035650655.1 Binatia bacterium | reverse complement strand
AAGTCGTACTGGAGCGGGTTGTAGATGCGGCGCATGTGCCCGCCCAGGCCGAGCAGGAAGAGCGGGATGAAGACGCAGTTGAAGGTGACGAACGTGAGCCAGAAGTGCAGCTTCCCGAGCGCCTCGTTCATCGTGCGGCCGAACATCTTCGGGTACCAGTAGTAGAGGGCCGCGAAGCCGCCGAAGAAGACGGTCGGGAAGAGGGTGTAATGGAAGTGCGCGACGACGAAGTACGTGTTGTGGAGGAAGATGTCGACCGCCGCGGCGCCGTGGAAGATGCCGGTCACGCCGCCGACGAGGAAGGTGACGAGGAAGCCGACGGCGAAGAGGAGCGGCGTCGAGAACTCGATCGACCCGCCCCAGAGCGTCGCGATCATCGCGAACAGCATGACCGCGAAGGGCACGGAGATGAGGATCGTCGTGATGCTGAACGGCATCGCGAGCCGCGGGTCGATGCCCGAGACGAACATGTGGTGTGCCCAGACGAGGAAGCTGAGCACGCCGGAGACGATCGTCGCGTAGACGATCGTCCGATAGCCGAACACGTGCTTCCGCGCGAAGACGGGCAGGATCTCCAGCACCGCGCCGGCGCCGGGGAGCAGCACGACGTACACCTCCGGATGGCCGAAGAACCAGAAGAGGTGCTGCCAGAGCATCGGGTCGCCGCCCCGCTGCGGGAGGAAGAACCCGGTCCCGAGCGTGCGGTCGAGGAGCAGCATCACCGCGCCGCCGATGAGCGGGCCGACCGAGAGCATGAAGAGCACGGCGGCCGTCATCTGCATCCACACCATGAGCGGCAGGCGGAAGAAGCCGAGCCCCGGCGCCCGCATGTTGATGACCGTGGTGAGGATGTTGACGCCGCCCATGAGGAACGACGCGAACTCGAGCGCGAGGGCGAGGATCCAGAGGTTCAGGCCCGTGCCGACGCCCGTGTAGATCGCGTCGGCGGAGAGCGGCGGGTAGCCCGTCCAGCCGGCCGAGGCGGGTCCGCCCGGGACGAAGAACGACGCGAGCAGCACGCACGCGGCCGTGAAGATCGTCCAGAAGGACATCATGTTGAGGCGCGGCAGCGCCATGTCGTCGGCGCCGATCATCAGCGGCACGAGGAAGTTCCCGAGCGCGCCCAGCATGATCGGCATCGCCACGAAGAAGATCATGATGGTGCCGTGCATGGTGACGAGCTGGTTGTAGAAGCTCGGGTCGAGGTGCCCGTCGTACATCGCGGGCTCCGGGATCCAGCGCGTGAGCGGGATCTGCGACTCCGGCCACGCGAGCTGCCAGCGGATGACGTACGCGCTCGCGCCGCCGACGAGCGCCATGAAGAGCCCGAGGAAGAGGTACTGCCGGCCGATCGTCTTGTGGTCGACCGAGAAGACGTAGGTGCGCCAGAACCCGAGCGGGCGGTGATGCGCGCTCACGCCGTGTGCTGCTTCAGCCATTGTCCGTACTCCTCCGGAGTGTGCACGATCACGGCCCCCCGCATCGTGTAGTGTCCGAACCCGCAGAGCTCCGCGCACGCGAGCTCGTAGGTCCCCGGCCTCGTCAGGTTGAACCAGAGGTCGATCGCGCGGCCGGGGACGGCGTCCTGCTTCAAGCGCGCGTTCGGGATGAAGAAGCTGTGGACGACGTCCTCGGAGCGGAGCGTGACGCGCACGTTCTTCCCCTGGGGGACGTGGAGCTCGCCGTTCAGGCTGAAGTCGTCGGCGGTGCCGAGCCTCCCGTCCGGCCCCGGGTACGTGACGAGCCACTCGAACTGCTTCGCCGTGACGCCCACCTGCATCGCGTCCGGCGGCACGTGGAGCTTGACCGCCTCCCAGACGCGGGCGCCGGCGGCGTCGATCCCGAGGTCGAGCAGGAGGATGACCGACGCCGGGACGAGGATCCACGACAGCTCGCGCCAGCGGTCGCCGCGCACGTACGCGACGCGCGTCCCCGGCCGGCGGCGGTAGCGGACGAGGAACCAGAGGATCGCCGCCTCGGCGAGAATGAACCAGAAGGTGACGATGTAGTAGATGAGGTAGAAGAGGCGGTCGATGTCCGCGCCGAAGGTCGAGACGTTCTCGGGGAACCACCCATGCATCGCGATCAGCCCTCCCGGCGCTCGTGCGCCCGTCCGCCGAACACCTCGCGGAACCCGAAGTAGGAGATGGAGTCCTTCATGTCGGAGACGAAGCGCTTGAAGCGGCTCATCGCCTGCGTCGTGACGAACTGCATCGTGAGCGTGACGCGCTCCTCGCCCGCGCCGAGCGGCGTGACGGCGTGCCAGAGCGTGTCGCCGTTGAAGACGACGGCCGTGCCCGGCTCGGTCGCGAGGGCGAGGTCGACGGGCGCGCGGCTCGGATCGTCGCGGTGGAGCCGGCACGCGAGCCGGCTCTGCGTCCGGTTCACGAGCCCGACGAGCACCGTGTAGCGGACGCCCCGGTAGAAGGACGTGTCGTAGTGGGCGGTGATGTAGTCGCCGGGCAGCCGGTAGACGTAGAGCGCGCACGCGTGCGGGTCGTCCTCGGGGCAGGGGAGGACGGGCCCCTCGGTCAGCGCGGCGAGGAAGCGGGCGAGCGCGGGGCTCCGGTAGAGGGCCATGATCGCCGGCGCATGCCGGCGGAGCGCGTAGAAGCTGACGCTCGCGCTCTTCTTTCCCGGGACGCGGACGCGGTGCTCGAACGGGCGCACGCGCTCCACCTCCTCGACGAGGCGGGCGACCAGCTCGAGGGGCAGGCAGCGCGGGAGAGAGAGGAACTCCCCCTGCGCACGATAGATCGCGCGGGCGCTCGGGACGTCGACCCGCCCGAGCGCCCGCGCGATCTCCTCCTCGATCTCCTCGCCCATCCGACGCGCCGGAGGCGACGCAACGCGCGTGCCACGAATGCGCCCCCACGCTCCGTGTCGTCGTCGCGCCGCTGAGAATGGGCGCGGGTCCGGCGTCGCAGGCGTGGGAAGCGGCGATCAGCGCCGCCTGCCGACCACGACCAGATAGTCGCGCGGCAGGGAGACGCCGAGCGCGGTCCGATGCGCCTCGTGGAAGGCGATGAAGTCGCGGCGAAGCGCGTCCTTGCGGTCGGTCGTCTCGAGGAGCGCGCGGGTCGGTCCGAAGCCCTCGCTGAAGAGCGTCCACGCGGCGTCGCCCGACGGGACGCGGAGCATGGTCGTGCCGGTCTCGAACCCCAGCTCGAAGGCGTCGCCCAGGAGCGCGCGGACGCGCGCCTCGCGGCCCCACTCGAACGGCGAGGGCGGCGCCGGATCCGGCGGCGGCGGCATGTACGGCCGGAACGTCTCGAAGAGCGCGCACGCGAGGCTCGTCGGCGGCCACGTGAGGAGCCCGAGCCGCCCGCCCGGGCGGCAGAGCCGCGCGAGCTCGGCCGCCGCGGCCTCGGGACGGCTCGCGAACATGATCCCGAAGGTCGAGGTGACGACGTCGAAGGCCCCCGAGGGCAGCTCCGTGTGCTCGGCGTCGGCCACCAGGAGCTCGATCTCGAGACGTGCCTCCGCCGCGAGCCGGCGCGCCGCCTCGACGAGGCCCGCCGCCATGTCGGCGCCCGTCACGCGCGCCCCTTTCTGCGCGAGGCGGCGTGCCGTCCACCCGGTCCCCGTCGCGAGGTCGAGCGCGCGCTCGCCGGGCCGGACGTCGAGCCGCGCGAGGAGGTGCTCGATCGCGTCGGCGATCGTCTCGCTCACCTTGTCGTACGCGGCGCCGCCCGCGCCCCAGGTCGCGGCGGCCCGCTGGTTGTGCGGTTCGATGGGCATGCCACCCGGTGACACACGCGCCCGCCGCAGACAAGTCCGGGCGGGGAAGGTCGTGGGTCGGCTTGCGGGTCGCGGGGAGAGCGTGCGGCGGCGGCCGGGTCTCGTCGCGCCGACCGGCCTGCTACCGGCCGTCCGCCGGCACCACCTCCAGGTCCGCGAGCACGCCGTAGTGGTCCGAGGCCCAGAGCGTCCCGAGGGGCGTCCGATGCGGCCGGTCGAGCACGACGCGGCTCTCGCGCACGGCGAGCGTGCGGCCGCCGCCGGGCGCGACGAGGACGTAGTCGACGCGCCGGCGCGCGACGCGCGGCGCGACCGTCACGGGCTGCCACACCGTCGCGCCGGGGAGGTCCGGGTTCGCGTCGCGGAACGCGTCGACGAGGCCGAGCGCCGTGCGGAGCTCGGCCATCCCCGGCGCGTCCTCGGTCGCGTTCAGGTCGCCCATGAGGAGGAGCGGCGCGTCGGCGTCGCGCGCGCGGAGGAGCGTCGCGAGCGACGCGAGCTCGCACGCGCTGCCGTCGAGGTGGGTCGAGCAGGCGACGAGCGGGCCGTCCGTGGTCTCGAGCTCCGCGCACAGGAGCGCGCGCGCGAGCGTCTCGTCGCAGCGCGCGACGGCACGGGACTCCGTACGGCGCACGGGGAGGCGCGTCAAGAGCGCGGGACCCTCCGCGAGCCGGAGCGCCAGCGTCGCGAGCCGCGCGAGCCACCCGCTCGGGGAGGCGAGGAGCACGTGCGGGAGCCCGATCCGCGCCGCCAGCCGCGCCGCGACGTCGCCGCGGTGCGCGCCGACCGACGCCTCCTGGAGCGCGACGACGTCGGCGCCGAGCGCGCCGAGACCCGCGGCTGCGAGGTCGAGCCGGCGCTCGAGCTGCTGGCCGTCGCCCGAGAGCTCCGAGCCGAGCCCGCCGTGCAGCACGTTGAAGGTGACGACGCGCACCGCCGCCGCGTGCGCCGGAACGGCGGCGGCGAGGAAGAGCACCGCGACGAGCCCGGCCCGGGGACGCACGCCGCCATTGTGCCCGAGCCGGCCGCGGCGCGCAGCCGGGCCCGCGGCCGGGCGGGCGGCGCGAGCGCCGGCACCCCGACGGCGACTGCACGGGGGGGGGCGCTCCCGACTTCCCGGACGCGATACGGGATTCCGGCCGCCGGCGCCCGCTCGCTACGGTGCGGGCGCTCGTGCAGAACCCCCTCGACGAACGGGTCCGCCTCGGGACCGGCGCCACGCCCGCGCCGCTCGCCCGCGTGCGGGCGGTCGCGACGGCCCTGCCGGCGCACCGCTACCACCAGGAAGCCCTCCTCGCCGCGGCGCGGTCGCAGTGGGGCGACGGGGGCCGGAACGCCGCGCGCCTCGCGCAGCTCTACCGCGCGGTCGGCGTCGACGGCCGCCACCTCGCGCTCCCGGTCGAGGAGCTGCTCGCCCTCGGGTCGTTCGCCGAGGCGAACGCGGCGTGGCTCCGCTGCGCGCTCGACCTCGGCGCGCGCGCGATCGCGCAGGCGCTCGACGCGGCCGGGGTCGCCGCCGCGGACGTGCGCCACGTCTTCTCGACCACGGTCACGGGCGTCGCGGTGCCGTCGATCGAGGCGCGGCTCGCGAGCCGCCTCGGGCTCCGCGCGGACACGAAGCGGACGCCGCTCTTCGGGCTCGGCTGCCTCGCGGGCGCGGCGGGCATCGCGCGCGCGAGCGACTGGCTCCACGCCTATCCCTGGGCTGGGACGTCGGCGCGGACGGCTTCCGCATCGTCCTCTCCGCCGACGTGCCCGACGTCGTCCGGCGGTTCCTCCGGCGCGACGTCGACGCGTTCCTCGCGGCGCACGGGCTCGGGCGGCGGGACGTGCGGAGCTGGGTCTGCCACCCCGGCGGGCCGAAGGTGCTCGCCGCGCTCCGGGACGCCCTCGAGCTCCCCGAGCCCGCGCTCGCGCGGGCGATCGCCTCGCTCGGCCGCTGCTGGAACGTCCGCGTCATCGTCGTGCCGGGCGCGCGCGCCGTCACCGCCGGGCCGTATCGGCTCGTGCGCCACCCGAGCTACGCGGCCGTCGTCCTCGAGGGGCTCGCGCTGCCGCTCGTCGCCGGCGCCTGGCGCACGGCGGTCGGCTTCTCCGTCCTGAACGCCGCCCTGCTGCGGGTCCGGATCCGCTGCGAGGAGGACGCGCTCGCGCGGCACTGTCCGGACGCGGAGCGGCTCGGCCGCCGGCCACGCTTCCTGCCGGTCCCGTTCGCGCCGTCGCGATGACCCGCCTCGCGATCGCGGGCGCCGGCCCGGCGGGCCTCGCCGCCGCGATCCGCGCGCGGGAGCGCGGCCTCGACGCGGTCGTCCTCGAGCGCCGCGCGCCGCCGCTCGAGAAGGCGTGCGGCGAAGGGCTCATGCCGCTCGGCGTGGCGGCGCTCGCGGCGCTCGGCGTCGCCGTGCCCCCGGAGCGCTCGGCTCCCACAGCGCCGTCCGGCGCGGCGCCGGGCTCGCGCGGCACGCGGGCGCCCGCGCGGTTCGGCCTCCGGCGACACTTCCGCGTCGCGCCGTGGGCCCCGTTCGTCGAGGTTCACTGGCGCGCGGGCGTCGAGGCGTACGTGACGCCGGTGGCGAGTGACGAGGTCGGCGTCGCCTTCCTCGGCCGCACCGGGGGCCGCGCGTTCGCCGCGCTCGTCGCGGACTTCCCCGCGCTTCGCACCCGCCTCGCGCGCGCGACGCCGGTGACGCCCGCGCGGGGCGCGGGCCCGTTCCGCCAGCGGGTCCGGCGCCGCGCGCGCGGGCGCGTCGCGCTCGTCGGCGACGCGGCCGGGTACGTCGACGCGCTCACGGGCGAGGGGCTGACGCTCGCGCTCCGCGGCGCCGTCGCGCTCGTCGACACGCTCGCGGACGGCCGGCCACTCCGCGAATGGGAGCGCGCGTGGCGGCGGATCACGCTCGGCCACCGCGTCGTCACGCACGCCCTCCTCGCCGTCGCCCGTGCGCCCCGCGTCCGCGCACGCCTGGTGCGCGGGCTCGCCGCCGACCCGGCGCTCTTCGACCGCCTGCTCGCGATCGCGAGCGGCGAGGCGCCGCTCGCGGCGCTCGGCGTGGGCGGGCTCCTCCGCCTGGGCGTCGCGCTCGGAGCGCCGGCGCCGCCGCCGACCGCCTCGTAGCGCGACCGCGGCCGCCGCCACGCCGAGAGCTCGCGCCCGAGCGCCGGCTCGGGGTCGGCGCGGTCGACGCGCGGCCCGGCGGCGAGCCACGCCGCCGCCGCGCGGACGGCGACGAAGGGGACGGCGACGCCCTCGAGGAAGCGGCTCACGAGCTCGAAGCGCGCCGCGAGCAGGTACTCGACCCAGGCCGCGGGCAGGCTCCCGCGCCGCGGCGGCAGGTGGCGGACGGCGCGGCCGAGGAAGGTGCGGAGGCGGTCGGGGCGCCGAAGCCAGCCGATCGGCTCCTCACCGGTGAGCCGCGCGAGGCTCCTCACCCAGTCGTGGAAGAAAGCCGCGCTCGCGCCGGGGGGGCGGGTCGTCGGCGATGCCGTTCCAGAACGCCATCGGCGGTTGGTCCGAACGCTCGCGGCTACGCGCGCTGCCCCACGCACTCGGCTTCGCAGCGGTCCCCGCCGTCGTCCTCGAGGAGCGAGCAGGAGACGACCGCCTCGCGCCGGCCGCTCGGGCCGCGGAGGAAGGCGACCGTCGCCGGCTCGTCGCGCCGCGGGCAGACGATCTCCTCGCGGCTCTCGACCCGCACCTTCGAGATCGCCCACATGAAGGCGACGTAGATCGGGAGCGAGATCGCGAGGAGGAGCCAGAGCGGCATCTCGATCGGCTGCGTGAGCACGTGCTGGATCGTCTCCATCGCTGCCTCCTCTCGCCCGGGGAGGGCAGCAAGGCCCGTGCCGCCGACGCGAGTCCCCGCCGCGGGTACGCCCGGCGGCGGCTTCCCAGCGCGGCGAACCCGGGCGCGGGCGGGTTGCATTCGCGCGAAGCGCCGCGCGCCGGAGACGCGAGCCGGCGCCCGGTCGGCCCGAGACGGACCAGGTGCCGAACGCCGAGGGCTTGCAGTGCCCGGCCGCGTCGACGATCCGGGCCTTCCCGCCTCCGGGCGCGGCTCCTCACGCGCGGGATCGGCGGGCGTCGAGCGGCGGGCTCGCGTTCCGGCGCCGCATGCCGTACGCTCGCGCCCGGCGATGGACGCTCCCCCGCGGACCGGCACGCCGCTGGTCACGACCGAGTGGCTCGCGGCGCACCTCGACGCCCCGCACGTCCGCGTCCTCGACGCCACCTGGTTCCTCCCGGCCGAGCGGCGCGACGCGCACGCCGAGTTCCTCGCCGGCCACGTGCCGGGCGCCGTCTTCTTCGACATCGACGCGGTCGCCGACCGCACGACCGACCTCCCGCACATGCTGCCGCCGCCGGAGGAGTTCGCGGCCGCCGTCGCGGCGCTCGGCATCGGCGACGACGACCGGGTCGTCGTCTACGACGCACAGGGGCTCGTCACCGCGCCGCGCGCGTGGTGGACGTTCCGCGCCTTCGGCCACGACGACGTCGCGGTGCTGGACGGCGGGCTCCCGAAGTGGCGGCGCGAGGGACGGCCGCTCGCCACGGGGCCGGCGGCCCCCGTGCCGGCGCGCTTCACGGCGCGCCTCGACCGCGCGCACGTGCGGACGCTCGCCGACGTGCGCGCGAACCTCGCCAGCGGCCGCGAGCAGGTCCTCGACGCGCGGCCCGCCGCGCGCTTCCGCGGCGAGGCGCCCGAGCCGCGCCCCGGCCTCCGCGCGGGCCACGTCCCGGGGAGCCGCAACGTGCCCTTCACCGACGTCGTCGACCCCGCGACGGGGACGCTCCGCGCGCCCGCCGCGCTCGCCGCCCTCTTCGCCGCCGCCGGGCTCGCGCCGGACCGTCCGGTCGTCACGACGTGCGGGTCGGGCGTCACCGCCGCCGTGCTGGCCCTCGCCCTCGACGTCGCGGGCCGGCACGACGTCGCGCTCTACGACGGGTCGTGGGCGGAGTGGGGGCGGCCGGGCGACACGCCGGTCGAGACGGGCGACGCCGTCCGGCCCGGTTGACGCGCCCTTCGGCGCCCGCGCGCGCCCGGACCCGTCAGCGCCCGCAGTCGCCGGCGGCGTCGCACGCCGCGGCGTCGCTCTGGACGGTCCACGGCAGCTCCGGCAGCTCGCAGTCGCGGACGCAGGCGGGCAGCGCGCTCGCCGGTCCGTCGTCGCGCCCGCCGGCGCGGCGCTTCGCGCGCAGGGCGCCGACGATCGTGCCGATCCGGCGCTCGGCGCTCCGCGCGCGCTCGCGGGCCGCCCGCCCGAGCGCGAGCCGCTCGGTCCCGTCCGCTTCGCTCCACGCCCGCACGGCGTCGGCGAGGTCGCGCTTCGCGGCGTCGCATTCGGTACGGAGGAACCGGCACTCGGCGCGCTCGTCCTTCAGCGCGCGCACGGTGACGGCCACGTCCTCGCCGCCGGCGGGGCGCGCGGCCGCGAGGACGACGAGGGACGCGAGGAGCGTTCCGCTCGCGGGCAGCCGCCGCATCAGCGCGCGCCCGGCAGCCGCCGGACGGTGCTCGCGACGGCGGCCACGAGCTCCGCGGGGTCGACGGGCTTCACGACGTGCAGCTGGAAGCCGGCGGAGAAGATGCGGATGCGGTCGTCGGTCGTCGCGTAGGCGGTGAGGGCGATCGCCGGGATCCGGCCGATCGGGGCGGGCTCCGCGCGCACCCGGGCGAGGAACGCGCAGCCGTCCTCGCCCGGCATCCCGATGTCGGAGACGATCAGGTCGGGCGTCCACCGGCGCAGCTCGGCGAGCCCCTCGGCCGCCGAGCCTGCGACGCGCACCTCGGCGCCGCACGAGCCGAGGAGCGTGCTCACCACGTCGTTCGAGTCCGGCTCGTCGTCGACGACGAGCACGCGGAGCGCGTCGAGCGGGGCGTAGCGCGCGCTCGGAGCCGCCTCGGCGGCGGTCGGATGCCGGCGCTCGCTCTCGCCCGCCGTCCCCGCGAACAGCATGCGGGGAAGCTTCACGGTGAACGTGGCGCCGCCGCCCACACCGGGGCTTTCCGCCCCGACCGTCCCCCCGTGCAGCTCGACGATCCGGCGCACGATCGTGAGCCCGAGCCCGAGGCCGCCGTACGAGCGCGTGCTGCCGGTCTCCGCCTGCTGGAACTGCTGGAAGAGGAACGGCAGGAACTCGGGGGCGATCCCGCGGCCGGTGTCGCTCACCGCGATCTCCACCTGCGAGTTCACCCGCTCGAGCACGATCTGGACGTGCCCCCCCCTCGGCGTGAACTTGACCGCGTTCGAGAGCAGGTTCCAGACGACCTGCTGGAGGCGCGCCGCGTCGCCGGCGACGGGCCCCACCTCGCTGTCGAGCACGCGCTCGAGCTGGATGCCCTTCGCGTCCGCCGCCGGCCGCACGACGTCGATCGCCGCGTCGACCACGGCGACGACGTCGACCGGCCGCACCTCGAGGCGCAGCTTTCCGGTGACGATGCGCGAGACGTCGAGGAGGTCGTCGATCAGCTGCGCCTGCGCGCGCGCGTTGCGCTCGATCGTCTCGATCGCGCGCCGGGTCTTCTCCTCGTCGAGGAGCCCGCGCGACAGCATGCGCGCCCAGGCGAGGATCGGCGAGAGCGGCGACCGCAGCTCGTGGGAGACCATCGCCAGGAAGGCGTCCTTGGCGCGGCTCGCGCTCTCGGCCTGCTCGCGGGCCGCTCGCTCCTTCGCGAGCAGCTCCTCGCGCTCCGCCTCGAAGCGCTTTCGCAACGTGATGTCGCGCGCGATCTTCGCGCCGCCGACGATCCGTCCGGTGGCGTCCCGGACGGGTGAGACGGAGAGCGACGCCGCGATGCGGCGCCCGTCCTTCTTCACGCGCTCGGTCTCGAAGTGGTCGACGCGCTCGCCGCGGCCGAGCGCCGCGAGGATCTCCCGCTCCTCGTCCAACCGCTCCGGGGGCAGCAGCATCGTGACGGAGCGGCCGAGCGCCTCCGCGGCGGAGTAGCCGAACAGGCGCTCGGCGCTCGCGTTCCAGCTCGTGATCGTCCCGCTCAGGTCCATGCCGACGATCGCGTCGTCGGACGAGGTGACGATCGCGGCGAGCATCGCCTGCCCGTCGGCGGGCGCGGAGAACGAGGCGTCGGACGCGGGCACCGTCGGGACGTGCGGCGCGGAGGGGCGGGCCGTCCCCCCGGGGGCCGCCTCGTCGTGGTCGGGGGAACGCTCGGGAAGCACGCCTCATGGGTGCACGAGTCGGGGACGGGTACAAGGCCGTCCGGCGCGCCGGGCGTGCGCCGAGGGAGTCGGCCGCCGGACCCTCCACCGTGCCGTCCGGCCCGACCGGCCTGCGAGGCGAAGGGCGGGTCCGCCGCGCGATCCCCCCGGGGGGGGAGCGGACGCGCGAGTAGCGGATCCGCCCGGCGTCGTGTCGCCGTCTCTCACGCCACGCGTTGCCGAGCGACGGCGACGCGCAGCAGACGAGACCGCTCGTCCCGCGGCGGGGCGCGGCCGCCGCGAGGGCGGGCCGCGGTCGTCCGCCCCGCACGAGCTGGCTCCGCGAGCACGAAGAAAAAAAGTCGGCTCGCGACTTGAGCTCGAACGCCGACGATCGCAGAATGCGCCGGTGCCGCTGGTCAGTCGGGTGCTCGCCGTCCTGGTGGGTGGAGGAGGGGCGGCCACGCTGGTGGGGTGGATGTTCGGGCTCCCGCTCCTCACCGGCGGTGGCGCGGCGCGGACGCCGATGAATCCCGCGACCGCGATCTGCCTCCTCGTGTGCGCGGCGGCGTTGATGCTCGCCCCGGAGACGACGCCCGCGGCCCGTCGCGCGCGCGTGGCGTGCGGCCTCGCGATCGCCGGCGTGGGGCTCATACGCCTGGCGGGCTACCTTGCCGGCCGGGACGTCGGCATCGACCAGATCCTCTTCGCCGGCCGCCTCGCCGACGTGCCGAACGGGCCGAACCGGATGGCGGTGAATACCGCCGCCGGCTTCGTGGCCACGGGGGCGGCGCTCGTCGGGCTCGACCTCGAGACGCCGGCCGGCCGGCGTCCCGCGCAGCACCTCGCGCTCGGCGTGTTCGTGATGGGCCTCTTCGTCCTCACCGGGTACGCGTACCAGACCGAGTCGCTCACGCGCGTCCGGTCGGCGATCCCGATGGCGCTCACCACCGCGGTCGCGTTCGCGCTGGTCGGCGCCGCGGTCCTGGCGGCCCGCCCGCGGGCCGGCTTCATGGAGGTCCTCACCAGCCCCGGGCCGGGCGGCGCGAGCGCACGGCGGCTGCTCGTGGCCGTGTCGTGCGTTCCCTGGCTCCTCGGCTGGCTCCAGCTGCAGGGCTGGAACGCGGGCGTCTACGCCCCCGAGATCGGCATGGGGCTGTTCGCCGCCGTGACGATGATCGTCCTCGCCACGATCGTCTGGTGGAACGCCTGGTGGCTCGAGCAACTCGACGCCGAGCGGGAGCGCGTGAGCCGCGAGCTCGCGGCGGCGAACAAGGAGCTGGAGGCGTTCAGCTACTCCGTGTCGCACGACCTTCGCGCCCCGCTGCGCGCGATCGACGGCTTCGCGCGCATCCTCGTCGAGGATCACGGGCCGCGGCTGGACGACGACGGCCGCCGGGTTCTCGGCGTCGTGCGGGAAAACGCACGACAGATGGGGCGCCTGATCGACGACCTGCTCGCGTTCTCGCGTGTGGGGCGGAAGGGTCTCGAGAAGTCCCGCGTGGACATGGCCGCCCTGGCGCTCTCGGTGGTCGCGGAGACGCGGCGTCTCGATCCCGAGCGACGCGCGAGCGTGCACGTCGGACCGCTGCTCCCGGCGCTCGCCGACGGCAGCCTCATCCGGCAGGTCCTCGTGAACCTCGTCGGCAACGCCTGGAAGTTCACGCGCGGGCGCCCCGAGGCGGTGATCGAGATCGGCTGCCGTCGCGGGAAGGGCGAGACGATCTACTTCGTCAAGGACAACGGGGCGGGTTTCGACATGCGGTACGCGGGCAAGCTCTTCGGGGTCTTCCAGCGCCTCCACCGCGCCGAGGAGTTCGAAGGCACCGGCGTCGGCCTCGCGATCGTCCAGCGGATCGTGCAGCGGCACGGAGGGCGCGTGTGGGCCGAGGGAGTGGTCGACGGCGGCGCCGTCTTCTATTTCGCGCTGCCTGCGAAGGGAGGAGGAAAGCATGAGTCTCGACGCCGTGGAGATTCTTCTCGTGGAGGACAACCCAGCGGACGCGGAGCTGACGGTGCGGGCGCTGAAGAAGGAGAACCTCGCTAACAAGCTCCATCTCGTACGCGACGGCGCGGAGGCGCTCGAGTTCGTCTTCGCGACCGGCGAATACGCGGACCGCGGCGCCGAGCGGCCGCCGAGGGTCGTGCTGCTCGACCTGAAGCTCCCGAAGGTGGACGGGCTCGAGGTCCTGCGCCGGATCAAGAGCGATCCGCGGACCAAGCGCATCCCGGTGGTCGTGATGACGTCCTCGCGGGAGGAGCGGGATCTCGTGCGCAGCTACGAGCTCGGCGTCAACAGCTACGTCGTCAAGCCGGTCGACTTCGAGCAGTTCGCCCGCTCGGTGTCGGAGCTCGGGCTCTACTGGCTCCTGCTGAATCAGCCGCCGTCCGGCCTGTGAGAGCGGAGGGCGGGGCCCGGCGGGTCACCGCGCGGCGGTATCGTGCGGACCGGCGGGCGCGCTCGGCAGCTCCACGATCACGGTCGTCCCGCAGCCCGGAGCGCTCTCGAGACGGATCGCGCCCCCGAGCAGCGCGGCATAGCGCTTCACGATCCCGAGGCCGAGCCCCAGGCCCTCGTAGCGGCGGGTGCTGGAGCCGTCGAGCTGGCGGAAATCGTCGAAGACGATCGCCCGCGCCTCGGGCGGCAGGCCGATGCCGGTGTCGCTCACCCGGAGCACGAGGCCGCCGTCCGCCGTGCGCTCGAGTGCCACCTCGACCCGGCCCTCGGGCGTGAATTTGATCGCATTGCTCAGCAGGTGGTAGGCGATCGCGCGCACCTTCTCGCGGTCGTTCCGGACCTCGGACGGCTCGGGCGGGACGCGCCACTCGAGCGCGAGCCCGTGGCCGGCGTTCAGCGTCTCGGCGTCCGCGCGCAGTTCCTCGACGAGGGCCCGCAACGTGAAGCGCGACGGCCGGACGCCCTCGGTGCCGCTCTTGAGCCGCCCGAGCGCGAGGAGCCCGTCGACGAGCTCCCGCAGGCGCGTCGCCTGCGCGCGGACGGTGTGGAGCATGCGGCTCGCCTCGGGCGTCGCCGCGACGTGCTCCTCGAGGAGCTCCGCGTAGCCGAGGATGACGTTGAGCGGCGTGCGCAGCTCGTGGGATGTGTTGGAGACGATCTCGGCCTTCAGGCGGGCCGCCTCCTCGGCGTGGAGGTAGAGCTCCTCGATCTGCGCCGCTTGTGCCCGCACGAGCGCGGTTCGCGCCTCGACCTTCCGCTCGAGCTCGCGTGCGTGGACCGCGAGCCGCGCGCGCGCAGCCGCCACCTCCCGCTCGAGCGCGACGCGGGCGAGCACGCGCTCGACGGCGACGCAGAGGACGGGCCCCCAGTCGGCGGACTTCGACACGTAGTCGTAGGCGCCGGCGCGCAGCGTCTCGACGGCCGTCGCGACGTCCTCCTGACCGGTGAGCATGACGACGGGCGGATGGGGCCGGGCACGCAGCGCGCGCAGGACGTCGAGCCCGTTTCGGCCGGGGAGGTTGAAGTCGAGCAGCACGAGGTCGAGCGCCTCGGTCTCGAGGTGGGGTTCGGCCTCGTCCCAGTCGGCGGCGCAGACGACCGTCGCGGGTCCGGGCGGCACGCCGAGGTTCTGGAGGGCGCGCGCGGCGAGCTCCCCGTCGTACGGGTTGTCGTCGATCACGAGGATGCGGACGCTCATGCGAAGAGCCTCCGGAGCGCCGTCGCCCGCTCGGCCGCGAGCGCGCGCAGCCGCTCGAGCTCGGTCGCGGGCAGCGCGAGCTCGGACTCGAGCGCCGCCAGCTCGGCGGTGAGCCAGTCCGGCTGCGCGCGGGTCCCGAGCAGCTTCGCCCAGGTCGGGCTCGTCCGCAGCGCCTCCGCGGCCGCCCAGCGGACGGCCACGTCGAACAGCTCCGACTCCCGGGACTCCGACGCCATCGCGTCGAGCGCGCGCTCGACGCGCGCCGGCAGGTGCCACCGGCCGAGGAGGTCCCGCATCACCCGTGTGGCCGAGAAGCCGAAGATCTCCTTCTCCACCTCCGCGAACGGGCGCCCCGTGTCGACCACGGTCTGCACCACGCGGCGGTAGCGCTCGGGATAGGTCCCCGTGAGCGCGACGGCCCCGACGTCGTGCAGGAGGCCGCAGAGGTAGCCGTCCTCGGCGTCCGCCGGATCCTGCGACTCGAGGACGACCTGGGCGCCCGCGGCGGCCCCGAGCGCGCGCTCGCAGAGGAGGTCGTCGGCCGGGCTCCGGCGAGCGAAGAGCCCGTACGCGAACTGCGCGAACGCCAGGTTCCGCACCCCGCGCACGCCGAGCACCATGATCGCTTCCCGGATGGAGGCGGCGGCGCGTGCCCGGCCGAGCGCGGCGGTGCTCGCCTGCTGGATCGCCCGCGCGGCGAGCACGGGATCGAGGCCGACCGCCTCCTCGAGCGCCTCGGGCGTGCCGTTCTCGTCGTCCGCGAGCGCGAGGATGCGACCCAGGGCGGGCGGGAAGGACGGGACCGTGAGCGTGCCGGGATCGATGCGCTCGGGTTTGGTCGCGGCCGGCGGCGACGGCGGGGCGGGGTCGGGGGCGGCGGCGGGCTCGGGGGGCCGATCGGGCTCGGGCGACGCAGGGTCGGCCGGCCGCTCGGGGTCCGCCGGCGCCGCCGCGGCCTGGCGCCGCATCTGCTCGTGCATGCGGACGTTCACGATGCCGAGGGCCGCGATGTCCGCGATCGTCTCGAGCAGCTCCCGCTCGTGGGCGGAGAACGGCGTCCGTCGCGCGCGCGCCACCCAGAGCAGGCCGATCTCTCCATCCTCCCCGCGCAGCGGGGCGACCACCGTCTGGGCGTAGCCCGTCCCGAGCCGCGCGACCAGGTCCGCGCTCTTCGTCCCCGGGGCCTCCTTGAGCATGCCCCGAAGGCTGGTGAGCACGAGCTCGTCGCCCGCGCGGATGAGGATGGCGGCGGCCTTCGCCCGCAGGATGTCGACGGCCGCCTGGGTGACGAGCGCGAGGGCAGCCTTCAGCTCGCGGGTCCCGGCGAGCGCGTGGCCGACCCGGCGAAGCGCCTCCGACTCGCGCAGGGCGGCGCGCAGCAGCTCCGTCTGATCCTCGATCTGCCGCTCGAGGCGCGCGGACCGCGCGGCGGCCCGCCGCCGGCTCCGCTCTTCCTCGACCTCCCGCTCCCGGCGGCGCAGCACGCGATCGATCACGACCGGCAGCGTCCGCTCGAAGCCGAGCTGCTTCACGACGTAGTCCGCCGCGCCCTGCTGGAGGGCCGCGACCGCGATCGTCTCGTCCCCGACGCCGGTCATGAGGACGACCGGCGTGTCCTTGCGCGCCTCCCGCAGGTGGCGGAGCAGGTCGAGCCCGCTCGCGCCGGGCAGGGAGTAGTCGGTGAGGACGACGGCGAACGTGTTGTCGCGCACCGCATCGAGCGCGGCCTCCGCGTCGCCCACGGCCCGCACGTGGACGGGGCCGGTGAGGGGCGCCGGCTCGAGGAACTGCCGCTCGACGAGCTGCCGATCCGTCGCGCTGTCTTCGACCAAGAGGATGTGGAGCCCTGGGGGGTCGGTAGACATGGAGTGGCCTCGCGGTGGGCCGCCGCCGACGTTATCGGCAAGGCGGGCGCGAGGCTTGAACGCGACGGGGGGCCGCGGCGGCGCCCCCGGGTTTGACGCGCGTCGCCCGGGCGACTAAGGCGACCGCTATGACGAAGTTCATCGGCGCACGCGTGAAGCGGATCGAGGACCCCCGTTTTCTCCGCGGCGAGACGAGCTACGTCGAGGGCATGCAGCTGCCGCGGATGCTGCACGTGGCCTACGTCCGCAGCCCGCACGCGCACGCGCGCCTCCGGGGCATCGACGCGCGCGCGGCGCTCGCGCTGCCCGGCGTCCGCCGCGTGTTCACGGGCGCCGAGCTGGCGGACGTGCTCCGGCCGCTCGGCCTCCCGTTCCGCGCCGACGTCTTCCCGCCCGCGGTCTACAAGTGCCCGAAGTGGCCCGCGCTCGCCGTCGGGAAGGCCCGCTACGTCGGCGAGGCGGTCGCGGCCGTCGTCGCCGAGAGCCGCTATCTCGCCGAGGACGGCGCCGAGCTCGTGGAGGTCGACTGGGAGCCGCTCGGGGCGGTGGTCGAGCCGGAGGACGCGATCGCGCCCGGGGCGCCGCTCGTCCACGAGGAGCTCGGGACGAACCTGACGCTCGACGTGAGCGGCAGCGGGGGCGACGTCGAGCGGGCGTTCCGCGACGCCGCGCTCGTCGTGCGCGAGCGCTTCCGGACGAACCGGCACCACGCGGTGCCGATGGAGGGCCGGGCGACGCTCGCCGCCGTCGACCCGGACGGGAACGTCACGATCTGGACGTCGAGCCAGATGCCGCACTTCGTCCGCACGCGGATCGCGGACCTGATGGGCTACCCCGAGCAGAAGATCCGCGTCGTCTCGCCCGACGTCGGCGGCGGCTTCGGGCTCAAGAACTACGTGATCGCGGAGGAGGTCCTCGCCTGCCACTTCGCGCGCGTGCTCCGCGCGCCCGTCAAGTGGGTAGAGGACCGCCGCGAGCACCTCTTGAACGCCTACCACTCGCGCGACGCGATCGCGGACGTGGAGATGGCGTTCGCGGCCGACGGGACGCTCCTCGGGGCGCGCATGGACGTCCTCGGGGACAGCGGCGCGTACAGCACGGACCCGTGGCCGTCGACGTTCGAGCCGCTCCAGCTGGCGCTCGCGCTCCCGGGGCCGTACAAGCTCCGCAACTACGCCTGGCACGTGCGGGCCGCCTGCACGAACAAGGCCGCGATCGGCACGTACCGCGGCGTCGGGCTCCCGGGCGCGGCGTGGATGCACGAGCAGATGATGGAGCTCGCCGCGCAGCGCCTCCGCATGGACCCGGCCGACCTCCGCCGGAAGAACATGATCCGGCCCGACGAATTCCCGTACACGACGGTGAACGGCCTCGAGTACGACAGCGGCAGCTCCTCCGACGCCATGGACAAGGCGCTCGCGATGGCCGACTACCGCGGCTTCCGGGCGCGCCAGGCGGCGGCGCGCCGCCAGGGCCGCTACCTCGGGATCGGGATCGGGAACTACATCGAGATGACGACCTTCGGCTCGCGCTTCCTCGCCCCGATGGGCGTCGAGCACGGCGCGTACGAGGCGGCGAGCGTGCGCTTCAACCCGAACGGCGGCGTCGAGCTGTGCGTCGGCACGCACTCGCACGGGCAGGGCCACCACACGACGTACGCGCAGATGGTCGCCGACCAGATCGGCGTCGACCCCGCCGACGTGCGCTTCCTCCAGGGCGACACGCAGGGGACGCCGTACGGCTGGGGCACGTGGGGGAGCCGGAGCGTCGTGTCGGGCGGCGGCGCGGTGATCGGCGCGGCGCGCAAGGTGCGCGAGAAGATCCTCCGCGTCGCCGCGCACCTCCTCGAGGTGAGCCCCGGCGACCTCGACATCGTCGACGGGCAGGTCCGGGTCCGCGGCGTCCCGGGGCGCGCGGTGTCCGTGCGCGAGGTCGCGCGCGCCGCCGTGTTCGCGCCGTGGAAGCTTCCCCCGGGCGAGGATCCGGGGCTCGAGGCCGTGCAGTACTACGATCCGCCGCCGGTCGTGTACTCGAACGCGACCCACGTGGCGGAGGTGGAGGTCGACGTCGAGAGCGGCGCGATCGCGATCCGCCGCTTCGTCGTGGTCGAGGACTGCGGCACGGTCATCAACCCGACGATCGTCGCGGGGCAGGTGGTGGGCGGCGTCGCGGCCGGGATCGGCACGGCGCTCCTCGAGCACCTCGTCTACGACGAGAGCGGCCAGCTCGTGACGACGTCATTCATGGACTACCTGACGCCGACCGCGGCCGTCGTGCCGCCGGTCGAGCTCGACCACATCGAGACGCCGAGCCCGCTCTCGGTGATCGGCATGAAGGGGACGGGCGAGGGCGGCGCGATCGGCGCCCCCGCCGCGCTCGCTGCGGCGGTCGCCGATGCGCTCGCCCCCTTCGGCGCGAAGGTGACGTCGCTCCCGCTCGCGCCCGAGCGCGTCTGGCGCTTGGCGCATCCCCGGGACGCGTTCAGCGGCTGAGCGTCCCGACCCAGATCGAGCGGCACGAGCCCGCCGGGCACGCGATGTCGAAGCCCGTGGCGGCCGAGAGGACGACCGTCCCGTCGTTCTTCGCGGCGACGGCGACCGCGACCGAGCAGCCCGAGTCGAAGAAGCTCCCCGCGGCGTCGAAGCCGTCGGCCGTCGCCGTGCCGTACATGACGAAGCTCGGCACCGACCCGATCGTGCAGCTCACCGCCGTGCCGCTCTGCGCGACGTAGAAGGTGTCGCCGAGGGAGTGGCTCGCGCCGCACGAGTCCTGCGCGAGCGTGCCGACGAAGTGCCACGTGCCGGAGTAGTCGCGGACCGCGGGCAGGGTCGTCGTGGTCGGGGGCGGCGCGGCGAGCGTCGTCGTCGTGACCGGCGGGAGCGAGGCGGGCGGAAGGGGCGGGAGCGTGCTCGTCGTCGTCGGCGGCGTCACGTCGCACGCGGCGGTGCCGAAGCGGCGGCAGGCCTTGTAGAGGCGCTTCCGGCAGACGGCCTTTGCGCGGCGCGGCCGGAGCGGCGAGGTGCGGATGCAGTCGGCGATCGCCGCGCCGCAGGTGCGGCGGCAGCGCGCGAGCCGTTCGGCCGAGGCGCCGTGCGGGCGGGCGAGCAGGATCGTGCCGAGCAGGAGCAGGGAGCCGAGCAGTCGGGTCGTCGTCATGGGAACCTCCTCGGCCCGCAGAGGTAGGCCGCGGGGGATGACAGCCGCTGACCACGCGCGCAGCGCCCTTCTGACCCGGCCGACCCCGCCGGGCGCGCACGTCAACCCGGCGCGGACGGCGGCCCGCCGTGCGGCGCGCCCGGGGTCCCGTCCTCCGGGGCCCCCTGCCGGGGCGCCGCGACGGCCCCGGCGGGGAGGGCGAAGTAGAACGTCGCCCCGCGGCCGACGGCGCCCTCGGCCCACACGCGCCCGCCATGGCGCTGCACGACCTGCCGTACGATCGCGAGCCCCACGCCCGTGCCCTCGAACTCGTCCGTGGCGTGGAGGCGCCGGAAGACGCCGAAGAGCTGCCCCGCGTACCGCATGTCGAAGCCGGCCCCGTCGTCCCGCACGAAGTACGTCGTCTCGGCCTCGCCCGGGGCGCACCCGACGTCGATCGTCGCCCCGGCGCGGCCGCGCGTGAACTTCCAGGCGTTGCCGATCAGGTTCACGAAGACCTGCCGCAGCATGCCGGCGTCGCCGAACGCCGGGAGCAGCGCGCCGACGGTGACGGTGACCGCCCGCCCGGGCTCCTCGCCCTGCAGCTCGGCCACCACCGCCCGGGCGAGCGCAGCCATGTCGACCGGGCGCTTCTCGAGCTCCGCGCGCCCCACGTGGGAGAACGCGAGCAGGTCGTCGATCAGCTTGCCCATCCGTCGCGCGGTCTCGCACACCACGTCGAGCACGCGGCGTCCCTCCGCGTCGAGGCGGTCGGCGTGGTCTTCGAGCAGGATGCGGGCGTAGCCGTCGATCGCGCGCAGCGGCGCCCGCAGGTCGTGGGACACCGAATAGCTGAAGGCCTCGAGCTGCTCGTTCTTCTGCTGCACGTCGGCGAGCAGCCGCGCGCGGGTCTCCGCCAGCTCCCGCGCGGCGCGGCCCTCGGCGGCCTCCATCTCCTTGCGCAGCAGCTCCTCGCGGATGCGACGGTGCTCGTCCTCGAGCTGCTTGCGCCTGAGCTGCGCCCGCAGCCGTGCCTTCAGCACCTCGAAGTCCTCGGACTTCGTGATGTAGTCGTCCGCGCCCGCGTTGATGCTCTCGATCATGGCCGACTGCTCCTCGAGCGCGGTGAGCACGATCAACGGGACGTCGCGGGCGGCCGGCATGCTCTTGATGCGCCGGCACGTCTCCTGCCCGGTGAGGCCCGGCATGACGAGGTCGAGGAGGATGCAGTCGACCGGCTCCACGGCGATCAGGTTGAGCGCCTCCTCCCCCGAGCGCGCGAGGATGACGTCGTAGCCCTCGCCGCGCACCTGCGACGCGAGCGCCTCCAGGTAGGTGGGGCTGTCGTCGACGGCGAGGATCTTCTTCGGTCCGAGGACGCTCGGGCCCGCGTCCGCGTCGGCGGAGCCGCCGGTGCTGCGCAGCACGGCCGCGAGGCGGGCGAGCACGACGCCGGCGTCCTCGCCCTTGCGGACGAAGGCGTCGGCGCCCGACTCGAACGCCCGCAGCTCGTCCTCCCGGTCGTCGGACGCGGTGAGGAGGAGGCACGGCGTGCGCCGGAGCGCGGCGTCGAGCCGCAGGCGACGGACCACGGTGGCTCCGTCGACGCCGGGCAGCATGCCGTCGACCACGACGGCCGCCGGGCGGACGGCGGCGGCGAGGCGCAGCCCCTCCTCGCCGGTCGAGGCGGTCGTCACCGCGTAGCCGGCGGCCTCCAGGGTGCTCCGCAGATGCTCGCGGAAGGTCGCGCTGTCGTCGATCACGAGCACGGTCGGGACCGCGTCCGACCGCGTCTCCGCGGTCGCCGGCGTCCCCCGGCGCACCAGCTCGCGGGCCCGGGCGACGACGTAGGACGGGTCGTAGGGCTTGCCGACGTACTCGTCGGCGCCGGTCCGGAGGCCGCGGATGCGGTCGCGCACCTCCGCCTCGGCCGAGAGCAGCATGACCGGAACGGACGCCGTCGCCGGATCCCGCTTGAGGGAGGCGAGCAGCTCGATGCCGTCCGCGTCCGGCAGGAGGACGTCGAGCACGACGAGGGCGAACGCGGTGCGCTCGAGCGCGGCGCGCGCCGCCGCCGCGGTCGCGCAGGTCGTCGGCGCGAAGCCCGCGGACGTGAGGCACGCGGCGAGGTCCATGCGGACGGTGAGGCTGTCGTCGATGATGAGGACGGGCGTGCTCATCGTCCCTCGTCCGCGCCGGCGGCGAGCGCGGTGAGCGCGGGCGCGATGTGCGGCAGCGGAAGCACGCGCTCGGCCGCGCCGCGCCGCACCGCCTCGCCCGGCATTCCGAAGACGACGGAGGTCTCCTCGTCCTGCGCGAACGTCCGACCGCCGGCCCGGCGGATCGCGACGAGGCCTTCGGCCCCGTCCTTCCCCATTCCGGTGAGCAGGCACCCCGCCACCCGGGGGCCGAGCTCGCGGGCGACCGACTCGAACAGGACGTCGACCGACGGCCGGCACGAGTGCCGCTCGGGATCGTTCGTGAGCCGGAGCGCACCGTTCGCCATCACCAGGTGGCGGTCGGGGATCGCCATGATCGCCCCGCTCACGCCTCGCGCCGGCAGCGGCTCGCCGTCCCGCGCGCAGCGGACGGACAGCGCGGACTGCCGGTCGAGCCATTCGACGAAGCCGGCGGCGAACGACGGCGCGATGTGGACGACGAGCAGGATCGGGAGTGAGAAATCGGGCGGTAGCCCGCGCAGGATCTCGACCACGGCGCCTGGACCGCCCGTCGACGCGCCGATCGCGACGGCGCGGCACGCGCGCGGGCCGCGCCGGCCGACCGGCGTGCGGCGGAGGTCGTTCAGCCGGGCGCGCGGGTGCGTGATCACCTTGATCCGCGACACGAGCTTGACGGTCGAGAGGAGCCGCCGCGCCCACGCGTCGTCCGCCTCCGCGCCCGACGGCTTCTCGACCACCTCCACCGCGCCGGCGGCGAGCGCGTCGTACGTCCGGAACAGCTCCCCGCGATTGGTCGAGGCGGAGACGATGACGATCGGCGTCGGGCAGTACGCCATGATGAACTCGGTGGCCGCGAGCCCCGTCATCACCGGGAGCATCATGTCGAGGGTGATCACGTCGGGTCGGAGCTGCTGGCAGAGCTCGATCGCGCTCTTGCCGTCCCCCGCCTCCCCGACGACGTGGAGGTCCGGATCGGCGGTGAGCACCTCGACCAGGCGCTTGCGGACCGTGAGCGAGTCCTCGACGACCAGCACGCGAATCGGGCGCATGGCTAGCTCACGAGCTCCCGGATCCGCTCGAGGAGCCGCCCCTGGTCGAAGTCGCTCTTGACGATGTACGCCGAGGCGCCGGCCTCCAGGCCGCGCCGGCGGTCCGCGTCGGAGCTGCGGGACGTCACGAGGATGGCGGGGACCCGGGAGAGGACGGGGTCGGCTCGCGTCCGCGCCACGAACTCGAAGCCGTCCATCCCCGGCATCTCCACGTCGACGACGAACACCCCGTAGCGACGGAGCCGGGCCTTGGCGAGCGCCTCCTCGGCCGAGGTCGCGAGATCCACCTCGTAGCCCGCCGATTCGAGGATGCTCTGCTCCAACATGCGGGTCGTG
This sequence comes from Binatia bacterium, assembly GCA_035650655.1. Taxonomy (GTDB): domain Bacteria; phylum Desulfobacterota; class Binatia; order DP-6; family DP-6; genus DASRHG01. The sequence continues at coordinate 43,845 of DASRHG010000097.1, read as the reverse complement.
AGCGAATCGTCGACGACGAGGACCGGACGCCGTGCGGGCGGGGCGGCCGGGGCGGCGTCCGGGAGCCTTCCCGCCGCGGCCGTGACGAGCGCCGCGGGATCCAGCACGAGCTGCGGACCGCCGTTCGCGTCGATGGCGGCGGCGGCCACCACCGGGGCGGCGGCCATGAGCGGCGGCAGCGGCCGCACGACGATGTCCGTGATGCCGAGCACCCGGTCGACGCCGAACGCGGCGAGGCGCGTCCCGGACCGCACCACCACCGCGGGCCGGGGGCGCCGGTCGCCGCGGGGCGGCCCCGGCCTGCCGAGAACGGCCGCCAGCGGCACGAACGGAATCGCGTCCCCCTCGTGAACCACCCGCTCGCCGGCTGCCGAGCTGGCGACGTCCCCGGCGGTCACGAGCCGCGTCGCACGGACCGCGTCGAGCGGGACGAGCGCGACGCCGGCGGCGTCGACGGCGAGGGCGGGCAGCACGGACAGCGAGACCGGGACGCTCACCTCGACCGTGGTGCCGATGCCGGCCTCGGTCGACACCGTGACGTCGCCTTTGAGTCGCGCCACCGTCTCCCGCAGCACGTCGAGACCGATCCCCCGTCCCGAGACCTGGGTGACCGTCTCGGTCGTCGTCACGCCGCCGTGCAGGATGAGCCGGACGACCTCCGCCGCCGCGAGCGTGCTCGACTCCGGCCCCGACAGCATGCCGCGCTCGACCGCCGCCCGGCGCACGGCGTCGACGTCGATGCCCCGGCCGTCGTCGCGACAGACGAAGGCGACGCGGTCCCCACGCCGTGTGACCTGCACCTCCACGCGGCCCGCAGCGGGCTTCCCCGCCGCCAGGCGCTCCGCCTCCGGCTCGATGCCGTGCACGACGCCGTTGCGCACGACGTGCAGGAGGGCGTCGCGAAGCGCCGTCAGGACGTGCGGGTCGAGGCGGACGTCGCCGCCGCGCGCCTCGAAGTCGGCCCGTCGGCCGGCGCTCTGCCCCGCGTCCCGCACCGCGCGGTGCAACGCGGCGAACACGCTCGCGGCCGGAACCAGGCGCAGCCGGCCGACGGCGTCGCGCACGCGCAGGAGGTGGGCGTGGCTCTCCTCGAGCCGCGCGGCGAGATTCCGCTGGAGCGCTTCGAGCGACGGCTGGTGATCGTCGACGACGGGGGGCGTCCGGCGTGCCGGCCCGCCCGCGCCGCGACGATCCGCGGGCGTCTCGGCCACCCGCCAGAGCGCGCCGAGCGCCTCGAGCTCTTCGCGGACCGCGCCGAGCCGACCGCAGGCCTCCGCCAGCCCGTCGAGCACCTCGTCCATGTCCGCGATCTCGACCCGCACGGTCCTGACCGCGTCCTCGACCCGGCCGCCGGCGGCCGGCGCCCCGTCCTCGGCCGGGCGGTCGAGCGCGGCGAGCCCCGTCGCGATGTCGTCCAGATGTCGCAGCACGTGCTCCGCCCAGCTCCGGGGGAGCGGGCCGCGGGCGCCGCGGTGCGGGGCGAGCGCCTCCTCCACGTGGTGCGCGGCCTCCGCGATCGCCGGCTGCTTCACGACCCGGGCCGCGCCCTTGAGGGTGTGCGCGAGGCGCAGCAGCTGGGCGACGAGATCGGCGTCGTGGACGCCCTTCTCGAGGTCGAGCACGCCGCGGCTGAGCCCCTCGAGGAGGTCGCGCGCCTCGACCCGGAAGTACCGATACGGGTCCTCGCTCACGCCTCGGCGCCGTTGACGCGGATCAGCCGCGTGAGGTCGGTGGACAGGGTGGCGAGCTGCGACGCGGTCTCCAGGGTCTGCCGCGAGCTCGCCTCGTTCTCCTTGGTGGCGCGCGCCATGCCCGAGACCGCGACGTTCACCTGCTCGACGGCGCTCGCCTGCTGCTTCGTGCTGAGCTCGATCTCGCGCGCCGCCTCGGTGGTCGTCCCGACCAGCTCGACGATCTGCCGGAACGCCGTCGTGACGGCGCCGAACTCGCGCATGCCGGCGTCGGCGGCCTTCATGCCGCCTTCGGTCGCCATGACCGTCGTGTTCACCGCCGTCCTCACCTCTTCGATGAGGGCGCGGATCTCCTTCGTCGAGGCGCCCACCCGGTCGGCGAGCTTGCGGATCTCGTCGGCGACCACCCCGAAGCGCCGGCCGGCGTCGTTCGCGCCCGCCGCCTCGATGCTCGCGTTGATGGCGAGGATGTTCGTCTGGTCGGCGAGCTCGTTGATGATCTCGAGGATGCCGCCGATCTGCTGCGACTTGCGGCCGAGGTCGAGCATGTGGGCGACGATGACGTCCACCTGCCGCTTGACCGCGCCGACCGCCTCCTGGGACTTCTGCACCGTCTGATCGCCCGCGCCCGCGGCGTCGGCGGTCTCCTGGGCGATCTGCGCGACGCGCTGCGCGCTCTCGGCGATCTGTCGGGAGGTCGCGAGCAGCTCCCCGATCGTCGTGCTGATCTCGTTCATGCCCGTCGCCTGCTCCTTCGCGCCGGCCGCTTGCTGGTTCGCGGCGGACTGGAGCTCGGCCGACGAGCTCTGGATGTGGTGCACGGCCGCGCCGACCTGGCGCGTGAGCGTACGCCCGAGAACGATCGCGAGCGCGAGGGCGAGTGCGACGGCGGCGAGCACGATCGCGACGAGGAAGACGATCGCCGTCGAAGCGGTCGAGGCGGCCGCCCGCTCCGCGTCGTCGGCGAGACGTTCCTCCCGAGCCACGAAGGCGGCCACCGCCCGGTCGAGCGCGTCGCGCCGCGGCGTGACCTGCTCCTCGAACAGGCGCGCCACCACGTCGAGCGCCGCGTTCCGTCCGCGCTCGGCGACGGCGTGCTCGAGCGCCGCCTGGTGCTCGGCCTCCGCGCGCTTCACCTCCTCGACCATCCGCCGTCCGTCGTCCGCGTAGCTGTGGTCCTCGAGCCGCGCGATCGTGGCTCGCATGTCGTTCCGCGCGGCGTCGAGCGTGGCGAGGAAGCGTTCGTCGCCCGTCAGCAGGAAGGCGCGCGCGGCGCCTCCCTTCCGTTCCGCGGCCGCGACGAGATCGCGCGCCGCGATCAGGTTCTGCTCGTTGACCAGGATCACGCGGTCCTTGCTCGCCGCGACGCTGCGGAGCGCGAGGATGCCGGTCGCGCCGATCGCGGCCGCGAGCACGACCATCGCCCCGAAGGAGACTCCCACCTTCCTTCCAAAGGTCCACGATGCCCTCATCGCGTCACTCCTTGTCCCGCCCCGGGGCGTGCAGCCGTCGCGCGATCGCCGCGATCAGCGAGCGGACGTCGACGACGCCCGCGCTTTCGGCCGGGCTCCGGACGAGCGCGCTCACGTGCTCGCGGCGCGCGGCGTCGTCGGCCGTCGTGACGTCGGCGGCGGGAATCCGCCCGTGGCGTTCCAGGTGGACGACGCCGAGGGCGACCCGCCCCTTGTCTCCGTCGCAGAGGAGGAGCCACGCGGGCGCGTCACGCTCGCGGGGGTAGCCGAGGAGAGCGGTCAGGTCGTACGTCGGCACGAGCGCTCCCCGGACCGTGGCGAGCCCGAGCAGCTCCGGCGTCGGCCCGGGCACGGGGGCGATCCGGCCGGCGGGCGCGAGGCCCGTCAGCTCGCGCAGCCTGACCGCGTACGGGTCGCCGCCGACCCGGATGAAGAGGAGGTCCTCGACGGCTGCGCTGGCCTCGGCCGGCGGCCGGGCGAACGCCTCGTCGAAGCTTCGGCGCAGCTCGGCGAGCCGCTCGTCGGTGATCGCCGCCGCGCTCATGCCGCGTGCCCGCAGGCGGCGAGCTCCGCGCGGCAGAGCGCGACGAGGGTCTCGCGCGTGAAGCCTCCGCCGAACAGGAGGATGCGAGCGGGATCGTCGTACCGCAGCAGCGTGGACGCCTGCTCGAGCTCCCGGCGGGCGGTCACGAGGTCTCCGGCCCGGCGTGCGATCAATCCGAGGTGCACGTGGGGCATGGCGAAGCCCGGATCGAGATACGCGGCCGTCTGGTCGTGGTCGACGGCGGCCCGGGAATCGCCCGCCTGCTGCCGGCAGAGCGCGAGGACGTAGTGGGCCCCCGCGTGCAGCTCGTCCCGTTCGAGCAGCCGGCGACAGACCTCCTCGGCCTCGCTCAGCTCGCCGCTGTTGGTCAGCAGCACGGCGAGGAGAAGCTGCGCGTCCGGGTCGACCACCAGGGCGGGTGGCAGCGCGCGCACGGCGTCGACCGCCTCCGCGAATCGCTCCTCCCGAAGCAGCGCGAGCGCGCGCGCGAGCGTCGCGGGCGCGGGCGGAGCGCCGGCCGGGGGCTCGGGAGGCCGCGGCCGCCGGGCGGTCGGACGTCCGGAGAGCGTCGAGATGCGCTCGGCGGCACGTCGGATCGAGTCGACCCACGAGGCGGCCGGCGCGCCGCCGGAGGCGGGTGCGGCCCACGACTGCGGCACGGCGGCCGCGTCCCCGGACAGTCGCCGCCGATAGTAGAACGTGTCGTGCGTGTGCGCGAGGTGGAAATCCTGCGATATCCCCCGCAGCGTCTCGGCGTATCCGAGGAAGAGGAAGCCCCCGGGCGCGAGCGCGCCCGCGATGCGGGCGATCACGAGCCGGGCCGCGTCCGGCGTGAGGTACATCGTGACGTTGCGGCAGAAGACGACGTCGAACGCCTCCGCCCGCCAGAAGACCGCATCGGCGTCGAGGAGGTTGCGCTCTTCGAACCTGACCGAGCGCCGGATCGCCTCGTCGAGGAGGAAGCCGCGGTCGCCGGCCCGGAAGTGCGCCGCGCGGATGTCCGCCGGCGTCTCGCGCAGGGACCAGGCAGAGTAGAGCCCGCGTCTCGCCCGAGCGAGCGAGTCGGGATTCACGTCGATGCCGAGGACGTCGACGTCCCATCCGGCCAGCTCCGGGGCGTGCCGGTGCAGCAGGATCGCGAGCGAGTACGCCTCTTCGCCGGAGGCGCATCCGGCGCTGAGGATCGAGAGACGGCGCAGGTGGCGCCGCGCGCCTAGACGCGCCGGCAGGACGGTCTCTTCGAAGGCCCGGAAGTGATGGGCATTGCGGAAGAAGTACGTCTCTCCGACCGTCAGCTCGCCGGCGATCGCGGAGAGCTCCTGCCCCCAGGCTTCACGCGACCCCAGCCGGTCGAGATACGCCGCGGAGCTGCGTACCCCGCGGCTCCCGCAGCGCCGATCGAGGAGGTCGGCGAGCAGGTCGAGCTTGGCGCCCTCGAGCTGGAGCCCGAGCCGGCGTTCGATGAGGGCGCGGAACCGCTCCACCTCGCCGGCCAGGGGCCGTGGTCTCATGACGCGGCCTCGGACGCGAGCGCCCGCCAGATGTCGTCCGGGACGAGCCGACCCGCGCGCAGCGCGACCAGCAGCTCACCGTCGAGGACGCCGATGGTCGCGATCAGGTCCGCACACGCGTCCCGGAGCAGCGGCGGCAGCTCCTGCAGGAGCCACCCGTCGAATGCGCGCACGCCGAGGACGGCGTCGACCGCCAGCGCGACCCGCCGGTCGCCCACCCGCAGGCTCACGAAGCGTCCGGCGGCCGAGCGGTCGCCGGCGAGCAGTCCGAGATCGACGACCGGGACCGAAGAGCCACGGACGACGGCGAGTCCCGAGACGTGAGGCGGTGCGCCCGCGATGCGCTCGACCGGCAGGCCGCGCATCACCTCGACGACGTGCGCGATCGGCAGGGCGTACAGGCGGCCGCCGGCGCGGACGAGCAGAACCTCGATCCGGTCGAGGGCCTCCATGACCCTCATCGACGGCGATCGAACCACCTGGCGAGGCGAGCGCTTCGGCGATCGCCGCGCCGACGGCGCGGTGCCGCGGGGTGCCACGAGCCGCGCAGCCTCCGTTCGTCCATCCTCCCCACCACCTCGCGCGCCCGATGGGCCGGGGCCGGTACCTCCGTGCACGTGCTAGCGCGGGAGGTGCCGGACTTCAAGGGAGCGCCGGTAGTGGGTCAATGTGCGGCTCGGACCACATCGTGCTCCCGGGGCGGTGCTCGTCGTGCAAACTGACCCACTACCGGAGCGCCCGCCGCGGCGGGTCGAGGACGACGGGCGCGGCCGCCGTCACGCGCCGCGCCGGTAGAGTGCGGCCGTCTCCGCGACCGTCTCGGCGACGGCGCGCCGGAGGCTCTCGGGCTCGAGCACCTCGACGTACGGCCCGAGGCTCAGGATCCAGTTCTTGAGCTCCTCGGTGCCGCGGACGGTCATGGTGAGGACCGTCGAGCCGTCGGGCCGCCGCGTGAAGCGCTGCGTGGGGTGGAGCCGCCGGGAGGAGAGGAGGTCCGCCGCCTCCTTCGTGCGGAGGAGGATCGCGACGCGCGTCTCGGGGCCGTCCACGATGCCGAACGTGCCCTCGGTGTACTTCGCGGGCGAGTAGCGCGGCGGGTAGTCGAAGTGCGCCGGGAGGCGCTCCGCCTTCCGGATGCGCTCGACGGCGAGCCAGACGATCCTCCGGTAGTGGTGGCTCCGGCCGATCAGGTAGAGGCCGCCGCGGTACATCGCGAGCGTGTAGGGATCGAACTCGTGCACGTGCCCCTCGAGCCAGAGCCCGCCGTAGTCGATCCGCATCGTGTGCTGGGCGACGAGGCAGCGGAGGATCGCGTCGAGCGTCTCGTCGTAGGCGCGGTAGTCCTTCACCGCCCACGGGACGGAGTAGAACTTCCGGTCGAAGTGCGCGAGGCGCGACTGCTGCCCGGGCGGGAGCGCGCGATAGAACTGCCGCCAGAGGTCCTCGACCCCGTCCTTGAGAATCGTGCCGTCGAGGAACTGGAAGACGCTCAGCGCGAAGTAGAAGGAGAGCGCCTGGTAGGACGTCGAGTCGGCCGCGCGCGCGGCGTCGGCGAGGCGCACGACGCGCCGGTCGCCCCGGCGGACGACCTCGAGGAGCGGCCGTCCCTCGGCGTCGACCAGCTCCGTGCGGCACGCGGCGAGGTAGCGGAGCAGCGTGCGCTCGGAGATCGCGAGCTCGTCCTGGATGGCCGCGAAGCTCCAGCCGTGCGGCCGGGAGAGGAGCCCGTGCACGATGCGCGCGAGCCGGGTCGCGGTGCGGTAGGTGGCGGGGCGGGAGCGGGGTCGCATGCGGCGCTTCAATGCGGCTCGTCGCATGACAGCGGCTGTCGCGCAGACGGCGAGGGGGGAGTCAAGGAGCGGCGCGGCGAGGTGGTGGGCCAGCTTGCACGAGGTGCGCCCCCACGGCTTTCGATGCGGCATGGGCGTCGCGTCGGCGGTGCGCTCGCCTCCGCGAGAGCTCCCCCGCGCTCCCAAGAGGGTGGCCGTCGCGCAGCCCGACCCACGATTCGCGGCGCGGCCGCTTTGACAGCGCCGGCCCTCCCGCCCTAATGCGGGGCCGACGGCGATGGCGCGCGGGCGGAAGAAGGAGATCGCCAGAGTCGCGCGCGATCTCTGCGCGCGCTTCCGCGTCGACGAGGGCGACGAGTTCCGGCTCGCGGACCACGACCCCGCCGACACGCTCGACCTCGGCGCCGAGGACAGGCCGCGCGCCCGGGAGGCGCTCGCCGCCGGCGTGCAGGGGCTCGCCGAGCTCCAGGAGCGGCTCTACGCGGACGACCGCTGGGCGCTCCTCCTCGTCTTCCAGGGCATGGACGCGGCGGGCAAGGACGGCGTCATCAAGCACGTGCTGTCCGGCGTGAACCCGCAGGGCTGCGAGGTCCACTCCTTCCAGGCGCCGTCGGCCGAGGAGCTCGACCACGACTGGCTCTGGCGCTGCGTCCGCTGCCTCCCGAGGCGCGGCCACATCGGCATCTTCAACCGGAGCTACTACGAGGAGACGCTCGTCGTTCGCGTGCACCCCGAGCTGCTCGAGCGGCAGAGGCTCCCGCCCGCGCTCGTGACGAAGAAGCTCTGGAAGCAGCGCTTCCAGGACATCCGCGCGTTCGAGCGCTACCTCGGGCGGAACGGCATCCTCGTCCGCAAGTTCTTCCTGCACGTGTCGAAGAAGGAGCAGAAGCGGCGGTTCCTCGCGCGCATCGAGGAGCCGGAGAAGCACTGGAAGTTCTCCGCCCGCGACGTCGCCGAGCGCGAGCGCTGGGGCGACTACATGGACGCCTACGAGGACGCGATCCGCCACACGGCGACGCCCGCGGCGCCGTGGTTCGTCGTGCCCGCGGACCACAAGTGGTTCTCGCGGCTCGTGGTCGCCGGCGCCGTGATCGAGGCCCTCGCCGGGCTCGACCTCCGCTATCCCGCGGTGCCGCCCGAGGAGCGCGCCGCGCTCGCCGCCGCGAAGCGTGCGCTGCTGGGCGCCGGCGCCTCGTCGCCTCCCGCGAAGACCCCCTCGCGTCCCCGCCCCGTGCCGCCCCGAATCCGGGGACCCCGTTGAGACCGCCCCGGCCCGTCGCTACTCGCCGCCGCAGGGATCGTGGGTGGGCCGTCCGCGAAGGCCCCGCGCTCCTCTGAAGGACATGGACCTCTTCGCGACGCGCGTCATGCCGCAGCTCCGCGAGGAGTTCCGCGCGTGGGACGCCCGGTGGAAGGAGGTCGCGCAGCGGGCTCCTCGCGCGGTGCGGCGCGTCGTGAGCGCGCACGGCACGCCTGTGCCACGGACGACCCGATGCGCGCCTTCACCGTGTGCGCGTGCACGCCTCCCGGGCGCGGTTTCCCCGGCGACGGCGGGGGAGTGGGGCAGGCACGTCGCTTGCGATCGTCCGCTCGACGAATGACGTCCGACCACTCGAGTGGGACCGGCCGCTCGGCGGCGTGCGCAGGACGCACGGCGCGCCCGGGCCGGGCGGGGTCGTCTCGTCGGGTCGTCGCGCCGGGTTCCCCGGGCGCGCAGCGCGAGGTAAGCGTCGCGTAGACGGCGACCGGGCCCTCACTCCCTCCGCCTCCGGTCCACTCGTCCTCGCACCCCCTCCGGTCTCCCGACACGCTCTCCGGTCGGCGACGGCCGAGCATTCGAACACGCCGTCGAGAGCGAGCCGATCTCGCCGCTCACGCCGAGCGGTGCGGGACGTCGGGGAAGAGGAGACACGATCGTGCCGGGGCCGATTGAGGGGATGCTTCACGGGATCAGGGCCGAGGTCCTGGGCGCGCGCAGGGCGCTCGTCGAAGCCGAGCGGCACGTCGTGTGGCACGTGCCATGTACGCTCTCGCCGACGCTCGCGCGCATCCTGTCGATGGCGGGGGAAGCGCGGGCGCAGCTCGATCGGATCGACGGGGCTCCCACCGTCCGCGACACGCTCGCCGTGCTGCTGGAGAAGCTCGACACCGAGGCCCGTCGCGCGTACGATTCACTCGCCGCCGTTCGCGAGGCGACGCGCCACACGCTCACCGACGCCGTTGCCGTGCTCGGCATCGCGAGCACCATGGCGCTCGATGCACTCGGGCGTCTCGAAAGGCGAACCGAGTGCGGCACGACGCGCGACGGCGGTCGCCACGTGTAGTGTGGGCGCCGCGGCGCTAAAGGACATGCGCGAAGCGTCCGATACTCGGACGTTGAAACTCGTCGGCGACGACGCCGTCGCGTGGCATTGCGTGCTGTCGGACGCGCTGGCGGCCGGAGACGGTGCGCGCGCGGCATTGGCGGCGGTGTGCGAAGCGGTGCGCACACTCGTCCGCTGCGACCGCGTCCAGGTGTGGCGCGGCGACCTCCGCCAGATGGCGATGCACGCCGTCATGGCGACCGGCTACGGCGAGGAGGAGGCAGCGCGCGTCGCGGCCCTCTGCGTGCCCATCGCCGGAATGCCGCTCGCGCCGGACCTCCTCCGGCTCAAGTTCCTGCCCCTCGCCCGCGTGCGCGGGATCGGAGAGTACGGCGACGTGCTGTTCGGCCCGTTCGGGATCCAGGCGGCGGCCTTCCTCCTCCTCGAACGCGGCGACCGCCCGCTCGGCGCGATGCAGCTCTCCTGGTGCCGCGACGCCACACCGGACTTCCCCGCGCCGGAGCTCGTCCAGGTCATCCGCCGGTACGCGGGACTCGCGCTCGACCATCACGCCCGCACGGACGAAGCCCTCCAGACCGCGGCGCGGTCGTCCGAGACGGCGATGTTGCTCGGGACGATCCACGATCCGGACGAGCTCCTGCCGGCCATGGCGGCGAAGGTCGCGGAGGCGGTCGGCTGCGAGCTGGGCGCCGTGTACCTTCTCGACGAGCCGTCCGGTGTGTTCCGGTATGCGGCGGGAACGGGTCCTGCGCCGGCGCTCGACGCGCTGCGCGCCGTCGCCCTGGAGGGGGCCGTCGTCGAACGCGCCCTGGCGCGCGCCGCGGACGACCTGCTCGAGGTTCCGGACGTCGCGCAGCACGCAGGCCTTCGCGCCTACCGGGTGCACCGTGCGGTCTCGTCGCTGCTCGGCCTTCCCCTCCGCCGCAACGGGCGCGTCATCGGGCTCCTGGGCGTCGGATACACGACCCGCAGCGGCCGCTTCGCGCGCCGGCAGGTCGCCCTGGCACGGAGTCTCGCACACCATGCCGTCGCGGCGCTCGCCAACGCGCGGCTCATGCGGTCGCTGCGCGATGTGAACGAGCTGCAGAGCGACCTCCTGGCGGCGGTGTCGCACGATCTCCGCACCCCGCTCCACATCCTCACCGGCTACAGCGACATGCTGCTGGACGACGTCGGCCTCGGCGAGCCGCAGCGCAGCATCGTGAAGCGCATGCGCCAGTGCTCGGTGGACTTCCTCGAACTGATCGAAGGAATCCTCGCCGTCGCGCGTCTCGACGCGGGCGCGGATCGTCCCGCGCACGCGCGCGTCGCCCTCACGGACCTGTGCGAGGCGGTCGATCGCGAGGTGGCGGAGCTGAGGGAGCCCGGCGTCGAGCTCGCGTGGACGGTCCGGATGCCGGAGATCGCCACCGACGCCCCGAAGCTCAGGATGATCCTCCGCAACCTGGTGACCAACGCCCTCAAGTTCACCAAAGCGGGGCGGGTGGAGGTGGTCTGCGAAGCCACGGCGGACGGCGAGGCCGTGTCGCTGCGGGTGAAGGACACCGGGCCGGGGATCCGCCCCGCCGATCGGGAGGGGCTGTTCGAGCGGTTCAAGCAGGGCGATGCGGGTCGTCGCGTCGGAGGGGCGGGCCTCGGTCTGGGACTCTACCTCGTGCGGCGCCTGGCGGAGGTCCTGGGCGGGACGGTCGCGCTCCTCTGCGGTGACCCGGGGAACACGGTCTTCGAGGTGATCCTGCCCCGGGAGCACGCCGCCCGCCAGCGCGTTGGAGCCGGCGCCGCGCCGTCCGGCGGCACGACGCCCGGGAGCCCGTCGTCGCCGAGCCCCCCGCTTGCGGCGCGCGAGCGCCCCGGCACAATGGGGGCGTGACCGCACATCGGACGGCCCCCGCACTCCTCGCCGTCGTGCTCCTTGCCGCCGCGCCCGCCGCCGCGAACCCGATCGGGGTCGTGATGGAGTCGGGCCGGCTCGCGGGGCACACCGTCCGCGGCTCCGCGCTCACCGTCGGCCGCACCGTCCGCGACTTCTTCGAGCACGGCCCGCACACCGCCGGGCGCACGTGGAAGGCGAACGCCGCGCGCCTGAAGGACAACGCGCACGCCGACAAGGAGCGCGTGAAGCGCGAGGCGCAGAGCGAGGAGTGAACGGGCTCGGCGCGCCGCGCCGGCAGCAGCGCCGGGCCCGCGCCGGCCCGCTCCGCCGCCGCATGTCCCGGATCGCGGCGGTGCTCGCGGTGCTCGCGCTCGCGGCCGTGCCGGCGGCCGACGGCGCCCGCCGCGGGCGGCGGGAGCGCCTCCTGCTCGTCGCCTCCCCGACGGCGGTGGGGGTCGTGCCCGCGCATCCGTTCGTCAACGCGAAGGTCTACCTCGGGAAGACGGCGGGCGGCGCCGGCGTCGACGCCCGCACGTTCCGGGCGCGGCTCGGCGGGCGGGACGTGAGCCGGCGCTTCGTCGACTTCACCGACGCCGGCGGCAGCGGCAAGCGCGCCGTCCTCGGCGCCGCGCTCCTCCGGATGGGCCCCCACCGCGTGAACCGGCTCCGGGTGAGCGCCCGCTCGCAACCGTTCGGACGGCCGCGGCGGCGTCTCCGCGAGGTCCACACCGTCCGCTTCCGCGCCGCCGCGGCGGGCGACCGGGCGCCGACGGCGGTGATCGGCGGGACGAGCGAGGCGATCCTCGCCGGGGTGCCGATCCAGTTCAGCGGCACGGGGAGCTTCGACCCGGATCACGACTGGCTCACGTACGACTGGGACTTCGGCGACGGGAGCGCGCATGCGACCGACCCGAGCCCGACCCACGTCTTCGCCGACGGCAGCGCCGACCTCGAGGTGTCGCTCACGGTGAGCGACGGCCAGCTCGCGGCGAGCGCGCGGACGCGTCTCCTCGCCATTCCCGCCGTCGCGCCCGGTCGGACGCCGGGGCTCTTCCGGCTCGGGGCGGCGGGGTCGCTCGAGCTCGGCGCCGTGCCGGTCGGCGGGCAGGGCACGGCGACCATCACGGTCACGAACCTCGACCCGGCGCCGACCAGCGAGCTCCGCGTCCACCTCGCGACCGACGCGGCCGCCTTCACGGTGACGCCGGCGACGCTCGACCTCGGCCCCGGCGAGCACGCCGACGTCGTCCTCGCGTTCGCGCCGGCCGCGCCCGGCCACCAGCAGGCCGTCCTCACGGGCGTCGCGAGCAGCGCGAACCGCCCGGTGATCCACGCGCTCGCCCACGGCTTCGGCGGCACGGCGCCGGGCAGCGGCCCGACGCTCGCGGCGGATCCCGTCTTCGGCCACGCGTCGGGCGCCGGCACGTTCGCGATCCGCCCGAGCGGCGCGCGCGTGGCGGTCGACGACACGGTCGGCGTCTGCCGGAGCCACGCCGGCGGCGGCACCCAGGATCTCTGCGTCGTCTCGAACGACTGCCGGTCCGGCGGCGAGAGCTGCACGACGTCGTCGCCGGTGCGCTTCCAGCCGATCGACCTCTGCGGCGACGGCCACGGGAACCTCTACCTCCTGAGCGACACGGGCACGTTCACCGATCCCCGCGGCGACCTGACGAAGACGGAGAGCGTGCTCCACGTTGGTCTCGGGGCGGACGGAAGCCGCGCGGAGGCCGACGTGTTCGCGCGCACCCAGGACGACACGACGAACGTCGCGTGCGACCGCCGCGCGGGCGGCGCGGTCTACCTGGCGCGCGCCATGGACCTCCCGGACTCGTCGAGCTGTCTCCGCGCCGCGGAGGAGGATCTCGTCGCGCTCGGCAAGGCGAGCGGCGCGGCGAGCACGCTCTACGGCCCGATCGACCGCGCCGAAGGCGCCGACGCCTGCGACGGCGACTTCGACCCGACGGGCGACCTCGAGGTGACGCCCGACGGCGCGGCGGTGTTCGCGAGCTTCCGGACGAACGGCGGCATCTACCGGATCGTCGGCCCGCCCCCGACGCCGCTCGAGGTCGTCCCCGGCGTGACGGACGCGTTTCAGCTCCATCCCGACGGCGCCGTCCTCTACGCGCAGGCGAGCGACGGCGGCACGGCGGCGACGATCGCGCTCTACAAGGTGTTCCCGCAGCAGAGCGCCAGCGGCGGCGCGCTGCCGCTCGCGCAGCGGACGCCGTGCGCGGTCTTCACGCTGCCGAGCAACCAGGGCATGACGCGCCTCGGCTCGAAGTCGATCGCCGCGGGTCGGGCGGCGCCGGGCTCGAACGACGCGGTCGTCCTCGTGAGCTTCGGGGCGACCGAGGGCCCGCCGCCCCGGCCGGGCCTGCCGCTCGCGCTCGGCACGAACCTGCGGCTCGGCGGGACGCTCGTCTTCTCCTCGCCGGCGGGCGACACGCCCTGCGCCGCCGTCGGGCTCATGAACGTCGAGCGCATCGACCTGCTCGCGTTCTGAGCGGGGTCCAGATGATCCCCTCGAGCCGCCGCTCGGCGTCGGCGGTCGCGGGCAGCGCCCGCAGCTCCGCCGCGTGCCGCGCCATGACGACCGCCGCGACCGCGGCGTCGAACGCGTCGTCCGAGCGCGCGACGCACGCGCGCGCGTCGGGCGTCGCGCGCGCGGCCGCCGCGTCGAAGGCGGCGAGCCGGGCGCGCGGGTCCGACTTGTTCACGGCGCGGCGATAGAGCGCCCGCGGGTAGATCTCGACGACCAGCGGAAGGCGCGGCGCGTCGAAGGGCCAGATGGAGAAGCCCGCCGCCCGCAGCCGCGCGAGGAGCGGCATCCCGCGGATCGAGCCGGTGCCGACCGCGCCGGCGCCGCCGATCTGGAAGGCCGACTTCGGCCGCGTGCCGCAGGCGCGCGCGACCTCCTCCTCCGTGCGACGCAGGCCGCCGGCGGCCGGCCCCGGGCGGCGCGTCCCCCGCCGCCCCCAGAACGGCGGCTCGCAGCGTGCGAGCCAGGCCTCGCCCTCCACGGCGGCGCGGGCCCAGAGATCGGGAGCGCACGCGATGCCGCGCGCGACGAGGAAGGCGCGCGGGAGCGAGAAGGCGAAGTCGATCCCGACGACGAGGCTCGGGTCGTGCCCGGCGCGATCGACGAGAAGGTCGCCGACCGCGTCGCGGTCGAGCCCGTGCCAGAGGTGTACGAGCTCGTGCGGACCGGCCTCCGCGGCCCAGATCTTCCGGCGCGCGCCGGTGCGGGCGCCGGACCAGTCGATGGCGATGATGCGCAAGTCGGCGTCCGCGCTCACGGCGCCTCGCCCTCGACGCGCGACACGGCGAGCTGGTCGTCCCACGCTCCCGGCGCCACGCCGCGTCCGCGTAGCACGCGGCGCCGGGCGCGGCCAAACGCCGACGCACCGCGGCTGGAATGGTGCGCTTGCGTGGCGTAGGGGGCGCGGCGTGACCCGGAAGCCGAGCCTCGCCCAGGTCGCGAACCAGGTGACCTTCGTCCTGAAGGGGCACCTCAAGAACGTCCAGCTCTCCTACCTCCGCGCCGCGGCGCTGCTCGCGCGCGTGCGCGACGAGCGGCTCTGGAAGGCGCTCGCGTTCCCGGACATCGAGACGTACGCGCAGCGCCGGCTGCGCCTCGGGCGGGCGGCGCTCTACCGGTACCTCCAGGTCCACGACTGGGTGCGCGCGAGGCACCCGGAGTGGCTCGGGCGCAGGCCGAAGGGGTTCATCCCCGAGCTGTCGGACGCGTTCGCCGCGATGTGGATCGACGAGCGCCTCGCGGAGGGGCACCTGAGCGACGCGCTCCGCGCCGAGCTCGAGCGGATGCGGCGCAAGGCGCTCGACGGCTCGCTCACGGCACGCGAGTTCGCGGCGCTCCGGCGGCGGGGGAAGGCGGCCGCGCCCTCGCTCCGGCTCTTCCTCCGGACGCTGCGCTCGGTCCGCAAGCGCGCGGAGCGGGTCCCCGGGGTGCCGCGGGAGGTGCTGGAGGCGCTCGACCTCGCCGTGCAGCGGTGCGCGCGGGCGGTGGGCGCGGCGCAGGGGGTCATCCGTCTGGCGGGGCAGGGGCAGCGACTTTCTAGCTGACCGATCCCGAGTCTACACGTGTAGACTTTTTCGCGCCGGGTCGCCCGACGGAGATTGCGTGTGCGGCCATATGGCGATAAGCTCTGTGCCACATGGCAGCACGCGGCACCGTCGCCCGGCGGATCGTCTCCGCGCTCGGCGGGCGCAAGGCGCTCCACTCGGAGCCCGCGGACCTGGACGCCCTCCGGCTCCGCCTCCGTCGCGGCCTCCCGTACGACACCGTCACCGCGCTCGCCTCCGCGTACGAGATCGACGCGAAGAGCGTGCCGGCGATCCTCGGCATCCCGGCGCGCACGCTCGCGCGCCGCAAGCACGAGCGGCGCCTCCGCCCCGACGAGTCCGACCGCCTGTTCCGCGTCGCGCGCATCGCCGCGCTCGCCGAGGAGACGCTCGGCGATCGCGCCAAGGCGGCACGCTGGCTCCGGCGGCCCAATCGCGCGCTCGGGAGCGCGGTCCCGCTGCATCACCTCGACACCGACCTCGGCGCGCGGCAGGTCGAGGACGTCCTCGGCCGTCTCTCGCACGGCGTCCTCGGTTGATGCGCGTCTGGCGCCTCTGCCGGCGCGCGCAAGCGAGACCGCCGTCCTCGCCGTGCCGTCCGCCGTCGTGCCCGAGGAGCGCAACTACCTCCTGAACCCCGCGCATCGCGACTTCCGCCGGATCGCGTTCGGCGCCCCGCGCCCGTTCTCGTTCGACCCGCGCGTGTGGGGGCGGCGACCGCGCCGGGGGTAGGCCCCGCGGCTCCTCGGCAGACGCAGGTGCAGCCGCCGGCGGGCCCCTCTTGCCCGCGGGCGCCGCGACGCGCATTCCTCCCCGGATGCGCGCCTTCGCCCTCGCCGTCCTCGTCCCCACGGCCGTCCTCGCCGCCGACCGCGCGCGCGAGCGGCCGGCGATCACCGTCACCGGGACGGCCGAGGTCCGCTCGGCGCCCGACGTCGCCATCGTGACCGTCGGCGCGACGGCCCAGGCGGACACCGCCGCGGCCGCGCAGGAGCGCGTGAGCACGGTCGTGAGCAAGGCGCTCGCCGGCATCCGCGCCCTCGGCGTTCCCGAGGGCGACGTGCAGACGGTCGGTGTCTCCCTCGCGCCCGTCTACGCCGACGGGCGGCCGGAGCCGGCCCGGCCGAAGGAGGCGCCGCGCATCGTCGGCTACCGCGCGTCGAGCCGGCTCCGCGTCCGCACCGACCCGGCGAAGGTCGGCGGCGTGATCGACGCCGCCGTCGCCGCCGGCGCGACCGACGTCCAGGACGTCGGCTTCGCGCTCCGCGACGACACGGCGGCGCGCATGGACGCGCTCGCCCGCGCGGCGAAGCAGGCGCAGCAGAAGGCACGCGCGGTCGCCGACGCGATGGGCGTCCGCCTGGGCCCGCTGCGCGACGTGCGCGAGGGCAGCTCGTCGGTCGTCCCGCCCGAGCCCTTCCCGCGCGCGGCGGCGATGCGTGCCGAGGCCGCGCCGACGCCCGTCGAGGCGGGGCGCGTCACGGTCGCGTCGAGCGTGATCGCGCGGTACGACGTGGAGCCGGGGACGCCGGCCCCGGCGGAGCCGGCGCGCTAGCAGCTGGCTGCTGCGGCTGGCCGTCGCCGCGAGCTTCGCCGTCACGCGCCCAGGGGAAGAGCGGCGCACCGCCTCGAGTCGACGGGGACCGCACGCTCGAAAGGGCAGGGGTGCCCCCCTCGTTCGGCCAGCCGAGCGCCGCGGAGCGCTCGGTGCGCCTCGACCGCGGCGGCCGTCGCGCGCGTGCGGCCGCCGATGGTCTCGAGGACCGCACGCACGTTCACGCCCAGCGCGGGATCGGGCCGCGCTGCGGCGTCGTGCGATCGCCGAGGTCGAGCATCACCTCGTCGACGTAGCACCAGCCCCAGCCCTCGGGCGGATCGTAGCCCTCGATGATCGGGTGGCGCGTCGCGTGGAAGTGCTTCGTCGCGTGACGGTGCGGCGAGCTGTCGCAGCAGCCGACGTGGCCGCACGTCCGGCAGAGCCGGAGGTGCACCCACCGGGAATGGATCGCGAGGCACTCCTCGCAGCCGAGCGCGCTCGGGACGACGTCCCGGATGTCGGCCGCGTGATCGCATGCGTGAGCCATCGGGCCTCCCGCTCGGGCCTACGTCGCCGATCGCGACGACGCCATCCCGGCTCGCCGCGAGCGCGCCGGCACCCGTGTGCGAGGCCCCGCGCCCACGCGGCCGGCGGCGGGCGGCGTCAGCCCTCGGCCCTCGCCTCCGTGCGCCCGCCGAGGAAGGCGTGGAGCGCCGCGACGACCTGCGCGCCGTCGCCGACGGCCGCCGCGACGCGCTTGACGGACCCGACGCGGGCGTCGCCGATCGCGAACACGCCGTCCCGGCTCGTCTCGAGCGGCCGGCGCCCGTCGCCGAGGTCCGCGCCCGTCCGGACGAAGCCCTTGGCGTCGAGCGCCACGCCGCACTCCGAGAGCCAGGCGGTGTTCGGGTCGGCGCCGATGAAGAGGAAGAGGTGGCCGATCGACCGCCGCGTCTCCGCGCCCGACCGGACGTCGCGCCAGCGGACGGCGTCGAGGACGCCCGCGCGGCCTTCGAGCGCGGACAGCTGCGTCCCGAGCCGCACCTCGACGTTCGGCAGCGCGGCGATCCGGTCGGCGAGGTAGCGGGACATGCTCGCGCCGAGGCTCGGGCCGCGGACGAGGAGCGAGACCTTCGCGACCCGGCTCGCGAGGTAGACGGCCGCCTGGCCCGCCGAGTTCCCGGCGCCGACGAGCGCCACCTCCTGCCCGGTGCAGAGCTTCGCCTCGAGCGGCGAGGCCCAGTAGTGGACGCACGACGCCTCGAACTCGCCGAGGTCCGGGAGGTCGAGGCGGCGGTAGCGGGCGCCGCTCGCGATCACGACGGCGCGCGCGCGCACGCGTTCGCCGCCGGCGAGCGCGAGCTCGAAGCGCGCGCCGTCGCGGGCCGCGCCGCAGCGCAGGCGCACGACCTCGGCGGGGATCGCCATCTCGGCGCCGAACTTCTCCGCCTGGTTGTGCGCGCGGGCCATGAGGGCGAGCCCGGAGATGCCGGTCGGGAAGCCCATGTAGTTCTCGATCCGCGCCGACGCGCCGGCCTGCCCGCCGAAGGCGCGGGCGTCGAGCACGAGCACGGCGAGCCCCTCGGACGCGGCGTAGACGGCGGCGGCGAGGCCCGCCGGTCCCGCCCCGACGATCGCGACGTCGTAGAGCTTCGCGGGGTCGATCGCGCGTACGAGGCCGAGGCAGCGGGCGAGCGCCACCTCGCTCGGATTGCGCAGCATCGTCCCGTTCGGACAGAGGACGATCGGCAGCTCGGCCGGCGCGACGCTGAACCGCTCGACGAGCGTCCGCGCGCAGGCGTCGCTCTCCGGGTCGAGGACGTGGTGCGGATGCCCGTTGCGCGAGAGGAAGCCGGCCAGCCGCAGCACGTCGCCGTGGCCGGCGCGCCCGACGATCAGCGGTCCCGCGACGCCGCTCTGGATGAGCCCCACGCGGCGGAGGATGAGCGCGCGCATGATGCGCTCGCCGAGCTCCGCCTCCGCGACGAGGACGTCGCGCAGCCGGGGCGGCGGGATGACGATCGCCTGGAGGGCCTTCACGGCGCGCGCGTCGACGAGCGACGGCCGGCCGGAGAGCTGCGTCAGCTCGCCCATGAACCCGCCCGGCCCGTACGTGACGATCGGCTCGTCGGGCCCGAGCGGGTTGTGCTGCGAGATCGCGAGCTCGCCCGAGAGGACGACGACCATGCCCGGGCTCACCTCGCCGCTCGTGACGACGTGCTCGCCCGCACCCCAGGTCCGCCGCTCGCCGAAGCGGCGGAGCCGATCGAGCTCCGCGGGCTCGAGCGTGGGGAACGTCTGAGCCCAGCGGGACTCGAGGATCGAGGACGCGGGCGTCATGAAGGGCAGAACGATGGCGCCCTGCCCACGCTGCGGCAACCCCCCCTTGCCCGGGGCGGCGCGCGGGAGTGCCCCCGAGACTTCCCTGGGAGCCGCCGCTGGATCGGCGTCGTCGGCCGGATGCGCGTCGTCCGCGCGAAGGGTGATCTCGTCGGCGCCGTTGCCGGCGGGGGCCGGGGGGAGCGACATCGCCTATCGCGGCGCGAAGGCGTAGAGCGCCGACGTCCCGCCGACGTAGATCCGACCCTTGGCGGCGATCGGCGTGACGTACCGCGCGACGCCCGCCATGGCGTCGCGGCGCCGGCCGCCCGCGAACACGGTGGCGCCGGTCGCGCCGTCGAAGCCGTGCAGGCGCTCGTCGCCCTCCGCGCCGACGCTCCACACGATCGCGTTCGACGCGCCGTCGGTCGTCGTCACCATGGGCGAGCCCGCGCCGTTCTGCCGCGCGCACCAGGCGGGGCGGATCGCCGGCGGCGACCCCGGGTCGATCGCGATGGCGGCGAGATCGCCGGGGCCGTTCCGACAGCCGGTCCCCGCGCCCTTGAACGCGACGTACGTGCCGCTCGGCGTGCGATACGCGGCGGCGGCGTTGATGATCTCGTCGCTCGCGACGCGGGCGCTCGCGACGCCCAGGCCGACGCCGCCGAGGCTCGCGCGGTCGAGCAGGTACGCCTTGCCGTTCTTGCCGAGCGCGATCGCGAGCGCGGAGGGGACGCTCCCCGCGACGTCGAACAGCACCGGCCCCGAGCCGCCGATGTCGACGTCGCCGGCGTCGAGCATCCGCCAGTCGGGCGGCGCGAAGTAGTCCGCGGGGAGCCCGCTGAACGCCGGTCCCGGCGCGAGGCGTATGACGGCCTCGCCGCCGCTCCACGCGCTCGCCCCGAAGGTGTTCCCGGTGGCGACCCAGACGGCGCTCCCGTCGGACGCGACGCCGCCCGGCGCCCACGCCCCGCCGCCGCGCGCGGCCGTGGCCCACGCCCGGAGCGGGGCCGGCTGCGCGAGCGGCACGCCGACCACCCAGCCGCGGTAGTTCCCGCAGTCGCCGAAGTGGCCGCCGTACGGCACGTAGAGCGTGTCGCCGAGGATCGTGAGCGCGCCGCGCTCGTTCTGGACGGCGGAGTCGAACGCCATCCCGGCGTCCGCGAGGCGGGCGGCGACGTCGACCGGGTAGCCGGGACGGACGCTGCCGTCGTCGACGGAGAGCCCGAAGACGAGGTGCCGCTTCGTGGTACCGCCGTCCGGCGTCGTCATGGCGTCGAGGAAGATCGTGCGCGACGCGGGATCGACGGCGGGCGTGCCCGTGATGCCGAGCGGGTCGATGTTGCCGCAGGGCAGCTCCCGGAGCGGCACCGGCGTCCCGACCCGGTTCTTCCAGAAGAGAACGCCGGTCGCGGCGTCGAACGCGTAGACCCAGTTCTCCTCCGTCGCGACGACGACGAGGTCGCGCGTCCCGCCGCCGTCCAGGAAGAGGGGCTGCGCGTAGCTCGCGCCCGTCGCCGGCGCCTTGAAGCGCCGGTCGCGGCGCATGCGGGCGGCCGTCTTCGGGTCGAGCGACGGCTCGACGTAGACGCCGGCGCGGGTCGGGCCGGCGTGATGCTCGAGCACGGAGGCGCCGCGGGGGAAGTCTGCGGGCAGGGCGACGCACGCGGAGAGGCCGCGCTCGGCGCACCGGGCGAGGGTCCGGTGGCGACAGCGTCCTTGCCGGCCGCCGGCGGCCCGACAGCGCTGGATCGCGCCGCCGCACGCGAGCCTGCACTCGTGAAGGAGCGAGACGGCGTCGGCGCGGAGCGGCGCGAGGAGGAGGGCGACGAGGACGAGGGCGCTTCGGCCATGCAGGGAAGGGCGCACGCGCGCAGGATGGCCGGGCCCGATCCGGACGTAAATCGCTTCGCCGCTCGTGCGTGTGCGCGCGGAATCGCTGGACTTGCCTTCTCGACGCGGGTGGCTACCTCGGCGAGATCCGGCAGGGCGCCCTCAGGGCCAAAAGGAGTACGCGAGCGACGGAGGGTCGAAACGCGCGTCGTCTCCCCGGAGAGCGGCCGCACGCCGGGCTGGACCTTCAGGAGTCCGGAGGAGGACAGCATGAGCGTCGAGCAGCTCGAACGAAGTCTGGCCGGCACGGACGAGATCGAGGTCACCGTGACCGGCCGCGTCTCCGGCGAGCCCGTCACGCGGACGGTCTGGTTCGCCCAGGAGGGCGACCGCCTCTACCTGCTTCCCGTGCGCGGCTCCGACAGCGACTGGTTCAAGAACGTGCGGAAGACGCCGATGATCCGCATCTCCGCCGCGGGCGGCGAGGCGAGGATGCACGTGCGGCCGATCCTGGACACGTCGAGAGTGCGCGACGTCGTCGAGAAGTTCCGTGCGAAGTACGGCGCCGACCAGGTGCGCAAGTACTACTCGAAGCTGGACGTCGCCGTCGAGGTGCCGCTGCGGACGATCTGAGCGATGGGCGAGCCCGGGTGGGAGGACGTGCTCCCGAATCCTCACGCCGTCCTCCAGCGCCGGCGCCGGATGACGAGATCCTACGGGGTCGTCGCCCGGAGCGGGGACCCGCTGCCGGCGCCGCTCGCCGGCACCTTCGGGAACCTGTCCTCTCCGGTCATCAACGACGCGGGGGCCGTCGCCTTCCGCGCGACGCTGAACGGCGACGGGGAGACGACCGGGCTCTTCTACGCGAGCGCAGGGACCGTCCAGCTGGTCGAGCGGAGCACCGGCCCCTTCGACCTGAACAACGCCGGCGACATCGTCTTCCGGCAGGGCGGGGCGCTCTACCGGTGGCGCGCCGGGACCGGCCGCACGCTCATCCTCCCCGCCCGTGCCACCCTGCCGTCCGGCCGCCTCCGGGCGCTCCGCGGGACGCCGATCCTCGGTGACGGCGGGCACGTCGCACTCGTCGCCGACCTCCAGCGAACGAGCCGCAGCCCGCGGACCGCCCGGGCGCTCGTCACCATCGCGCCGGACGGCACCGTGACGGTGATCGCCGTCGACCGCGACGGAAGCCCCGCCGGCACGAGCTACGACATCCGCACGAACGGCACGCCGATCTCGGTGAACGCCGGGGGCCAGGTCGCGTTCGCGACCCGCATCCGGAACGCCGGCTGGGGGGTCTTCGTCTACACGCCGGGCGCCGCGACGGTCGCCACGATCGCGAAGACCGGCGACGTCGTGGACGGCACGCGCCTCACCGACGGCGGGATCCGATACGTCGGGATCGACTCCCTGGGCACCCTCACCTTCCACGGCCGCTTCGAGGCCGGCGGCGTGACGGCGGGCCGGCTGGTGCGCGCGAGCGGCGGCGCCTTCACGACGCTCGCCGTCGACGAGGGCGGTCTCTTCGCCCCGCGGCTCACCGAGACGGGCCACGTCGTCTGGTCGCGCGCCGGCCGCGTGTTCCTCTACGACGGCGCGGTGACGACCGTCGCGGCCACGAGCGACGTCACGCCGATCGGCACCGGGTTCGTCCCCGGCCATCCGAGCGTGAACGACGGCGGCGTCACCGCCTTCGTGTCGACGCGCGAGGCGCTCTACGCCTTCGACGCCGCGGCGCCCGCCCCGCTCCTGAGCAGCGGCCACGTGCTTCCGGCCAGCGGGCCAATCGTCGACATCGGCGCACACGCGGCGCGTGACGGCATGCTCGCCGTCTACGCCACCACCGAGAACCGTCGCGCGCTCCTCCTCGAGGAACGGCGCGGCGAGTTCGTCGAGGTGGTGTACAGCGGGGCCGGAACGCCCGCGGGCGGGACGTTCGCCCTCGACCGGGACACGGTCGACGTCTTCGGCGGCGGGGCGGTGTTCGCCTCGTCGATCGACGACGGACCGATCGCGTACGGCGCGTTCCGCGTCACCTTCGACGGGAGGGTGGAAACGCTCGCGAAGAACGGCGATCGCGCGGGCGGCCGGAGCGTCGTGGACGACGTCCTGGCGGTGGCGGCGTACGGGCAGGGCGCCGTCATCCTGGCCGGCGTGAGCGACGACTCCGGAGGGACGGGCATCTTCGTCGTGACGAAGCCCGGCCGACGCCTGCGGCCCGTCGCCGTCACCGGCGGCCGGACGCCGCTCGGCGGACGATGGGACTCATTCGAGGCTCCCGTGACGCGGGGGAATCGCGTCGTCTTCGCCGCCACGATCCTCCGCGGGCGGAGCCCGTCCGCGCTCTTCAGCTGGACGCCCAGGGGCGGGGTCGTCCCGCTGGCCGTGCAGGGCCGGCGGGCCCGCGACCGCCAGCGGATGGGGCTCCGCCGGAGCGACGCGATGCTCTTTTCGCCCTACGCGGTCGCGCGCGGCATCGTCGCGTTCATGGGGCCGCGGGGCGAGAACGGGTCGGTGGCCGTCTACGCGCGACGCCGGGGGGCACCCGAGGCGCTGCTCGCCCTCGACGACCACCTCGCGGACGGCGACGTCTTCGGCTTCGGCGACGGTCTCGCGCTCGTCGACGGCGAGGTCGTCGTGGCCGCGACGGTCGGCGCGAGCGTCGCGCTCCTCGGGATCGTGCCCTGAGAAGCTCTGCGCGGCGAGGACCGTGCGGCGCCGCCGCGCTCGTCACGATACGGATTCGCATGTCCCGATACGGCTGTCCGGCGAGGACGCGACACGTCTCGACGCGCTCCACGCCCGGAAGTCCCCGAAGGACGTCTCCCACCGATGCGTCGAGCGGCATCGCGAGCCAGGATCCCTCGGTGGCCATCGACGAGACGATCAGATCGCCGCTCAGGATGAACCAGTTCCGCATGGAGGCGCGGAAGCTGTGCGCAACGGACGCGATGACGACCGCGACCCCGAGGCTGAGCCCGATCACGGCCGTCGTGATCCCCGTGCGCTCGGCCCGGCGGGTGAGCCCCTCGGCCGCGATCTCTCCCCTGAGCCCGAACAGCCTCGGCAGCACGCGGTGCAATGCCCTGCCCACCCGGCCCATCAGCGGGATGACGAGGATCGTGCCCGACAGGAGCTGCGCGGCCGGGACGTCGAGCTCCGCGGCCCGAACGACGACCGCCTGCGTGCGCCCTGAACGCGCGTCCCGGCGGGCGGTCGACGGCTGCGGCCCCCGAGTCCCGCCCGGCGCCCTGCCGCCGGGGGCTGCGCCGGAACGTCGTATCGCCGGGCGCGCGTCCGGCCGGCGCGCGGGCGAGCGCGGGACGCGACGCCGCCCGCTGTCCGCCCCGCGGGCTACGCCCGGCGCGGCGGAGACGTCCGGGCGTCCACCCACGCGACCGCGCCGGTCGCCGTGAACACGAGACCCGGCCGCACCGTCCCCACCTCCCCCACCGCCGCCCGGAGGGCGGCGACGTACGCCTCGAGCTGACGGCGGTAGTTGGGCGGCACGGTCTCGGACGGCGCGTCGCTCTTGAAGTCGAGCACGAGCGTCTCCCCGTCGCCCGCGACGACCGCGTCGATCACCCCGACGCCCATCCGTCCGCCGTCGAGCGGGAGCACGACGGGAACCTCGGACAGCACCGGCCGCCCGCCGGCCAGCGCACGCACCGCGGCGAGCCCGCGCTGGACGTCGTCCGCCGCGTCGTCGAGGCGCTCGGCGAGCCCGTGCTCCCGGGCCGCACGCCGGACCCAGTCGCGCGCGTCGCCGGCCGCGCCCCCGAGCCCGAGCTCGATCGCGCGGTGGACCACCGTCCCGAACGTCCGCCCGAACCGCGACCCCTCGGCCTTCGCCGCGCGCTCCCCGGCGACGTCGGCCGCCTCGTCGTCCGCCTCGGGCGCCGGCGTCTCCTGCGCGAGCCGCGTCACCTTCACCGGCACCGCGATGCCGCGGAGCGCCGCCGGCGCCGCCGCCGCGAAGGCCGCTTGCGCCCGCGCGATCGCTCGCGCGATCGCCGCGTCCCCGACGAGCCCCGCCGGCGGCGCGTCCCCGGCGGCCCACGCCGGCACCGCGTCGGGCCGATACTCCTCCACGCGCTCGACGTGGCCGGGATCCACCTCGTTCAGGACGACGGGCAGGATCTTGTCGCCGTCCCGCTGGAGCCGCGGCTCCGTGACGATCAGCAGGTCGCGGGCCCGCGTCATCGCCACGTAGTAGAGCCGCTCGCGCTCGTGCGCCGCCTGCGCCTTCTCCGCGGCGAGCAGGCCGCTTCCCGGCGGCAGCTCCGTCTCGAGCCCCTCCAGGGCGAGCGCGATGCCGTTCGCGGTCCGTGCCACCTTCCAGGTGACGGCGACGCGGCTCTGCTTCTCGGCGAACCCGTCCCAGAGCGCGACGACGGGGAATTCCAGGCCCTTCGCCTGGTGGATCGTCAGCACGCGGACGGCGTCGGGGTCGAGCGCCTCGGGCGGGTCGAGCTTCACCGGGTGCGTCACCCAGTCGCGGAGGCGTCGGCTCGCGCCGTCGTAGTCGAGGCGCTCGGCGGCGGCGCGGCGCCCGAGCTCGTAGGCGACGTGGTAGAGCGTCTCGAGGGCCTGCTTCCCGTTCGGGCCGGTGGCCGCGGCGCGGCCGAGGGCCGTCCGCTCGATCAGGTCGACGGCCGTCTCGATGGGCGGCCGGCGCGCGCGGTCGCGGCGCAGCTCGCGGACCAGCGCCCGCGCGTCGTCGAGCCGCGCGCGGGCGGCGGCGTCCGCCTCGCCGTCGAGCCGCGCGGAGACGAGGTCCAGGAGGTCGAGCGCGAAGAAGGGCGGCCGGAGGAGCGCCGCCTCGGCGACGCCGTCCGACGGGTCGGCGATCGCCCGGAGCGCCAGCAGGTAGCGGCGGACGAGCGGGTCGGAGAGGAAGAGCGTGCCGCCGTGCGCGCTGTACCGGATGCCGAGGCGCTCGAAGGCGCTGAGCAGCAGGCCGACGTTCAGCGTCACGTGCGCCAGCACGGCGACGTCGCCGTACCGCGCCGGGCGCTCGACGCGCGTCTCGGGATCGCGCACCGGCCGGCGCGTCGCGACGACGTGCCGGATGCGGCGCGCGAGCACCTCGGCCTCGATCGCACGGCCGTCGGCCGTGAGCGGCGCGCCGCCGGCGCCCGCGTACGGGAGGACCTCGACGGCGGGCCCCGGGTCGGCCGCGCGCGGGTCGGGCGCCAGCGCCTCGTAGCGGACGCGGCCGGTCGCCGGGTCGAACCGCTCGTCGCCCGACACCTCGCCGAAGAGCCGCCCGAACTGGCGGTTCACGAGCGCGAGGAGACGCGGGCGGCTCCGGAAGCTCGTCACGAGGCGCACCGTGAGGGCGCCCTGCGCGCGGAGCATCCGGTGCGCCTCCGCGTACATGAGGACGTCGGCGCGGCGGAACCGGTAGATCGACTGCTTCGGGTCGCCGACGACCGTCACGCTCCCCGGCCGCAGACGGACCTCCCGCCAGTCCCTGGCGGCGGCGCCGTCCTCGCAGAGGAAGAAGACGACCTCGCACTGGAGGGGGTCGGTGTCCTGGAACTCGTCCACGAAGACGTGGGCGAAGAGCGTCTGGAGGCTCCGGCGCGCTTCCGGGTGACGGCGCAGGAGGTCGCGGAGCTTCAGCAGGAGATCCAGCTGGTCGACGACGCCGCGCTCCTCCTTCACGCGCTCGTAGAGCGCCACGACGGCTTCCCGCACGCGCGCGATGCGGGTGCCCATCCAGCGGTGCAGGGGGTCGACGAGGTCGCCGCGGCCGTCGCGGAAGGACTTGTACGCGTTCCAGCCGTCGCGATCGCCGTCGAAATCGCGCGCCTTCTGGTACACCGGGAACCGCCGCAGCACCTCGTGGACCGCCCGGAAGAGCTCGGGCAGCGACGGCGCCTTGGCCGCCTCGCCGAGACGCGCGGCCGCCGCGCGGAGCCATCGCCCGCCGCGGCTCGCCGCCGGCGCGCCCGCGAGCGCCGCCGCCCATCGCCGGGCCGTCGCCCGCAGCCGGTCGACGTCCGGCGTCCACGCGCCCGGCACCCACGGCACGTCGCGCGTCCCGATCATCCCCTCCACGAGCCGGTCGAGCCCCACCCACTCGCCGTGGGCGTGCTCGCGCGTCTCCATGCGGAGGCCGGACGCCTGCACCGTCCGCACCGTCTCCTCCACCTCGGCGAGCGGCACGCGGCCCGGGTCGCGGTCGCCGAGCGCCTCCGCGAGCCGCCCGTTCTGCGCGGCGTGGACGAGCCGGTCGTACACCTCGCGCACGAGCTCGTCCGTCTCCTCGGCGATCTCGTAGCCGGGGCTGAGTCGTGCCTCGGCGGGAAAGCGACGGAGCAGCCGGTCGGCGAAGCTGTGGATGGTCCCGACGTAGGCGGTGTCGACGACGCCGAGCGCCCGACGCAGGCGCTCGGCGCGCGGCTCGGCGGGGGCGTCGCGCAGCGCGGCGAGAAGCCGCTGGCGGAGCCGATAGCGCAGCTCGCCGGCGGCGCGGCGCGTGAAGGTGACGACGGCGAGGCGCTCGAGCCGCACCGGCTCGACGCGCGGGTCGGCGGGCGCGACCATGTCGACGACGCGCGCGACGATGAGGGTCGTCTTCCCGGTGCCCGCGCCGGCGTCGACCAGGACGTTCCGCGCCCGCTCGCGGATCGCGGCGTCGCGCGCGGCGGCGTCGGGGATCTCAGGCGTCGCCATCGGCCTCCCCGCCCCAGTGCGCGGCGACGCGCGCCGCGAGGCTTCCCGCCGGGGCGCCCGCGAGCTTCCGCGCGACCGTCGCCGCGGCGTCGCCGCAGACGGCCGCGAAGTCGCAGTACCGGCAGGCCTCGTCGTCGGGAGCGTGCGGGAAGCTCCGCGTCTCGAGCAGCTCCGCGGCGAGGCCGAGCCACCCGCGCGCGGCGGCCGTGAGCTCCCGGAGCGCCGGGCCGGCGAACGCGCGCTCGGCGTCGCCCGCGCGGACGCTGTACACGTAGCCCGCCGACCCGACCGGGGCGCCGGGGACGACGTCCGGCGCGACGAGCGCGTAGAGCGCGATCTGGAGGTCCAGCGCGACGGACGTCTCCTCGCCCACCTTCGACTTCCCGCTCTTCACGTCCCGGATGACGAGCCCGTCCGCCGTCCGCTCGATGCGGTCGATCCGGCCCTGCACCCAGAGAGTCCCCCCGCCGTCGAGCGCCACCGGCACCCCCGCGAAGCCCTGCTCCACGCCGACCAGCTCCGCCGGCGCGCCGTCGCGCCACGCGGCGCGGAGCTGGTCGCCCAGATCGCGTCGGAGGCGCGCCTTCTGGGCGGCGACCGTCCCGTCGTCGGCGAGCGCGTATTCGCCGAGGAACGCCTCGAACGCCGCCTCGCCGATCGCCCACGCGACGCGCGTCCACGCGTCGAGCGTCCGCTCCCGCGCACAGAAGGCCCGCCCGTGCTCCCGGAAGAAGTCCTCCAGCACGCGGTGGAGGAGCGAGCCGTACTCGCGCGGCGCGATCTCGCGGGTGGACGGGCGCGCTCCGGGCGCACGGAGGCGCAGCACGCGCTCCAGCAGGAACCGGTGCGGGCAGCCGAGGAGCATCGCGAGCGCCGACGCCGAGATGCCGCGCTCGGGCGCGAGCCCGGGGAGGCGGAGCGCCGCGGCCGCCCCGCCGAGGACGCCGTCGTCGACGCCGAGCGCCGCCGCCTCGCGGCCCGCCGCGATCGCCCGGAGGCGCGCGAGCGAGCGGACGCCGTCTTCCGGGACGAGCCACGCCGCGGGGACGCGCGTCCCGCCGGCGGCAGCGACGGCGCGGAGCGCGAGCCGGCGCGCGGCCGGACGCGCGACGTCGGCCGCCACGCGCGCGTCGCGGCCGAGCCCGACGTAGAGCCGGCGGAGGCTCGCGAGCGACGGAACCGGCTCGGCCTCGCGCGTCTCGGGCACGGGCCGCCCGAGCGCCACCGCGGCCTCCAGCACGAGACCGGCGAGCTCGCGGTCCGTGTCGTCCACCCACCGCCGCGGCGCGCTGATCGCAAGGCGCTCGTCCGCCGCGACGGCGGCGAGGAACGTCTCGTGCGTCTCGCGGATCACGCGGTCGCCGGCGCGGTCGAGGAGGCAGTCGGCGGGGCCGCCCGCCTCGACCCGGTCGCGGACGTCGTCGGGCAGGAGCGGGTCCTCCCGCGGCGCACCGGGGATCGCGCCCTCGACCGCGCCGACGATGCGGACGGCCCGGAAGCGGAGGCCCGTCGCGTCGGCCGCGGTGCCGACGAAGACCCGCGGCTCGCCGAAGCGGCCGTGCGGGTGGCGGAGCCCTTCGAGCGTGGCGCGCAGGTGGTCGACGGCGTCGCGCCCGGCGAGCGGCGCCGTTGCGACCGGCGCCACCGCGGCGTCGAGGAGCGCTGTTGCGTGCGGCGGGTCGGGCGGGAGGCGGCACCACCGCGCGGCGAACCCGCGGACCTCCGCCCAGATCGTCGCGAGCGGCGCGCCGTCGAGCACGCGACCCGCCAGCGCGGTCAGCGCCTCGACCGCGGGAAGGACGGCCGTGATGTCGGCCTCGAGCCGCGCGGCGTCGGCGCGCTCGATCGCCCAGCGGGCCTTGTCCGGGTCGTCGTCGGGGCGGCCGTCGGTGTCCGGCATGCGCGCCAGGAGCGCGCGCAGGGCGTCGCGGCGCGCGCGGAGCTTCGCCGGCCACTCCCGCCCCCGCGCGCGGTTCCCCGGCGTGCCGCCGACGACGCCGCTCCGCCACACGAGGTCGCTCGCCGCCGCCTCGCTCAGGTGCCGGGCGTCGTCCGTCAGGCGGAGGTGCGGGAGAAGCGCGATCGTCCGCTCGCCCTCGAGGCCGTCGCGGAGCGCCAGGAGGAGCTGGAGGAGGACGGCGCCCGACGGCGACGCCGTCACCGGGAGGCCGCCCGCGACGTACGCCGGGATGCCGCGCGCGGCGCCCTCCGGCCCCTTGTCGGCGCGCTCGAGCGCCGCCGCGACGAGACCGGCGAGCGGGTCGCGTGCGGGGACGATGAGCGCCACGTCCTCGAGCGGCGTCCGTCGCTCGATCACCTCCTCCAGCACCCAGCCGACGGCGGCGTCGATCTCCTGCGGCACGCCGGGATGGTGCTCGAGCGCGACCGTACCGTCGGGACCGGCCGACCGCGGACGATCCGGCCGCGCGAGCACGCCCGGCTCCGCGAAGAGATACGCGCGGACGAGGTCGATCTCGCGTCGCCCGGCGGCCGGCGGCGGGGCGTCCGGCTCGGGCGTCGCGCCCAGCACCGCGCGGACGCGCTCGGCGCGGCGGACCGCGGGGTCGCGCTCCGGGCGTCCGAGGAGCAGCGCCACCGCGGCCGGCCGGAGTGCCGCGACGAGACGCAGCTCGGCGGTCGTCGGACGGAGGCCGAGGACGACGAGGACGGTGCCGAGCGGCCGGACGACGGCGGCGTCGGCGCCGGCCGCGGCGGCGGCCTCGGAGCGGAGCGCGGCGGAGGACCGGGTCGTCGCCGGACGGTCCGCGTCCGCGGTGCGCCAGAGGACCGCGAGGTCGTGCAGCCGGTCGCCGCCGCCGTCGGCGAGGCGTGCGAGGTCCTCGCACGAGAGCCCGGCCGACTCGAGGTCGTCGATCGTCGCCGCGATCGCGTCCGCCCATCCCGGCCCGGCGGCGAGCGCCGCCGGCTCGAGATAGCGGAGCCCGAGGGTCGCGGCGCGCCCCGAGGCGAGCACGGCGCGCAGGGTGGCGAGGCGGAACGCGTCGCCGCCGCCGTCGACGTCGCGTCCCGCACGCGCGAGGACGTCGCGCGCGACGTCGTCCAGACGACGGAAGCGGACGCCGAGGACGCGCCCCGGGTCGCCGGCGAGGACGGCGTCGCGGCGGAGCTGGTGCGCCAGCCCGTGCGCGGGGACGACGACGGTCGCGGTGCGCCCGAGCGTGCGGGGAATGCGATCGAGACGAGCCGCGAGCCAGGCGGCGAGCGCGTCGGGGCTCGCGAGGCAGGTGAACGTCGGCGCCACCGTCGCGCTTCATCGTCGAGGCGCGCGCGTCGCGCAAGACGCGGCGCGACGCCGGCGACGCGCTCACGACAGCGGCTGACGGGCTACGAGCGCTCGCCGCTCCGGCGGAGGAGCTCGTCGAGCCGGTCGGCGACGTCCCACGCGGCGGCCCACCGCCGGACGACGTCCTCGGCGATCGGACGTCC
Organism: Binatia bacterium; assembly: GCA_035650655.1. GTDB lineage: Bacteria > Desulfobacterota > Binatia > DP-6 > DP-6 > DASRHG01. The sequence goes on along the minus strand of DASRHG010000097.1, from coordinate 12,737 downwards.
GTCCAGCGCGCGCGTCCGGACCACCTCGGCGGCGTCCTCCAGGTCCTGCGGGCGCCCGGCGATGAGCTTGTAGACGACGAGATGCTCGGGGCCGACCACCGGATGCATCCCGCCGAGGTCGAACGGCACGGCGCTCGACACCGCCTCGCGCTCGAAGGCGGTCTTCGCCACGAGGACGTCGAGACGGCGCACCACGCCGGTCGGGCGCTCCAGACGCAGCAGGTCCGGCGGCTCGTCGTCTTCGCCGCCGGCGACCTGCACGGCGACGAAGCCGCGTGCCGACAACGCGGCCACCAGCCGGTCGCAGACGACGCGGCTCGGGATCACCGCAGCGAGATCGACGTCGGCCGTCGCACGCGGCGAGGCCCAGGCGTTGCGGGCCACGGCCCCGATGACCGCGTACGCGACGCCGGCTTCGCGGCACGCCGCGCCGGCATCGCGCAGGAGGGCGAACGGATCATCGACCATCGCGGACCCGCAGGCGGCGGCCGGCGCGGGCGAGCTCGAGCTGGCCCGCGGCACGCTCGTCGAGCGCCCGCTCGGCGCCCGGCGACCGCGGTCCCGCGCCGAGCAGGAAGCCGGCGGCCACCCGCTCGGCCGGCGTCGTGCGGAGTGCGTCCCGACGCTGGGCGGCCTTCTTCTCCGCCATGGCCGCGCCGATCCGGGCGAAGCGTCTGCGATCGCGCTCCGACACGCCCACGGGGCGATTCTCGCCCCCGGGCGAACCGGGCGCAACCGACGCGGGGCGCCTTGCCTCTCACCCGACACGATGCTTGGGGCCGCGGCCCGTCTCGCCCGCTTCCACCCGGCCGCTACGAATCTCGCTCGTCACCGCCGCCCTGGAGGACGCCCTCGCCGCCCTCCGGCACTTTGCAAGACAGCAGGAGCCGTGAGCGGCTGGAGCAGCCCTGTCGCCGCGGGCGCGGTGACCGCCGTCACCACCGGCTACGCCGCCGCCAGCCGCGTCTCCGCAAAGAACGCCGCCGGCATCGGACGGCGAAGCGCCCACGTGATCGCCATCGGACGCTCGCCTTCGTGACGCACGTAGTCCGCGAGGCCGAGGCAGACGTAGGGGGCGGCGACGCCGCGATCGTCCTCGTTCCGCCTGCGAACGAACAGAAGGACGTTCGTCCCGAGGTCGCGATGACGTTGGTAGCGGCGCCCGGTCACCGAGTCCGCCGCCGTCGTGCTCTGCGACTCCCAGTGGAAGAGCGTGGGGGAGATCGCGTAGTCCCGGTACATCGTGGTGGGTGAGTAGTCGCGCGCGGACTTCTCGGTGGTGACGAAGAAGAGATCGCACGCGCGGCGACGACCGTCTTGCCCGTACCCGTCGCCGCGACGACCAAGTTCTTCCACCGGCCGTGCAGCACGCGCTCGGCCTCGAGCTTGGCGAGGATCTCTCGCTGGAAAGGGTAGGGTTCCAGGTCGAGACCGAGGATGGGGTCCGTCCCGTCGGTGGTGTGCCGGTGAACGGCCTTCTGGAAGCGCGGGCGCTCGGCGTGCGAGTAGGTCTCGAACTCCGGGTCCTGCCAGTACGCTTCGAACGCGGCTCCGAACTGGTCGAGGACGTGGCGGTTCTCGATCGCCGAGAGTCGGACGTTCCATTCGAGCCCGTCGAGGAGCGCCGATGCGGAGAGATTCGACGATCCGATGTAGGCCGTCGAGAAGCCCGTGGTGCGGCGAAACAGCCACGCCTTGGCGTGGAGCCGTGTGCGCTGGGTGTCGTACGAGACTTTCACCTGCGCGCCCCAATCGATGAGCGCGTCCAGCGCGCGGGCTTCGGTGGCGCCGCAGTACACCGTCGTCAGGATGCGGAGCGGGCGGCCGCCTGCACAGAGCGCCTTCAGCGGCTTCTCGAGAAGGCGCAGCCCCTGCCAACGGATGAAGGCGCAGATGAGGTCGACGGCGTCGGCCGACGCAAGCTCGCGCGCGATCTCATGGCCGATGCCGTGCTCGCCGCGTGCGTTGACGAGGAGCGCGCTCGTCGAGAGCGGGATACCCGGCCGGGTGGGTGTCGGCGTGTCGGTGGTGAGGGTCCGCTGCACGACGGCGTGGAGCTCTTCGGGTTCGACCGCTTCCGAGGCGATCCATGTCGCGGCGGCCAGCTCGTTCCCGAGGTGGGCGAGGAGGCGGTTGACGACGCCTATCTGGTTCGCGAGGCGCTCGTCGCGGTCGCCCGGCACGCCGCGAAGAGCCGTCATCAGGACGATGGCGAGGTGGTGGGCGAGCGGACGCTCCGAGTCCGCGGGGTCGAGAGGTGCACGTTCCACCTGAAACTCGGAAGGATCGAGCGCCGCCAGCGCGTCGCGCAGGACCGTCGCCGCGTGGGGGAAAGCACTTCCAGTGGGGGAGGTGCAAGAGTGTCGACTCGGGTGCGTGCGGCGCTTGGCCACTGGACGTCCGCGAAGGACCCGGCGATCGGGGTGAACGCCGAACGCTGCCCGGTCGAGCAAGCGCGGGCCAGCAACCGGAAGGACAGCGAGCTCTGACGTGCGGCTCTGGGCGGGGCTCTCCACCCGTTTCATTCGCGATCCCGTTCACAACCAGATCGCCGAGAAGCTGGAGGCGGCCTTCTTCCAGTACTACCGCTCCGAGCCGCCGCCGAGCGAGGTGGCGGCGTGGCGGAACTCGCTCCGCGCGACGGCCCAGGTGTTCGTCTGACGCAATGGGGCCGCGGCGGCGAGGCCGTCGGCGACCGGATGGTCACGACGTGGGTGGGGCAGGGGGAGCGCGAGTGCCTGCATCCATCCGCGCAGGTCGGCCAGTGTACGGTTGTCTTCCGTTCGACGTGAGGACGACGCGGGAGCAGAAGAGGCTCCTGCGAAGCTTGACGGATTTCGTGCTGACGAGCGCGCAGCAGGCCGCCGGCGAACCATCGCTGAGCACAACATTCTGCGCCTGAGCGAGCGTGTTCGGGAAACGTTCGTCGCGGCCCGGCTCAAAGCCGAATGTGCGGCTCGTGAGGCCCGGCGAGCGGCACAAGCGGCTCACCGCCGGGTGAGTCCGCGCCCTGGGTGGCCGTACCACCGTCGCGCGACTTTCGCGATTCCACAACCGCGCGGCGTTCTCGTGCGGCACCGCGCCTTGTGCTGGACCGCTATCTCCGCGAGCTCGTGGGGCAGGATGAACGGAGGCGGGTCGCGGTTGCGCCGACCTGCCACCGGACCTGGCAAGACGCCTCCCGCGCTACGACGCCGTTCCGGCCACGCTGATCGGACGCTTGGCGGCCGACGAGCACCTTCAGAGGCGCGGCCTCGGCGAGCTTCTGTTGACCGATGCGCTGAAGCGAAGCCTGGCCGAAAGCGAGCGCGTCGCTTCGTGGGCCTGGCCGCCTTCGGCAAGCTGACCTTCTGACAGCGCCTGATCCTTGGTGGGTCTTTCGTCGCGGGCGGGACAGTGATCCAGTTCGGAGCGGCAGAGGAGGTTCACATGGCGCAGTTCATCAAGATCGCAAGCACCGCCGACCTCGCTCCAGGCGCGGCAAAGTGCGTCGAGGTGGCGGGGAAGAAGATCGCTCTCTTCAACCTGGAGGGGAGCTTCTACGCCATCGACGACACGTGCACCCACCGTGGCGGCCCGCTCTCCGAGGGCGAGGTGTCGGGCGAGGAGGTCACGTGCCCGTGGCATGGGGCCATCTACAACGTCAAGACCGGCGCCGTACTCGGCCCACCCGCGCCGCGCGGCGTTGCGAGCTACCCGGTCCGCGTGCAGGGAGCGGACGTCGAGGTCGAGGTGTAAATCACAGGGTACCGGCTGGACCGTACCCGGGCTTGGGTGAAGGGCGATGGCTCAGAAGGGATCGCAGTTCCGAGCCGAAGCCAACCCCGCGCTGCGCACGGTGTGCGCCCACTGCGGCAAGAGCATTCCGACCGAAGTCGGCCATCCTCATCCGCTCGATGCGGAAGATCGTGGCGTCTGGCGGGAGACGTGGGGCCTCGTCGGCATGGAGAACGGGGGTCCGAAGGTCTTCCCGACGTGTAACGAGTGTTATCAGGACGGCTGGCGACCGCCGGGCTTCGTCCACTGAAGGCGTCTCGCGCTACCGCTTTGTCTATCCGTGCTTCGGGGAGTGCGATCGAGGCGTGCGAGGCGGCCTGGCGCTTCTACGGCGGCGTGTTCCGTGTCGTGATCCCGGATAACACGGCCGCGCTCATCACGACCGCCGATCCCCTCCAGCCGCGCGTCGTGGTCGCCTTTCTTGAGTATGCCCAGGCGCGCGGCTTCGTCATTGATCCCGCCCGCGTGCGCCGGCCGACGGACAAGGCGCGCGTGGAGCGCTCGGTGCCGTACGTGCGCGACGACTGCTTCGCCGGTGAGCGGCTCGCGACGCTGGACCAGGCCCGCGGCCGCGCCGTCGTGTGGCGCCATGAGGAGGCGGGCACCCGCCGGCACGCGCGCACCCAGCGCCGTCCCGCGAGCGCCGCCCACCGACCGCCGTCCCGGCCGCGCTGCCGCTCGCCCGCTACCTCCGCCCCTCCGCCGAGTACACGCTCGGCCGGCCTCGATACGCTACCCGAGCGGCTCGTCCGCGCCCGTCAGCAGCACATGGCCCCCCAGGACTTCCTCCTGCTGCTGCTCCACGACGAGGTCGCCCGCCGCGACAGCGCCGCGGTCACGTTGCGGGCCACGCTCGCCCCCCTCGATCCGGGCATGGCGCTGGAGCAATGGGATGCGACGGCCAAGGTCACCTACGACCGCGCGCTCTGGAACGAGCTCGTCGCCCTCCGCTTCCTCCAGGCCCACGCGCACGTCGCCATCGTCGGGCCCGTCGGCGTGGGCAAGACGTTTTTCGCCGACGCGCTCGGCTGGCTCGCATGTCGCCACGGCTACACCGTGCTCGCCCTCACCGCGGATCGGTTGCTCAAGCAGCAAAGCAGGCCCGACTCGATCACACCTACGAGGCCGCGCTCCGCAAACTCCTCGCCGTCGATCTCCTCCTCCTCGACGACTTCGGTCTCGACGCCCTCGACCCCGTGGAGAGCCGCAACACCTACGAAATCCTGATCGAACGCCATCGCGCCGGCTCGATCATCGTCACGTCCAATCGCGGCCCGGACGAGTGGCTCGCCACCTTCGCCGATCCCGTGCGGGCCCAGTCGGCGATCGATCGCTTCGTCAACAACGCCTACGACCTGGTCGTCGACGGCTGAGAGCTATCGCACGCGTCAGAAGCCGACACTGGACACGCCACCCTCACCCGACGCAAAGAAGAGCCCGAGGAGGACGCGCAACCACAGACGCTGACCCGTCACGCAGGCGGACACCTCCGGGGGGAATGCTCGTGAGAACCCACACCAGCGATCGGACGCCGCCCTCCACCGCGGCTTTCGCCCGGTGGATGTTCTCGGCGAGGAGCGGCGCCGGCGAGCGGGTCGTCGTCCGCCCGCCGATCGTCAGCGCCGCGCCGCGGCCGCCGCAGAAGTTCCCGCCGGCCTCGATCGGGACGCCGCAGGAGGGACACCCCATGGCCAATCCGGTGCCGCACCGCGTGCAGAACCGACGGTCGGCCCCGTTGTCGTGGTGACACGACGGACAGCGCATCGCGTCTCAGGGCAGAGCCCTTTGAGCTCCGTCGCCGGGATTGGCCCATGCGGTGCTTGTCGCGCCAGTCACCGTAGGTTACATGTAACCAGAGGGAGCAGCGCGATGCCATCCGCATCCAAGCGACACAGGGCCCGGACGCCGAAGCCCTCCAGCTCGCGACAAAAGGTGAGCGCGCACCGTAAGCGGCTGCGCGCCCAGGGCCTCCGTCCGATACAGATATGGGTCCCCGACACGAGGTCATCGAAGTTCGTCGCACAAGCCTCCCGACAGTCCCGCCTCGTCGCATCGAGCCGACACGCCAGCGAAGATCAGGCATTCATCGACGCCCTGTCGAGTGAGACCGAGCAGTGAGGCGTGGTGAGGTGTGGACCGCTTCCGGCGGCAAGGAATACGCCGGCAAGCCGCGTCCGGTCGTCATCGTGCAGGACGACAGATTCGACGCAACGGATTCGATCACGATTTGCGCCTTCACGAGCGATCCGACCGATGCCCCGTTGATTCGCATCGCCGTCGAGCCGAGCAACGCCAACGGGCTCGAGACGACGTCGCGTCTCATGGTGGACAAGATCACGACGGTACCGAAGAGGAAACTCGGCACGCGCGTGGGGCAGCTCGCGGCGGAAGACGTCGTCCGACTGAACCGCGCGATGATGATCTTTCTCGGCCTGGCGGGCTGATCTACTCGTCCGCCACCCGCCGTCACTCCACCGGCACCACTCCACCGTGATCATCCGAACTTCCCTGCTGGGACTCTCCGGAAGATCCTTCGACACGAGCGACGTGACCTTGGGCGGCTCTGCCATCGCCGTGCCGGTCATGAGGCATGGCAGACCGAACGCAACGAGATCGCTCGTCATGGTCGCCTTTTCGTTCGGCAGGATCCCTGGATGCAGGCTCAGGCTCTTGCCCGCGAGCGGCGGAGCCATTCGTCGAGACCAATGCGGCCGAGGCGCGCGTCGCCGAGCGGCACGAGCGAGCGCTCCTCGACCCGGCCGCCGAAGTAGCGGGCCTCGGGGTCGCGCACGACCTCACGCGGGTCGCCGACCGCCTTCAGATAGCGGGCGACGATTTCGTCGAACGGTGCTCGCTCGGGGCCGGCGATCTCGACGATGCCGCCTCGCGGCGCCGCGAGCGCCACCTCGGCGACGATGGCGGCGACGTCGTCCGCCGCGATGGGCTGGAACAGGCCGGGCGAGATCCTGACCACGTTTCCATCCGCACCCGAAGCGGCGATGCGGCCGAGGAACTCCAGGAACTGCGTCGAGCGGATGATGGTGTAGGGGATGCCGGAGGTCTCGACCAGCTTCTCCTGGGCGACCTTGGCGCGGAAGTAGCCGTTGTCGGGCGACCGGTCGGTTCCGACGATGGACAGCACGACGTGGTGCCGGACGCCGGCTGCGGCCTCCGCCGCGAGAAGGTTGCGGCCGGAGGTCTCGAAGAACTCCAGCACCGCCCTGTCTTCGAATGACGGCGAATTGGCGAGGTCGATCACCACCTGCGTGCCGGCCATGGCCTCGTCGAGGCCCTCGCCGGTGATGGTGTTGACGCCGGTGTTGGGCGAGGCGGCGACGACCTCGTGGCCGCCCTGCCGCAGAATGGCGACGGTCTTCGAGCCGATCAGGCCGGTGCCGCCGATGACGACGATCTTCATCGCTAGCTCCGGAGGAAGGCCAGCAGGTCGGCGTTGACCCGATCCTGATGCGTGGCCGTGAGGCCGTGCGGCGCGCCCGGATAGTAGATCTCCTTCGCGCCCTTGATGAGCCTCGCCGATTTCCTCGCCGAGTCCTTGACGGGGACGATCTGATCGTCCTCGCCGTGCATGACCAGGGTTGGGACGTCGATCTTCCTCAGGTCCTCGGTGAAATCCGTCTCCGAGAAGGCCTTGATGCTCTCGTAGGCGTTCTTGAGACCGGCCTGCATGCTCCAGAGCCAGAACTGATCCAGCGTGCCCTGGGAGACCTTGGCACCCGGCCGGTTGGCGCCGTAGAACGGACTCGCCAGGTCCCTGTAGAACTGCGAGCGGTCCCTCGTGAGCCCGTCGCGCAGCTTGTCGAAGACCTCGATCGGCAGACCGTCCGGGTTGGCCGCCGTCCGCAGCATGATCGGCGGCACGGCGGCGACGAGAACCGCCTTGGCGACGCGCGTCGTCCCGTGGCGGCCGATGTAGCGCACCACTTCGCCGCCCCCGGTGGAGTGGCCGACGAGCGTGACGTCCCGGAGATCGAGCGCCTCGATCACGGCGGCGAGATCGTCGGCATAGCCGTCCATGTCGTTCCCTGAAGAGGCCTGACTCGACCGGCCATGGCCGCGACGGTCGTGCCCGACCACCCGGAAGCCCTTCTGCGCGAGGAAGAGCATCTGGCCGTCCCAGGCGTCCGAGCTGAGCGGCCAGCCGTGCGAGAACGTCACGACCGGGCCTCTGCCCCAGTCCTTGTAGTAGATGAGCGTCCCATCCTTCGTCGCGATCGTGCTCATGCGTACCCTCCTTGGCTCTGATCGATGCTCGGGCGAAGGAGCACGCCGCATGCCGCGGCAAGTAGTCGATCCGGCTGTCGCCGATCGCACGATTTGTCGTGGTCGACGACACCCCGTGTCCCGATCACGAAGATGCGTGGTATCGCCGTCCGGCGCTCGGCGACACCCTGCAGCAGATCGCCCTCACGGCCGCCGAGTCGCTCGCGCTCGACGAGGTGCTCGGGCGCATCGTGCGCGGGTTGGCGGAAACGGAGGGCCTCGCCCTCGCACGCATCTGGCTGCTGGAACCGCTACCTGCGCGAAGAGATGCGCGTCGCATGGGCCGGCGGGGCGATCGTCGGCGAGAGTCCGGCGCTCGGCGCCGTGCTCGAGCAGATCGAGTTGGTGGCGCCGACGGCCGCGACCGTGCTCGTGCAGGGCGAGTTGGGCACCGGGAAGGACCTCGTGGCCCAGGCGATCCACGAGCGCAGCGGTCGCCGCGACGAGCCGCTCGTGCGGGTCAGCTGCGCGGCGATTCCGCGAGAGCTCTTCGAAAGCGAGTTCTTCGGCCACGTGCGGGGCTCCTTCACCGGCACGGTGCGCGACCGCGTGGGCCGATTCGAGCTCGCCGACGGCGGCACGCTGTTCCTCGACGAGGTGGGTCGAGCTGCAGGGGAAGCCGCGCATCGGGCGACGTGGGCTGCGCCTGACCGTGGCGAACGTGCGCCGGCTCGAGCAGTACGAGTGGCCCGGCAAGGACGGCGTCGCGGGCTCGGAGAATCTCCTCGTCGGTTGCGACTCTACGGAGGGCACGCAGATCGTCCGCGTCTTGCGGCCGCCGGCGGTCGTCGCGCGCAAGGAGCTTGAGCGCAATCGGATGACCGACGCGAGCGACCGGGACGACGAGCCCCGGGAAGACGGCGACGGAATCCGCCGCGGCGACGATCTCCGCTTCGATACCCGAGGAGACGAAGAGCATGTCGGCGACGATCCCCTTCTCCTGCTCGCCGGGGGGTGATGAGCCGGATCGTCGCCAGCCGACGCGTCACTCGCTGTTCGACGAGCGCGGCGGTGCCGTAGCCGTCGGCCACGAGCGACCCGATGACCCGCTCCGCGCTCGCATCGTCGGCGATCGCGACTGCGAGGTCGAGATCACACGTGAGCCGCGGCGTCGTTCAGATCGGACACGGCCGAGAACGACATGCCGCCGTACCGGTTCGAGCGCGACCGCTTCGTCAATCCTGGTGGAGTCTTCACGCCGGAGCCGGAGTCCTCGGGTGGTGGTCTCCTCGCGCGTCGCTCGGACGAGCGCTTTGCCTGCGCGCTCAGGCGCTCAACCCTGCGACACGTACGCGTCGCGCCGCTCGTACGCCGCCGTGCGGACGACCTCGGCGACCTCCAGCTTGTAGTACTGATACCAGCGCTCCCGTCCGAGGCGCTGGGCGAGGCGGTGGCGGGCATTCTCCCGCCACGCGCGGAGCGTTTCCTCGTTCTTCCACCAGACGACGGTCAGGCGTTCACCATCCTCGGCCTTGAACGACTTGACGTCGATGAACCCCGGCATCGTGCGCGCCAGCGCGTTCATCTCCTCGGCCATCTCCGTGTAGCCGTCAGGCGCGTCGACAAGCTTCGAGCGAAAGAGGATGACCATCATGCAGGGGATGATCGCACATCGAGCCAGAAGTCTGAAGCGTGAAGTCTGATGTCCTCACGCTTCGTACTTCATACTTTCACGTTTTGGCTCTTCAGGATCCCGTGTGGGTGACGTGAGGGCCTGAGCCCGGTCCCGTGCTATGGTCCCGCCGCCAAAACGGCGGAGGAGGCGGGGACGATGCGGGACCACGAGCTCTACGGGACGATCTTGGGGTTGCAGGCACCGTGGACGGTCGAGCGCGTGGAGCTCGACGTGGCGGGCGGGACTGTGCAGGTGTGGCTCGCCCGGACGGGAGACGCGCCGGCACGGTGCCCCGAGTGCCAGACCGGTGCCCGATCTACGATCACCGGGAACGCGAGTGGCGGCCCCTCGATACGTGTCAGCTCCAGACTCGGCTCCACGCGCGCGTGCCCCGCATCGCCTGCCCGACCCACGGCGTGGGGCAGACCGCGGTCCCCTGGGCGACCGCCGGGTCGAAGTTCACGCTGCTGTTCGAGCGCCTGGCGATCGATTGGCTGCGCGAAGCGGCCGTGCCGGCCGTGGCCCGCCAGCTCAAGCTCGGGTGGGACGCGGTGTGGGGCATCGAGCGCCGCGCGGTCGCGCGCGGGCTCGAGCGGCGGGGGACCCTCAAGCTGCGCTACGTCGGGGTGGACGAGAAGTCGTTCAAGCGCCGGCACGATTACGTGCCCGTCGTGAGCGATCTCGAAGGCACGCGCGTGCTGGTCGTGGCCGACGACCGCAAGCGGGAGAGCCTCGAGGCGTTCTGGGCGCTGGGACTGACCGAGGCCCAGCGCGCGGAGATCGCCGCGATCGCGATGGACATGTGGGAGCCGTACGTCCAGGTGACCCGCGCCCAGGTCCCCGACGCCGACGCGAAGATCGTGTTCGATCGCTTCCACTGCGCCAAGCATCTCAACGAGGGCGTCGATCGCGTGCGCCGGGCCGAGCACCGCGAGCTGATGGCCGCGGGTGACACGCGGCTCACCGGCACGAAGTACACGTGGCTCCGGCATCCCGATCGTTTCGAGCCCGAGGCGTGGCGGGCGTTTGCTGCCCTACGCAACAGCACGCTCAAGGTCGCACGGGCCTGGGCGCTGAAGGAGATGGCGGCGGACCTCTGGGTGTATCGCTACGTCGGGGCCGCCCGCCGCTTCTTCCGCCGGTGGTACTTCTGGGCCACGCACTCGCGGCTCCAGCCCATGATCGAGAAGGCGCGGATGCTCAAGACGCACCTCGCGAACATCCTCACGTACCTGCGCCACCGCATCACGAACGCGACGGCGGAGGGCCTGAACTCGAAGATTCAGTGGATCCGCTACACGGCCCGCGGCTTCCGCAACCGGGAGAACTTCAAGACCGCGATCTACTTCCACTGCGGCGGCCTCGACCTTTACCCACACTGAACCCGGAAGAGCCTTATAAAGGATTGGGACGAAGAGTCCCAATCCGACTTATGCACAGGCGAGGAAGGACGCGGAGCTCGACGAGCTGCGCGTCGAGGCGGTGTCCCACTTATAGACGGATTGGGACATGCTGCGGTTACGGGCCGGCCAAGCGAATCGGAGGGAAGCTTCGATGACCAATAGTGTGGTGAAGGGCTGTGACGATCTGTGCAAGCACGCAGAGATGTACGCTGGCGTCTGTGAGAGTTATCAGGTCCGTCGCGAGAGTTCGCGCCGAGTCGAGTGGATCGTAAACGCCGCCCTGTGGGCGGGCATCGTGGCCGCGTCTCTCAAGACGCCAAAGGACGCGGTCGACGTTCTGCATTCCAGCGGATGGGTCGCGCGGTGGATTGTCGTGATCGGGGGCGTCGTCGTTGGAGTCTTCCACTTCATCCTTTGGGAGCTCCCGATGTACCTGTCACAGCGCTACGCGCAGGACGGCTCGGACCTCTACCTGGCCCTGGCACTCAAAACGTTGAAGGGGGAAGTGTGGACACCGCCAGCGCCAAAGCCGCGACGTAACTGGATCAAGAAAGTCCGGGAACACATCCCTCTGCCCCCGCAGACGGCGCTCCGAGCGTGGCGGACGCCGGCGTTGCAATCGCTCATCACGGGTCTCTTGGCCGCTGGCGCCCTGTCGTTCCTAAGGTTCGTTGTCCAGTCGCCGCCGTGTCCGAAATAGAAAAGAGTGCGGGGGGAAGCGGCGCTGATGGTTCTAGAGGAGGAACGGCTTAGGTAGGGCGGTACTCGACTAGAGAAGGATCGAGGATCCTAAACTGGTGCACCAGAGGCGCGAGCGCCGTCGATACGCCTCGCGCGATAAACGTCACTTCATTTCGCCACCCCTTTTCAAGAGACTTTTTCAGGGGCGGGACGTAATCTGCATCGCCTGCCACCAGCACGATAGTCGACGGACCTTGCTGCTCGAAGAGCGTCGATGTCAGGTCCGTAATCAAGTACGCGTCGTCTTGCTTCGAGCGATGGTTGGCCCCGAGAAATCCTCTCCGAACAGTGAACCCTTGATTTTCAGCGATCTTCCAGAACGAATCGTCGTCTGGGATGACGCCAGCTATGTAGGCGCTCTTGACGCCTCTGGACCGTCCATTTTCATCCTTGCAGACCTCGAGGAGCAGCTGCCCAAAGTCGAGCCGGAACGACGGTCCAAACTCCGCGTTGACGACGCCATACTATTTCGAGAGGCCGGCGTGACGCTCAAGGCGCTTCAGGCGGCGCTCGAAACTGCCGACGTCCGTCTCGAGGACACCGACTTCACCGCGGAGGCCTTTGACGACGGCGTTGACGTCTTGAAAGCCCTGACGCATCTCTTCACGAAGCTCGTCACGGAGAGAACGGAGGCCTTCCTTCGTCGCCATCTCCCTGTGGAGGCCGGCAACCACTGATGTGCAATGCGTTCAGGTACCGATGCACGTCGCGCGGCGTCGCGAACAGGCGCTTGTCGAAGCGGCCGCATGTGGTGCGGGTGATGATGCGGTCGAGCCCGCTGAAAAGCATCCGCCACAGCTCTTCCTGCCTGATCGCGGGCAGGTCGAATGAGAGTTCCCTACCCCGGTTCGTGCAGCCCCGTCCGACCGCGGGTACGGGTCCCTTCAGCTCGGCGCTGCACGAACTCTTGGCCGGTGGAG